>NZ_PEGF01000002.1:328371-656743 GCF_002742635.1 Caulobacter sp. X | reverse complement strand
GCTCGCGGATCAGGGCTTCCAGCGCGCCGCGCTCGCCGCCCTCGCCGGCGATGTCGCAGACCACCTCCAGGTCCCAGGCGCGCAGCTTGCCGACCGCGCGGATCAGCACGTCGAAGCCTTTCTTGGGATGCAGCCGCCCGGCCGCGACGATGCGGATGGGCCCCTCGGCCCGCGCGAAGGGCTCGGCGCGCGCGGTCGGCGGCGTCACGGCGTTGGGGATGACATGGACATGGTCCGCCGGCGCGCCGCGCTCGATCGCCAGCCGCGCCAGATGCTGGCCGACGCACAGGTAGTGGACGCCCGGCCGGATGTCGAAGGCCGGCTTGTGCACGCAGACGGCCTGCACCGCGTTCGGCGGCGCGGCCTTGGCGAACACGCGGGCCGGGCGTTGGCCGTGGCTGAGGATCAGGTCGGGCCGCGTCGTCCGGACCAGGGCCTTGGCGGCGCCGACCGTCAGCGGGTCCCAGTCGGTGAGGGCCGGCATGGTCGAGAGCGGCGGCGCCCGATCGGCCTGGGCCGCCGCGACCTTGCCGCCGCGACGCACGACGCCGACGCAGCGCCCGCCATGGCGCGCGGCCCACGCCTCCAGGATCGGCTGATAGTCGAGGAAGACCTGCTCAAGGCCGCCCAGCCCCTTGCCCAGCATGGCGTGCAGGATGTTGCTCAAGACGGGCTCCGGGAGCGGCTTTTCGGGCCGGGACCATCGTGGCGCCCGGCGACGGTGTCAACGCGGGAGCGGGAGGGGCGATCCTCTCCCACGGGGGGGGGAGGATTTTAAAGACCCAACCGCGCCGCGACCTCTTCGCCGATCGCCAGCGAACTGGTCAGGCCGGGGCTTTCGATGCCGAACAGCGCCATCAGCCCCTCGACCCCGTGATCCTCGGCGCCGCGCAGCTGGAAGTCGGGCTGCGGTTCGTCCGGCCCGTGCAGCTTGGGCCGCACCCCGGCGTAGTCGGGGGTCAGGGCGCCGTCGGGCAGGCCCGGCCAGAACTTGCGGATATAGGCGGCGAAGGCCTCGGCGCGCGCCGGATCGACCGAGTAGTCGGGCGCCGGAACATATTCGAGGTCCGGGCCGAACACCGCCTGGCCGCCCAGGTCGTTGCGGTAGTGGGTGCCCAGCGCCCCGTGGATCGGCGGCGGATAGATCAGCCGCTGGAACGGCGCCTTGCCGGTCAGCCGGAAATAGACGCCCTTGCCATAGTGGGCCTTGGGGATGCGATCGGCGGGGAAGCCCTCGATCCGGCTCGCCACCTCTTGCGACGAGAGGCCCGGCGCGGTGACCAGCAGCCGGCAGGTCAGGCTGGTCGGATCGGCGCCGCCCGCCCGCACCTTGAAGCCGCCGCCCTTAAAGGGCTCGGCGCCCTCGAACGGCGTTCCCAGCACCACCGCCCCGCCGGAGGCCTCGATCTCGCCCTGCAGGGCCAGCATGTAGTCGTGGCTGGCGAAGACGCCGCTCTCCGGCGACAGCAGCGCCGCATGGGCGTTGAGGCCGGGCTCCAGCGCCCGCGCCGCCTCGCCGGTCAGGCGTTCCATGCCCTCGACATCGTTGGCCAGCGCCTGGTCCCAGATGGCGTCGAGGCGCGGGATCTCGTCGTCGCTGGTGGCCACCACCAGCTTGCCGCAGCGCTTGTAGGCGATCCCGTGCGTATCCAGGAAGGCGTACAGCAGCCGCCGCCCCTGGACGCACAGCCGCGCCTTCAGCGAGCCGGTCGGATAGTAGAGCCCGCCGTGGATCACCTCGGAATTGCGCGACGAGACGCCCTGGCCGATGTGGCCTTCCGCCTCCAGCACCACGACCATCAGGCCGCGACGGGCCAGGGCGTAGCCGCAGGCCAGGCCCACGGCCCCGGCCCCCACCACGACGGCGTCGAAATCGTATTTGGTCATTTGAGGGTCGCCGAATGCTCGATGGAGCGAATGACGACCGCCTGTTCGCTCACTTGATAGAAGATGACGTAGGCGCCGTAGGGAAGTCGGCGGAAGCTGGGATTTCGCGCGACGGCCTGGGCCATGAAGGGAAAGGCGGCGATCTGGTCGAACTCCTCGATGAGGCCTTCGATGAAAAGCACCGCGGCTCTGGGGCTATCCTTGGCGATATAGGCCCCGATGCGGTTCAGATCGCGCTGAGCCCGCTTCGTCAGGACATAACCGGGGCTCACTCGCCAGCGGCCCTGGCCTGAGCTTTCAGATCCGCCAGCATCTCGGACAGGAACGCCCGCCCGTCGACGCACTCGCCCGGGTCGATGGTCTCGGCCTCAAGCTCATCCAGCAGCGCCTCGAGCTTCTCCGAGCCGCCGACGATCTCGGCGGCCCGGCGATAGTTGAGCTCGGCCAGTTCGGCGGCCAGGCCCTCGTCGAGCGACGCGAACTCGCCGCGATCCACGCGCGCCTGCAGGTCCGCGGCGTCCTCGGCGCTGAGCCGCACCGTCACCTGGCTTTGATCGACCGGCCTGTTCATGGACGAAGCCTAGCACGAACCCGCCCCCGCGCCAGCCGACGGTCGCGGCAATCGATTGACAGCGCCGTCGGATCGGACAAGGTCGCGCTTCGCCAAGGGCGCCAAGACGCTCCGGGAACGTCCTTTAGGGACCACAGGTGGGGAAACCATGACCAACGCCATGACGGCCGCGCCGGCGCGCAATCTGCTGATCGACACCCTGCGCGCCTTCGCCCTGATCGGCGTCTACATGGTCCACATGTTCGAGCAGTACGAGATCTATTGGGCCGCGCCGCAGCAGAACCTGACCCACGTGATCTTCACCACCTTCTTCATGGGCAAGGCGTTCAGCCTGCTGACCCTGTGCTTTGGCCTCAGCTTCTTCCTGTTGATGGACAAGGCCGACAAGCGCGGGGTCGATTTCTCGGGCCGCTTCGCCTGGCGGATGGCGGTGCTGGCCCTGATCGGCCTGGCCCACAGCCTGGTCTATCGCGGCGACATCCTGATGGTGCTGGCGCCGCTGGGCCTGATCCTGATCCCCTATCACCGCGCCAGCAACCAGATGCTTCTGGGCGTCGCCGCCGTGCTGCTGGCCCAGCCGGGCCTGCTGTTCCAGCTGTGGGGCGCGATCGGCGGCGAGGCCTGGGCCAACCAGCCGCCGCATCACTATGCAGACACCGGCCCGGCCTTCTACCGCACAGCCCCGCTGGGCCAGATGCTGCTGTGGAACGTCGGCCAGGGCCAGACCTTCAAGTGGTGGTTCTTCATCGAGACCGGGCGGCTGTTCCAGATCCTGGCCCTGTTCCTGGTGGGGCTGCGCCTGGGCCGCGAAGGCTTCTTCGAGGCTCCGGACCGCTTCAAGGCCGAGCGCCGCGCCGCCCTGACCGCCCTGGCGGCGATCGCCATCGCCTGCCACCTGGGCGCCGCCCCCCTGCAGGCCCTCGCCCCGGACGCCAACGCCGCGCCCATGGCCCGCAAGCTGATCGGCACGCTGCTGGGCGGCTGGTTCGACGTCTCGCTGATGGGCGTCTACGTGCTGCTGATCGTCGAGCTCTACACGGGTCCGCTGCGCAAGGCGCTTGAGCGTCTCGCCCCCATGGGCCGCATGACCCTGACCTTCTATGTGCTGCAGTCGCTGATCTGGGTGCCGATCTTCTACGGCTTTGGCCTGGGCGCCTGGAAATGGCTGCCGCAGGCGACGGCCCTGTGGCTGGGCGTGGGCTTCCTGGTGGTCCAGGGCGTCGTCGCGACGTTGTGGTTCAAGCGCTTCCACTACGGCCCGCTGGAATGGGTCTGGCGCGCGGCGACCTACATGACGACCAAGGTGCCGTTCGTGCGGTGAATGTGGGTTTGCTCCCTCTCCCATAGGGAGAGGGTCGGGGTGAGGGGTTACGGCGTTCAACGGAGCGCCGGCGCGCCGTCAATCCTCGAAACCCCTCACCCTCCCACCGCTTCGCGGCGGGCCCCGCCCTCTCCCTCTGGGAGAGGGATTCTTTCGGCCGCCCCTAGCTCGCCCCCCACTGCGCCCACAGCGTTTCTTCCGCCGCCTTGGCGGTCTTGACCGAGGCGTCCTTGACGTGGCCGAAGCCTCGGATCTGCTGCGGAATTTCGGCGATCTTCAGGGCCAGCGGCAGGCTCTCGGTGCAGAGGCCCGCGACCAGGCGGTCGAGGGCGACCTCGTAGCTGGCGATCAGGCCGCGTTCCATCCGGCGCTCCTCGGTGTGGCCGAAGAGGTCGAGCGCGCCGCCGCGCAGGCCCTTCATCTTGGCCATGACCGGGAAGGCCAGGTCCAGCATCCAGCCGCCGAAGGCGATCTTCTTGGGCTTGCCGTCGGCGCCCTTGGGGGCCAGCAGCGGCGGGGAGAGCCAGACCTTGGCCTTGCCGCCCTTGAACGTCCCGGCCAGCTCGGCCGCGAAGCGTCCGTCGGTGTAGAGGCGCGCGACCTCGTACTCGTCCTTGTAGGCCATCAGCTTGTAGAGGTTGGTCGCCGCCGCGCGGGTCAGCGGCAGCGCCGAGTCCGCGCCGGAAACGGCGGCTTCGGCGCTACGGACCTTGGCGATCTTGTCCGCGTAGCGCTGGGCGTAGGCCGCGTTCTGGTAAGCCGTCAGCTCGCGGATCCGGTGGGCGATCAGGTCGTCTAGCGGCATGGTCTCGGGCGTGGCGACCTTGTCTTCCTTGACCGCGATCGAGGTCGGGTCATGCGCCACCCGGCGGCCCAGTTCGAAGGCCTGCAGGTTGGCTTCGGCGTCCACCCCGTTCAGCTTGATCGCGCGGTATAGGGCGCGGCTGGAGACCGGGATCACCCCGCGCTGCCAGGCGAAGCCCACCATGATCATGTTGGCGTAGATGGCGTCGCCGAACTGGCTCTCGGCCAGGTGCTGGGCCGGGCAGGCGTCGAAGGTCTTGCTCGCGGTCTTGACCCGCCGGGCCATGGCCCCGCTGTCGAAGCGGATGTCGCGACTGGTGACGAAGTCGGCCGTCGGGGCGAAGTCGCTGTTGCCGAACGCGCGCGTGCGGTCCTTGGCGTACAGCGACAGGCCTTCGGGCGAGGCGGCGACCAGCAGGTCGCAGGCGATCAGCACATCGGCGCTGGCCGCGGGCACGCGACCGCCGACCACCGTCTCCTCGGTCTCGCCGATCTTGACGTGGCTGAACACCGAGCCGCCCTTTTGGGCCAGGCCCGTCATGTCGACCACGCTGCCGGCGCGGCCGTCGATGTGGGCGGCCATGGCCAGGATCGAGGCGACGGTCGTCACGCCCGTGCCGCCGACGCCCGTGAACAGGATCTTGCGCACGCCGGTCAGCGGCTCGAACTCGGGCAGCGGCGTCGACTCGGCGGTCAGGGCCGCCGGGGTCTTCTTGCCTTGCGCGCTCTCGGCCCCTTCCAGGGTGATGAACGACGGGCAGAAGCCCTGGACGCAGGAATAGTCCTGATTGCACGAGGACTGGTTGATCTTGCGCTTGCGGCCGAACTCGGTGGCCAGGGGCTCGACCGAGACGCAGTTGGACTTCACCGAGCAGTCGCCGCAGCCTTCGCAGACCAGCGGATTGATGAAGACGCGCTGGGTGGCCTTGGGCATGGAGCCGCGCTTGCGGCGGCGGCGCTTTTCGGTGGCGCAGGTCTGGTCGTACAGCAGCACCGTGGTCCCGGGCGTCTCGCGCAGCATCTCCTGCACGCGGATCAGCTCCGAGCGCGGGAAGATCTCGACGCCCGGCGCCAGGCCCGTAACGCCCTCGTAGCGCTTGAGGTCGTCGACGACGATGACGGTCTTCTTCACGCCCTCGGCCGCCAGCTGGCGGGTGATCTGGGCGGGGGTGAAGCCGCTCTCGGCCCGCTGGCCGCCGGTCATGGCCACGGCGTCGTTGTAGAGCAGCTTGTAGGTGATGTTGGTCCCGGCCGCGACCGCGCCCCGGATCGCCAGCGAGCCCGAGTGGTTGTAGGTGCCATCGCCCAGGTTCTGGAAGACGTGCTTTTCGCTGGTGAACGGCGAGGCGCCGACCCAGGTCAGGCCCTCGCCGCCCATGTGGGTGTTGAGGTCCGTCGACGGGTCGTTGAAGCTCGCCATGTAGTGGCAGCCGATGCCGGCGAGAGCGCGGCTGCCCTCGGGCAGCTTGGTCGAGGTGTTGTGCGGGCAGCCCGAGCAGAAGAACGGCTTGCGGGCCTGGTCGGCGGCCAGGCTGACGGCGGCGACGCCGGCGGCGCTGACGCGGTTCAGATAGGCCTGGGCCCACTCCATGTGCGGCCCCTCGGGCAGGCGGTCGTAGATGGCGAGCGCGATTTCCGCCACCGACAGCGAGCCGAGCTCGGACAGCAGCGGCCCGCCCTTCTCGTCGGTCTTGCCGATCACGCGCGGGCGCGCCTGGGCGGGCAGGTCATAGAGGGCCGCCCGAGCCTGGGGCTCGATCAGCGCGCGCTTGTGCTCGATGACCATCAGGGTCTCGAGGCCGGCGGCGAAGGCGCGCAGGCCCAGCGGCTCCAGCGGCCAGGGCATGCCGACCTTATAGATCGAGACGCCCAGGTCGGCGGCCTCCTGCAGGCTCATGCCCATGGCCGTGAAGGCCTCCAGCACATCCTTGTAGGCTTGGCCCTGGCAGACGATGCCAAGACGCGCCTTGCCGACCCGCACGTGCGAGGCGCCCAGCACCACGCGGTCGATACCGTTGGCGCGGGCGAAGGCCAGGGCGGCGGGGATCTTGTGGAGCCGCATCCGCCGCTCCTTCTCCATCGGCTGGTCCTTCAGCCGAATGCCAAGACCGCCGGGCGGGAACGGGAAGTCGGGCGTGACCAGCTTGTGGCGGTCCAGCGAGACGTCGATCGTGACGCCGCTGTCCATGGTGTCGGCCAGGGCGATCATGCCCGCCCACAGGCCCGAGAACCGCGACAGCGACAGGCCCAGGATCCCGTAGTCGAGAACCTCCTGCACGTCGGCCGGGGCCAGCACCGGCATCTCGAAGTCCTGGAAGGCGAACTCGGACTGCGACGGCAGGGTCGAGCTCTTGCAGTTGTGGTCGTCGCCGGCCACCGCCAGCACGCCGCCGGTCGGGAAGACGCCGGCGAAATTGGCGTGCTTGAAGACGTCGCCGGTGCGGTCGACGCCGGGCGCCTTGCCGTACCACATGCCGAACACGCCGTCGTAGAGGGCGCCGGGGAACAGATTCGCCTGCTGGCTGCCCCACACGGCGGTGGCGGCCAGGTCCTCGTTGACGCCTTCCTTGAAGACGACGTCGTGGGCGGTCAGCAGCTTGTTGATGCGCGCGGCCTGCTGGTCGAGACCGCCGAGGGGGGAGCCTCTATAGCCGGACAAAAAGCCCGCCGTATTCAACCCCGCCTTGCGGTCGAGGCGCTTGCGATCGAGCAAAACGCGCAACAGCGCCTGCACGCCAGTGATGAAAGCTCGACCATCTTCGAGCACATATTTGTCGTCGAGCGTGACTTCCGAGTGCCGCATGGCAAAAATTTTCCTCCCGGGTCTTCCCGCCCGTAACGCAATATCTTATAGAAGCGCGGAAATTGTTTGCCCAAGGCGTGCCCGACTCGTGGCCGTTTTGCGCACGAAGTGAGCGTCAACGCCCGCTGGGGGGAGGAATTTCTTGTCCGAACAACTCGACGCCGTGGATGCCAAGATCCTCGATCTCATCCAACACGACGCCGGACTGTCCGTCGCCGAGATCGCCGAACGAGTCGGCCTGTCGTCCAGCCCGTGCTGGCGCCGGATCAAGCGGCTGGAAGACGCCGGCGTCATCCAGCGCCGCGTGACCATTCTGGACCGCGAAAAGCTGGGCCTGGGCTTCGAGGTCTATTGCACCGTCAAGCTGTCCCTTCCGACCAAGGAAAATCTGGACACGTTCGAACAGGCGGTCGCCAAGTGGGCCGAGGTCGTCCAGTGCGCCACCGTGACCGGCGCGGCCGACTACGAGATGCGCATCGTCACCCGCGACATGCGCGCCTTCGACGAATTCCTGCGCGACAAGCTGCTGTCGCTGGGCCTGGTGTCGAACATCGAGAGCCGCATCGTGATCCGCGGCGTCAAGAACTCGACCGCCGTGCCTCTGGGCCTGATCAGCCCTTATGTGAGCCCGCTGGGCTAGGGGCGAGGGGAACCCGTTTCCCCTTCCTCCGTCATTCCCGCCCTTGTGGCGGGAACCCCTGGTTCAGCTGACACGTGAGACGCCAGCGGATCGCTAGCGATCCGCCCCTCCCGCACCTGCGGCGGATAGAGGGGTTCCCGCCACAAGGGCGGGAATGACGGAATAGGGTTGGCGCAAACAAGACTACCGAAGGAGAGGCCGCCATGGCCGGATCGAGCACCGGGAGTGCGTCGACGCGACGCGTGCTGGCCGCCAGCCTGATCGGCACGGCGGTCGAGTTCTACGACTTCTATATCTACGCCACGGCCGCCTCGCTGGTGTTTGGGCCGCTGTTCTTCCCGGCCAGCTCGCCGGCCATGCAGCTTTTGGCCTCCTACGCCAGCCTGAGCGTGGCCTTCATCGCCCGCCCCCTGGGCTCGATCGTGTTCGGCCATTTCGGCGATCGCATCGGGCGAAAGTCGACGCTGGTGGCGTCGCTGCTGATCATGGGCGGCTCGACCCTGCTGGTCGCCTTCCTGCCGACCTACCACCACATCGGCTGGGTCGCGCCGTTCCTGCTGTGCCTGCTGCGTTTTGGCCAGGGCTTCGGCCTGGGTGGCGAATGGGGCGGCGCGGCGCTGCTGGCGGTCGAGAACGCCCCGCCCGGCTTCCGCGCGCGCTTTGGCATGTTCCCGCAGCTGGGCGCGCCGGTCGGCTTCATCGCCGCCAACGGCCTCTTCCTGATCCTGGGCGCCCTGCTGACGCCCGAGCAGTTCCAGGCCTGGGGCTGGCGCGTGCCGTTCCTGGGCAGCATCCTGCTAGTCGGGGTCGGCCTGTGGATCCGCCTGAAGCTGACCGAGACCCCCGCCTTCCAGGCCGCCGCGCACGAAGCCCCGCCGCCGCACGTGCCGGTCGCCGAGCTGATGAGGACCCACGCGCGCGAGACGATCGGCGGCACCTTCGCCGTGGTCGCCTGCTTCGCCCTCTTCTACCTGACCACCGCCTTCTCGCTGGGCTATGGGGTCACGACCCTGGGCTATGGCCGCCAGCTGTTCCTGGGCGTGCTGCTGGTCGCTATCCTGTTCATGGCCGGCGGCATCGTCTGGGCTGGCTACTGGGCGGACAAGTCGAGCCCCCGCCGCGTGCTGATGGCCGGCTCGCTGCTGACCATCGTCGCCGGCGCGGCCTTGGCCCCGATGATGGGCTCGGGCTCGCTGGGGCTGATCGGCGTCTTTCTGTCGCTGGCCCTGGTGGTCATGGGCCTGGTCTACGGCCCCCTGGGCGCCTGGCTGCCCAGCCTGTTTCCGGCCCGGGTGCGCTACACCGGCGCGTCGATCGCCTTCAATGTCGGCGGCGTGATCGGCGGCGGCATGACCCCGGCCATCGCCCAGGCCCTGGCGACCCACGGCGGCCTGAAGCTGGTCGGCCTGTATCTGGCCGCGGCCGGCGCGATCAGCCTCCTGGCGCTGTGGCCGCTGAAGAAGACGCCGGACGCGCTGTAGGCAAGGCTCGGAAAGGCGGGTTTCGGCCACCCTTTTGGACAAGACGGGCCCCGCCCCCGCCCGCTAAGCTCCGGCCGATACACCGCTGGAGTTCCCATGATCGATCTCGTCATCGAAGCCCGCCGCAAAAACCTCGGCAATTTCGAGGTCGGGCGGGTGCTGCCGTTCCACGCCCACCGGATGGTCGGGCCGTTCACCTTCCTCGACCACATGGGCCCGGCGACCTTTCAGCCCGGCTTCGCCAAGGACGCCGACGTGCGCCCGCACCCGCATATCGGCCTGTCGACCCTCAGCTACCTGTTCCAGGGCGAGATCACCCACCGCGACAGCGTCGGCTCACTGGCGGTGATCAAGCCGGGCGAGGTCAACTGGATGACCGCCGGCAGCGGCATCACCCACTCCGAACGCTTCGAGGGCCTGCGCGAACACGGCGGCCATATGGACGGCATGCAGGCCTGGATCGCCCTGCCTAAGGAGTTCGAGGAGATCGACCCCAGCTTCACCCACCACGAAGGTTCGGGCGACCTGCCCTACTATGAGGAGGGCGGACTGAAGGCGCGGCTGATCGCCGGCGAGGCCTTTGGCGCGAAGTCGAACGTGCCGGTCTATTCGCCGCTGTTCTACGTCCACTGGGAGCTGGAGCCGGGGACCACCGCCGCCCTGCCCGCCGAATATTCCGAGCGCGCCGCCTATGTCGCCGAGGGCCGGGTCGAGGTCGACGGTCGCGAGCTGACCACCGCCCAGATGGCCGTCTTCGCGCCGGGCGACACCGTGGTCTTCAAGGCCCTCGAGCGCTCGACCGTCATGCTGATGGGCGGTGAGCCGATTGGCCCGCGCTTCATCGAATGGAACTTCGTCTCCTCGTCCAAGGACCGCATCGAGCAGGCCAAGGCCGACTGGAAGGCCGGCCGCATGAAGCTGCCCGACCTCGACCACGACGAGTTCATCCCCCTGCCCGAAGGCCCGCCGCCGCCCGCGCCGCCGATGTCGTGAGTCTCTTCCCTCTCCCTTTCGGGAGAGGGTGGCCCGCCAGGGCCGGGTGAGGGGTTGCGCTGAGGTCGCCCAGAAACCCCTCATCCGTCAGCTCCGCTGACACCTTCTCCCGCAAGGGGAGAAGGAGACGGTTGAAAGGGCTTGGCTAGGAAGCCCATAACTCCCCCATGACCGACACAGCTTTCGCCACCTTCGTTCGCGGCCTGCCCAAGGCCGAGCTGCACATGCACATCGAGGGCAGCCTCGAACCCGAACTGATGTTCGCCCTGGCGCAACGCAACGGGATCACTCTGCCCTACAAGTCGGTCGACGAGATCCGGGCGGCCTATCAGTTCTCGAACCTGCAGGACTTCCTGGACATCTATTACCAGGGCGCGGGCGTGCTGATCACGGAGGCCGACTTCAAGGACCTGGCCCTGGCCTACTTCCAGCGCCTGGCGGCCGATGGCGGCACGCACGCCGAGATCTTCTTCGATCCCCAGACCCACACCGACCGCGGCGTCGCGTTCGACACGGTGATCAAGGGCCTGCTGGCCGGCATGGCCGAGGCCGAGAAGACGCTGGGCGTCACCTCCAAGCTGATCCTGTGCTTCCTGCGGCATCTCTCCGAAGAGTCCGCCTTCGAGACGCTGGAGCAGGCCAAGCCGTGGCTAGCCTCCCTGGCCGGCGTCGGCCTGGACAGCTCAGAGGTCGGCCATCCGCCGGCCAAGTTCGCCCGCGTCATGCAGGCGGCCCGAGACCTCGGCCTCAAGGTCGTGGCCCACGCCGGCGAGGAAGGCCCGCCGGAATATGTCTGGGAAGCCATTGACCTCGTGAAGGTCGACCGCATCGACCACGGCAACCGCGCCCTCGAGGACGAGGCCCTGACCGCGCGCCTGGTCAAGGACGGCGTGACCCTGACCGTCTGCCCGCTGTCGAACCTGAAGCTGTGCGGCGTGCCCAGCCTCGACGTCCATCCGCTGAAGAAGATGCTCAGCCTGGGCCTGAAGGCCACGGTCAATTCCGACGACCCGGCCTATTTTGGCGGTTATCTCTTGGAGAACTACCTCGCCACCGCCGACGCCGTGGGCCTGACGCGCGACGAGATCGTCACCCTGGCCAAGAACAGCTTCGAAGGCTCGTTCCTGTCGGACGCCGAGAAGGCCGAGCGGGTGGCGAAGGTCGAGGCCTACGCGGCGGCGCACTAAGAACCCTCTCCCACTTTCAAGACCCCTCTCCCTCTGGGAGAGGAGGGACCCGCCGCGTAGCGGTGGGAGGTGAGGGATTACGACGGGCTGACGGTTTAGCCCCTCTCCCCTACCCCTCTCCCAAGGGAGAGGAGGCCTTCTAAGCCAGCGCTTCCCGCAGCGCGTCGCACAGCCGGTCCAGGCCTTCGATATCCAGCCCTGGATCGAGCTCAATCATCACGGTGGACGCCGCGATGTGGTCGGCGGTCGGGGTGTCGTCGGCCTTCACGGTCAGGTCGCGGACCGCGCAGCTGGCCGGCACGCCCGCCTGGCGCAGCTTCCAGGCCACGGTCCCGGCGTCGTCGCCAGGCAGAGTCAGGGCGCAGGTCGGGGAAATCCAGCTCATGCCCCAGCCCGGCTGGAAACTGACGCCGCTGTCCAGCAGCAGCACCCGCAGCTGCTGGGCCGTGGCGCACAGGCGGTGGCGCAGGCGGGCCCAGGCGGCCACGCCGTCGTCGCCGACGAAGGGGCGGGCCTCGATGGCGTTGACCGGCGTGGCGTCCTCGCAGGCGACGAACACGCCCTCGCCGCTGGGCAGGCCGATCAGCACCGGCACGGGGGCCTCGATCATCACGTCGAAGGCGCCGAAGGCGTCGACCAGCACCGGCAGGCCGGTCTCGTCGCGGAAGGCGGCCCAGGCGCGCATGTCGGGCGCGCGGCCGTGGGCGGCGGCGGGGACGATGGCTTCCAGCGGGCCCGGCGCGTGGGGCAGGCGCTCGCGCAGGTGGCGGGTGTCGAACATGGCGCTGAACGGATCGACGTCGACCAGCCAGGCCGTCAGGCCGGCCGCGGCCACGCCGGCCAGGGTCTCCAGATCGGCCAGCGCCGAAACCACGCAGACGCCGCCGGGCCGCACGCCCAGGGCCTTCAGCGCCGCCGCGACGGTCGTCGTCCGGTCGGTGAAGGCGCGGGCGCGGACGGGACGCGCGAAACGGCTGGCCAGGCGCTGTTCAAGATCGGAGGCGTAGCCGCGCGCGCCCAAGGCCTTGGCGACCGCGTCGAAATCCACCGGCTCAAGACCCACCGAAGCGTGGTCCAGAACGGGCGAGGACAGGGTCGAGGCGGCGAAGGGCTTGGGCAGCATGGCGTGAACTTGGATCCGCTAAGAACCAGGCGACCCATGGGGCCGCGCCTTATGGTTAAGCAAAGGTATCCAGCGATTCCGCCGCCCCTAATGCGGCGCGCCGTCGCGGCAAATTTGTCTATCAGCTAGGCGATTTCTGCCAGGTTTCGCGCAGTTCGCGCTTCAGGACCTTGCCGATATGGCTACGCGGCAGGGCGTCGACGAAACGAACCTCCGCCAGCCTTTGGGTCTTGCCGACCTTGTCGTTGACGAAGGTCCGGATGGCCTCCGGCTCGACGTCTCCACGCACCGCGACGAAGGCCACGGGCGTCTCGCCCCAGGCGTCGGAGGGCACGCCGACCACGGCGGCCTCGACCACCGCCGGATGGGTGGCCAGCACCGCCTCCAGGTCGGACGGATAGATGTTGAAGCCGCCGCTGATGATCATGTCCTTCTTGCGATCCATCAGCGTCAGGAAGCCGTCCTCGTCGAACCGGCCGACGTCGCCGGTGCGGATGAAGGTCCAGCCCTCGGGCGAGATCCAGGTCGCCTCGGCCGTCTTGTCGGCGCGGCCATGATAGCCGTTCATCATCGAGGCCGAGCGGCCGACGATCTCGCCGACCACGCCGGGGCCGACCTGGACGCCATCCTCGTCGATCAGGCGGATGTCGTGGCCGGGCGCGGGACGGCCGACCGTGTGCAGCTTGTCCGGATGCTCGTGGGCCATCAGGATGCAGGTCCCGCCGCCCTCGGTCATGCCGAAGTACTCGACCAGGCCGCCGCGCCAGCGTTGCAGCACTTGCGCCTTCAGCTCGGCCGAGAACGGCGCGCTGGTGCAGAACTTCATCCGCGTGGACGAGAGATCGTAACGGTCGAAGTCCGGGTGCTCCATCAGCCGGCGGTATTGCACCGGCACCAGCATGGTGTGGGTGACGCGGTGCTGTTGGGCCAGCTCCAGATAGCGGACGACGTCGAACTTTTTCATCAGCACGACGGTCCCGCCGCCGGCCAGGGTCGGGAAGAAGCAGACCAGCGTCGTGTTCGAATAGAGCGGCGTCGACAGCAGGCTGACCGGCGCGTGAGCGTAGCCGATCGTGTCGCCGACGAAGATGTGCTTCCAGCGCATGCCGTGCGACTGGACGATGCCCTTGGGCGTGCCGGTCGTGCCGCTGGAATAGATGATGTTGAACGGGTGCTTGGGCTCGATCACGACAGGCTCGGGCGCCGCGCCCTCCGGCGCCAGCCAGGCGTCGAAGGCCTCGCCGGCGGAAGATCCGTCCAGGGCGATCTGGCGGACTGGGACGGGCGCGGGCTTCTGGGCCTGGGCCACGCCCGCGTCGAGGAAGAACAGCTTGGCCCCGCAGTCGGCGACCATGCCGGCGATGGCCTCGGGCGTTGAGGACGGCGCGATCGGCGCGACCGCCACGCCGGCCCGCAGCGCGCCGAGGAACAGGGCGGCATAGGGGATCGACGACAGGGCGCAGACGGCGACGGCCTCGCCGGGCTGGACGCCATCGCGCTGCAGGGCGGCGGCGACCCGGTCGGCCAGGGCGTCGAACTGGGCGTAGGTGACGGCCTCGCCGGTCTCCATCACCACCGCCAGGCGGTCGGGATTCTCCTGGGCGCGGATCCGCAGGATCTCGCCGATGGTCCCGTAGTCGGCGGCGATCATGGCGGCGAGGGTGGACATGGGAAACGCCTCTACAAAACCCCCTTCCCTCTTGGATGGGGGAAGGGTTGGGGATGGGGGTGACACCGTCGGATGTGGGGGCGCGGCTTCAACCGCCGCATCACCCCACCCCTACCCCTCCCCATCAGGGGGAGGGGAGACGAGTTACGCGTCCTTGAACCCCTTGCCCTCGGCGACCAGCCGCTCCAGCAGGGCCGACGGCTTGAAGTCGTCGCCCAGCTCGGCGTGGAATTCCTTCATCTTGGCCAGGATCTTGTCGAGGCCCACCAGCTCGCCCCAGAACATCGGGCCGCCGCGATAGACCGGCCAGCCGTAGCCGTTGATCCAGACGATATCGATGTCCGAGGCGCGGATGGCCTTGCCTTCCTCGAGGATCTTCGCGCCCTCGTTGACCATCGGATAGAGGCAGCGCTCCAGGATCTCCTGGTCGGTGATCGTCCGGCGCTGGATCTGGCGCTTCTCGGCGAAGTCGCGGATCACCTGCTCGACCACCGGCGAGGGGCTGGCGTTGCGGTTCTCGTCGTAGTCGTAGAAGCCCTTGCCGTTCTTCTGGCCGCGGCGGTCCATCTCGCACAGCACCTCGCGCACGGTCGAGGAGCTGGTCTTGGCCGGGTCCCAGCCGATGTCGAGGCCGGCGAGATCACTCATCGCGAACGGCCCCATCGGCAGGCCGAAGTCATAGAGCACCCGATCGACGTCCCAGGGCATGGCGCCTTCCAGGATCAGCTTCTGGGCCTCGCGCTGGCGCTGGGCGAGCATGCGGTTGCCGACAAAGCCGTAGCAGACGCCCACCAGGACCGGGACCTTGCCGATGGCCTTGGACAGCTTCATGCAGGTGGCGATGACTTCCTTGGAGGTCTTGTCGCCCCGCACCAGTTCCAACAGGCGCATGACATTGGCCGGCGAGAAGAAGTGCGTGCCGATCACGCTCTCCGGACGGCTGGTCACGGCCGCGATCTCGTTGACGTCGAGATACGAGGTGTTGGTGGCCAGGATCGCGCCGGGCTTGGCGATCTTGTCCAGCTTGGCGAAGACCTCCTTCTTGATCTCCATCAGCTCGAACACGGCCTCGATGATCATGTCGCAGTCGGCCAGGGCCTCCATCTCCATGGAGGGCGTGAGCAAGCCCATGCGCTTTTCGACGTCGTCCTGGGTCAGGCGACCCTTCTTGGCGGTGTTCTCGTAGTTCTTGCGGATGATCCCGACGCCGCGCTCGAGGTTCTCCTGCTTGGCCTCGATGATCGTCACCGGGATGCCGGCGTTCAGGAAGTTCATGGCGATGCCGCCGCCCATGGTGCCGGCGCCGATCACCCCGACCTTCTTGACCGGGATCGTCGGGGTGTCGTCCGGCACGTCCGGGATCTTGGCGGCCTGGCGCTCGGCGAAGAACACATAGCGCTGGGCGGCCGACTGCGTGCCGGTCATCAGCTCCATGAACAGGCGGCGCTCTTCCTTGAGCCCCTCGTCGAAGGGCAGGTTCACCGCCGCCTCGACGCACTTGATGTTGTTCTCGGGGGCCATGAAGCCGCGGAACTTCTTGGCGTTGGCCTTGCGGAAGCTCGCGAAGATCTCGGGCTTGCCGCGCGCGGCCTCGACCTTGTCGTTCAGCTCGCGGACCTTCTTCAGCGGACGGTTCTCGGCCACGACCTTGCGGGCGAAGGCGATCGCGCCGTCGCGGAGGTTGCCTTCCTCGACCAGCTCGTCGAACAGGCCCATGGCGTGGGCGGCCTTGGCCGGGACGTGCTGGCCGCTGGTCACCATCTCCAGCGCCTTCTCGACGCCGACGATGCGCGGCAGGCGCTGGGTGCCGCCGGCCCCGGGCAGCAGGCCGATGTTCACTTCCGGCAAGCCCGCCTTGGCCGAGGGGACGGCGACGCGGTAGTGCGCGACCAGGGCGACTTCCAAGCCGCCGCCGAGCGCCGTGCCGTGGATCGCGGCGACCACCGGCTTGGGCGAATTCTCGATGGTGTTCTGAACGTCCTGCAGCGACGGGCCGGTCATGGCCTTGCCGAACTCGGTGATGTCGGCGCCGGCGATGAAGGTCTTGCCGTCGCAGATCAGCACGATCGCCTTGACCGCCGGATCGGCGATGGCGGCCTCGAAGGCGCCTTTCAGCCCCTCGCGAACCACGGCCGACAGGGCATTGACCGGCGGCGAGTTCAGCGTGACGACGCCGATGTCGCCTTCCACGGAGAAATCAGTGACGGCGTTGATCGCGGCCATGCGGCTTCCACCCTTGCTCTTAAGTTGATTTCGGCTTGAACAACCGTTTGAGAAACCCTGCACGCCCCAGCGAAGATGTCCAGAGCGCCGTAACGGCGCCCAATTCGGAGGCGCCCGCCGTTGACGGACAGCATCTCCATACTGCAAATTCGAACAATAGTTTCAGTCGTGATCGCGCGGGCCGTCAGAGCGCCGGCGGCGGGCGGAATAGTGTCCTTATTTCCGCAGGAAGGATCGCGACTGTCCGGTGCGTTCGCGGTGAGACACGGGCTTTGGACGCGCCTTGCACGCGTCCCGACGTTTCGAAGTCCGTGCTTGGCGAGCGCGGCGCGCCTCCCCCCGGCGCGACCGACTTCGGTGTGCCCCTCGGCGCGGGAGCCCCCCCTCCCGCGCCGGATTTTTAGGGAGCAATCCTCCCCCTAGCGGGGGAGGTGTCGGCTCGAAGAGACGACGGAGGGGGAAGAGGCAGGGTCAGCAGGACTTCCCCCTCCGGCGCTTCGCGCCACCTCCCCCGCTAGGGGGAGGATTTAGGCCGCCGCCTCGGTCAGGCTGGAATACACCAGCGTCCGCAGCTCACGCCGGATCGGGTAAGAACTGGACGGCATCAGCTGGGTCATGAACACCACCGCCAGATCCTCGACCGGGTCGATCCAGAAGGCGGTCGAGGCCATGCCGCCCCAGAAGTACTCGCCCAGCGAGCCCAGGTTCTTGGTCCGCGCCTGATCCACCGTCATGGCGAAGCCGAGGCCAAAGCCCAGCCCTTCGAACACGGCCTCGCTGAACAGCGACTTGGAGAGCTGGGTCAGCTCCTGGCCTCCGGGCAGGTGGTTCATGGTCATCAGCTTGATGGTCTTGGGGCTGAGCAGCCGCGCGCCGTCCAGCTCGCCGCCGTTCAGCAGCATGCGGCAGAAACGCATGTAGTCGTCGGCCGTCGAGACCAGGCCGCCGCCGCCCGACTTCAACGACGGATCGCTGAGGAAGCGGCTCTTTTCCGGGTCGTCCTGCAGCACCACCTTGCCCGACGGCGTCAGGGCGTAGCAGGCGGTGAAGCGCGACCGCTGGCCTTCGGGCACGAAGAAGCCGGTGTCGACCATCTTCAGCGGATCGAAGATGCGGGTCTTCAGGAAGACGTCGAACGGCTGGCCCGAGATCGTCTCGACCAGATAGCCCAGCACATCGGTGGCGACCGAATAGTTCCAGGACTCGCCGGGCGAGAACTCCAGCGGCACGGTCCCCAGGGCGTCGACGAAGGCCTGGAGGCCGCCCTCGCTGTCCACCCCGTCCAGCTTCAGCTTGCGATAGGCCGCGTCGACATTGGTGCGCTGCTGGAAGCCGTAGGTCAGGCCCGCCGTGTGCCGCAGCAGGTCGATCATCCGCATCGGCTCGACGGTCGGCTTGGTCAGAAAGGCGCCCTGCACGCCGCCGTTGAAGACGCCCAGGGTCCGCCAGGCCGGGATGAAGCGATGCACCGGATCGTCCAGCGCCACCAGGCCATCCTCGACCAGCATCATGAAGGCGACGCTGGTGATCGGCTTGGTCATCGAATAGATGCGGAACAGACTGTCGGCCTTCAGCGGCTTTCCGCGCTCGACATCCGCCTGTCCCAGCACCGATGTGTAGGCTAGCTGGCCGCGCCGCCAGACTTGGGTCAGGGCGCAGGGCAATTTTCCACTGTCGATATATTTGGACTGAATGAAGCCATCGATGCGCTTCAAGCGCTCGGACGACATTCCCACGGCTTCAGGCGTACTCAAGATTTCACTCCCCTTGTGCGTTGTCTTCTTGGCGTCGCCCGAAAAAGCGAGCGCGACGTTCCGTCGCAACCCAAACTTTACCCGGATGGGCGCATCCTAATTGAAGACGAGGGAATCAGGATGGGCAAGCACTTGGACGCGGGGGCTGCCTCAAGGATCGAAGCGGCGGCCGCTGACTGGTTCTTCCAGAACAGCCTCGACATGTTCGTCGTGCTGCACGACCGCACCATCGCCCGCGTCAATCCCGCCTGGACCCAGGCCACCGGCTGGAGCCCCGAGGACTCGCTGGGCCGGCACATGCACGACTTCTTCCATCTGCACGACACGCCGATCATCCAGGACATCGGCCGCATCCTGGAGGCGCGCGGCCAGGCCACCGCCGAGCATCGCCTGGCCCGCAAGGGCGGCGGCTGGCTGTGGGTGCGCTCGCAGTCCAAGGTGCTGGAAGGCGGCGACCTCTTGATCGTTTTCCAGGATCGCACCGAGGAACGCGCCCGCAACATCGCCCGCCAGCAGGCCGAGCGCTCCAACGAGCTCTTGCGCACCGCGACCGGCGTCTATGTCTGGCGCTTCAACGCCCGCAAGGGGATCTACGTCTTCGAGCAGGACATCCCGACCCCCAGCCATCCGGAGGGCGGCGTGCGGACCATGTCGGTCTCGGAGATGACGGAGTCGATCCACCCCGACGACCGCGATCGCGCCTGGGAGGCCCTGTCGCGCACCCTGCGCGGCGGCGAGCATGTCGAGATCGACTACCGCTACCTGGACCCGCCGACCGGCCGCTGGGCTCACATCCACTCGTCCTGGCGCGGCGTGCGCGGCGCCAGTCCCGAGACCTGGGACGTGATCGGCATCAGCCAGGACGTCACCGAACTGGTCGAGGCCCGCGACGCGGCCCTGGCCGCCGCCGACGCCAAGAGCCAGTTCCTGGCCAATATGAGCCACGAGATACGCACCCCGATGAACGGCGTGCTGGGCGTGCTGCACCTGCTGAAGAAGGAGCGGCTGTCGGCCGACGGCCGCCGCCTGCTGAACGAGGCGCTGGACTGCGGCGAGATGCTGTCCCAGCTGCTGAACGACATCATCGATGTCTCGCGGATCGAGGCCGGCAAGCTGGAGCTGGCCGACGAGCCGACCGAGCCGGCCGAGCTCTTGCGCGGCGTCGCCGAGATGCTGCGCCCGCAGGCCGAGGCCAAGGGGCTCTACCTGCGGGTGGAGACGGCTGGAGACCTCGGCTGGGTCAACACCGACCCGCTGCGCCTGCGCCAGGCCCTGTTCAACCTGCTGGGCAACGCGGTGAAGTTCACCCTGGAGGGCGGCGTCGTGGCGCGGCTGACGGGCCGACGCGAGGGCGACCACGTTCGTCTGCGCTACGAGATCGAGGACACCGGCGTCGGCATCGCGCCCGAGGCCGCCGCCAAGCTGTTCGAACGCTTCAAGCAGGGCGACGGCTCGACGACCCGGCGCTTTGGCGGCTCGGGCCTGGGCCTGGTGATCTGCCGGCGCCTGGCCGAGCTGATGGGCGGCGACGTCGGCTTCGACAGCGCGCCGGGCCAGGGCTCGACCTTCTGGATCGAGATCGAGGCCGAGGTCGGAGAAGCGCCGGTCGAGACCCACGACGACGACGACGAGGCCCCGCTGTTCGCCGGCCTGCGCGTGCTGCTGGTCGAGGACAACGCCACCAACCGCTTGATCGCCGGCCGCATGCTGGAGGCGCTGGGCGCCCAGGTCAGCCTGGCCGAGGACGGCGTCCAGGGCGTGGCCATGGCGCGCGAGGGCTTCGACCTGATCCTGATGGACATCCAGATGCCGGGCATGGACGGCGTCGAGGCCACCCAGCGCATCCGCGCCCTGCCCGCCCCGATCGGAACCGCGCCGATCCTGGCCATGACCGCCAACGCCATGGCCCACCAGCAGGCCGGCTACGTGGCCGCCGGCATGGACGGCGCGATCGCCAAGCCCCTCTCCCCCGCCGCCCTGGCGCGCGCCATCATCCAGGTGCTGACGGCGGACCGGAGCGGAACGCTGAAGGCGTCTTAGGGCGGTCCGAAGGTCCGGTTGTGATCGGGATCCTGGAGACCTACGCCCCATTGCGGACGTTGACCTGCGAAAGCCGCATCCGTAAGGTTCCCGGGTTGCTGTAGGGCGCATCGGTTCTGACACCGGAAGGGCTAAGCCCGCCTACGACACCTCAATCGTAACGCGCCCATGCTGAATCTCGAAAATCTGCGCAAGCAGGCCAAGCTCCATCTCCGTTGGCATCGCGAACGGTATTTGCCCGTCGCGAACCAGATCAGGTCGCTGCTGCCGCGTTATAGCGGCCTCACGGACCAGGAGATCCTGGCCTCGCCCTTCAAGCTTAGCGACGCTCAGGAACTCGTCGCGAGGAAGGCGGGATTCGAGACCTGGTTGGCGCTAACCAAGGGCCTTTCATCCATGCCAGTTGCAAACCCGTCGTCCTCCTCGGCCATTATCGCCGCCGAACCGCAGCTCTTCGTGTCTGACATGGCGGTCTCTCTTGCGTTTTATGAGGAGAAGCTCGGCTTCCGCCGTGTGTTCACCTCCGGTGAGCCCGCCTTCTATGCTCAGGTCGCGCGCGACGGCGCGAAACTAAACCTGCGTCGCGTCGACGGGCCCGTATTTTCCGAACATTTTCGCGCTCACGAGCCTGACGCCCTGTCCGCGACCCTGACACTCGACGACGCCAAGCCTTTATTCCTAGAGCTTCAAGCCGCCGGAGTGACCTTCCACCAGACCCTGCGCAGCGAGCCCTGGGGCGCACGCACCTTCATCGTCCGCGACCCGGATGGAAACCTGATACTTTTCGCGGGCGCGAGTTAGGACCGCTAGCCACCTGAACGGCCCTCGGCACTCCGTCTCCCGGCGTCGCCGACAGGCCTTTACGAAACGACCCAAGGACGAGCGGCGCCCAGGTAGCGCTACCCCCTGAAACATTCCTGACAAACCCTGAGGCTAGGGGAGGCGATTATCCCTCTACGGAAGGGATGGTCTTTCGGGCCGCGCCTCGGACGCCTAGATAGGCGGAACGTCCGATCGCGCCGGCTCCTGGCCCGCGCGTTTTTGGGGTGAGTTCGATGGACGATGGTCGGATCGGCGGGGCGGCGACGGCGCGCTACGCCCGCAAGAAGGAGACGATCCTGGCCGCGGCCACGGCGATCCTGAACCGCCAGGGCGTGCGCGGCATGACCCTGGCCGACGTCGCCGCCCAGGTGGGCCTCAACACCACCAGCGTCACCTACTACTACCGCAAGAAGGACGACCTGGCCGCCGCCTGCTTCATGCGCGGCCTGGAGCGCCTGGAAGCCATGGTCGATGAGGCCGCCGCCCAAGGCTCGCCCGCCGACCGCATCGTCAAGTTCCTCGACCTCTATCTGGACCTGCATCGCGGGGTGCGCCTGGGCGAGGCCACGCCCCTGACCAGCTTCGCCGAGGTCAAGGCGCTGAAGGAGCCCGTGCGCGGCTCGGTGGTCGAGGCGTTCAACAACCTGTTCCGCCGCGTGCGCGGCTTCTTCGACGACCCGTCCCTGGCGCATCTGGACAAGCGCCAGCGCAACGCCCGCGCCCACCTCCTGATGGAGCAGGTGTTCTGGTCGGGCCGCTGGCTGCGTCGCTACGACGTCGAGGACTATGGCCGGGTGCGCGACCGGATGGGCGACATCCTGCTGAACGGCCTGCCGGCGGACGGCCGCGCCTGGGCGCCGCGCCCCCTGCCCGACCCGACGCCGCTGTCGGAGGACGGCCTGGAGTGGCGCGAGACCTTCCTGGTGGCCGCCACCCGCCTGATCAACCAGCGCGGCTATCGCGGCGCCTCGGTCGAGGAGATCTCGGCGGCCCTGAACGTGACCAAGGGCTCGTTCTACCACCACCACGACGACAAGGACGCCCTGGTCGCCGAGTGCTTCGAGCGCACCTTCACGGTCACCCGCCGCTCGCAGCTGGACGCCCGGGCCCTCGGGGCCGACAGCTGGACCCAGCTGGCCTCGACCGCCGCCGGCCTGACCAGCTACCAGCTGTCCGAGCACGGGCCGCTGTTGCGCGCCTCGTCGCTGGGCGCCCTGCCCGAGCCCCTGCGCGGCGACATGGCCGACGGCTATATGCGCGGCTGGCAGCGCTTCGCCTCGATCATCTCCGACGGGATCGCCGACGGTTCGATCCGCCCGATCGACCCCAGCATCGCCGCCCACATGATCAACTCGATGCTGAACGCGGCGGCCTCGCTGCCGACCTGGGTGCCCGGCCTGGACGGCGAGGAAGCCGCCGAGCTGTTCGCCCGGCCGCTGCTGACGGGCGTGCTGGGGTAGTCGCCGCCCAAAGTGTTGCGACACATTAACCATAAACTAGGTGGCGTCGCCCTCGCCTGATACCCTCAAGGCACTGATTCGCCTTGAGTCTCGCCGCATGACGACGATCAATCCGTATTCGTCGACCTACGCGCCTGGCCTGACCGCCGGCCAGACGGCGACGCAGCGCGCCAACCAGGCGACCGGCTATGGCCAGACCCGCGACCAGAGCCCGACGATCAACACCCCGGCGGTCAACGTCACCCTCTCGCCCGCCGCCCAGGCCGCGTTGAGGGCCCAGACCGACTCCCGCACGACCGAGGGCGTGGTCGCCGAGGCCAAGGCCCAGATCGCCGCGCTGCTGAAGGCGGCCAAGACCACCACCGCGCTGAAGGACGGCGATCCGACGATCGACGTGTCGGGCCTGGACCGCCGCACGCTGTACGCCGTGGCCAGCAACCAGGGCGGCGGCTTTCCGATCGAGCAGCAGGTGGTCGCGTCCCTGGCGCTGAAGGCCCAGAACGACCAGACGCTGGCCGCCCCCGCCGCCCAGGCGCGGCTGACCGGCGACTACGCCACGCTCTACCAGACCGCCATCGACCAGATGGACGCCGCCGGCCCCGAGGAGAAGGCCTCGGCCGCCTGGAGCCGCGACCGGGCGGCCCTGGTCGAGGCGCGCGGCCAGGCCATATCCCGCCCGGGCCTGGCCCCCGTCGGCGTCCAGAACGACAGCGTCGCGGCCTATATGCACGAAGCGGGCGGCGTCGTGGCCGGCGCCAAGACCCGCGACTTCGGCAAGGTCGCGACCGACGTCCGCGCCGCCCTCGACAAGCAGTATTCGCTGGCGGTGCATCCCGACGCGGCCAAGAGCCCCGACAGCGGCGACATCGACTTCCGCCGCTTCGACGACCGCTCGCTGGCGGCGGTGGCCCTGAACCAGGACGATCAGTTCTCGGCTCACGAGGCCCGCATGGCCCAGATCGAGATCCGCTCGCGCGACAGCGCCGCCATCAAGGCCAGCTACCAGTCGACCAGCAGCGACGAGGGCGGCTTCGGCAAGGCGATGATCACCCGCTACGCCGGCATGACCGCCGAGGAGCGCCAGGCCGCCGGCTGGACGCCGCAGACCTACAGCAAGATGGTCGAGCTCCAGGCCTCGCGCGACAAGCTGGGCCAGATGTTCAACGCGGATGGGTCCATGGCGGGACCGCCGAGCTTGTTGGATTATTTGTAAGAGCGCCTCCCTCTCCCTTGGGAGAGGGGGGTAGGGGTGAGGGGCTGGGGTGTCTGATCGTCGAGGCGAGACTCCCCTCACCCTCCCACCGCTTCGCGGCGGCCCCGCCCTCTCCCCTTGGGAGAGGGTTTCCATTCACCCCAGCGTCAGAAACCCGTGCGCCTGGACGAGGCTCTCGCCAGCCGCGATGCGAGCGCTGGGATTGGGCTTGGGTTCGCCGACCTTGACCAGGGTGTTGCGGTCGACGTGCTTGAACGGCTCGTCGCGGCCGCGAACCTGCAGCATCGTCGTCGAAACGTAAGACCAGCCGCCGTCGGCCTCGAACCGGACGTCCAGCTGGTAGGAGTCGGTGCGGAACGCCCACTCCAGGAAGTCGGTCGAGCAGATACCGTAGCCCGGCCCGCCCCGCTCGGCGCGCACCGACAGGCCCGAGCCGTCGGCGTTGGCCTGGCCCTTGGCCAGCGCCACCTGGCCGCGCGGAATCGCCAGGGTCTGCATGATGAGCCCCGTGGCCGGCTCCCACAGCCAATAGCCGATCTGGTCGTGGAAGGTGGTGTCCTCGTCCGAGGCGACGATGTGGATGTGGTAGCGCAGGCCGTACAGCAGCTGCGGGCCGTTGGCCTGCGGGTCGATCGGGTGCAGTTCGATGCGCTCGAGGAACTCGCGGCGCTCCGGGCCCTCGGCCTTGGGGTTCAGGTCGACGCCCCTGCGGCCTTCCCAGACGCCGGCCAGCCGGGTCAGCGGCCCCAGATTGGCCAGGGTGTCCGGATCCACGTCTTCCGGTTCGGTGAAGATGTCGTCTGGGAACTCGTTCATGCGTCCTTGGGTCTATCACATCCCGCCTGAGGTCAAGCTTGGCGGGGTCGGTTTCGTCCGGCGGCGTCTCGACCGCGTATAGGAGGTGTTCATGACGGGATCGAAATCGTGGCGCCACAAGCTTCGCCGATACGTTCGACGAGGGGTTTCGCATTCGCCTTGGGACGCCTAATGGGGGACGCTTAAGTGGGACAACATCGGTCGCCGTCTCGCGTCCAGCCGCCGCAACTATCGGAACTGATTTTCATGCGTTTCGCCAAGACCGGCGCGGCCGGGCGTTCTGGCTCCCTCTCCCGCGCGCGCGGCGCCCTGCTGGCGGCGACGGCGGTCGCGCTGAGCGGCTGCGTCACCCCCGCTCCGAAGATCGACGCGCGCCTGCCCGCCGCCTATGAGGCGCCCGCCGGCAAGGCCCTGCCGACCGCGACGCTGGACCAGTGGTGGACCAGCTTCGACGATCCGGTTCTGAACGATCTGGTCGCCACGGCCCTGGCCCAGGCGCCGGACGCGCGCCTGGCCGCCGCGCGGCTGGAGGAAGCCCGCGCCACGCGCCAGGGCCAGATCCGCCAGCTCTACATCCCCTCCACGCCCCTGACGGGCTCGGCCAAGCGGACCGACACCGACATCATCGACCAGAGCGGCACGGGCGGCTTCACCCAGGGCGGCGTCAGCAAGACCTATTCGGCCAGTTTCGACGTCTCGTGGGAGCTCGATCTGATCGGCCGCCGCCGCGCCGCCCGCAAGGTGGTCGACAACGACCTGGCCGCCAGCCGCTTCGTCTACGAGGGCGCCCGCGCGGCCCTGGCCGCCAATGTCGCCCAGTCCTATTTCGAGGCCCGCGGCTACGCCGTGCAGCTGGACGACGCCCGCCAGAGCGCCCGCATCGCCCAGAGCCTGTACGACGTCGCCGCCGAGAAGGGCCGCCGCGGTCTCTCGGCCACCTCCGAGGGCGAGCGCGCCGCCGCCGACCTCGCCCAGGCGGAGGCGCAGGTCGCCCAGCTGGAGGCCCAGCTGCAGGCCGCCCGCCGCAGCCTGCTGATCCTGGTCGGCCGGGGGGTCGATCCGCTGGCGAGCCTGCCGGTCGAGCCGGTCCTGGCCAAGGTTCCCGCCACGCCCGCCACGGCCCCCGGCGACCTCCTGGCTCGCCGCCCCGACGTGCGCGAGGCCGCCGCGCGGCTGCTGTCGGCCTCGGCGACCCTGAACGTCAATGAGCTGGCCCTGTTTCCGACCGTGACCCTGGCCCCCAGCGCCGGCCTGACGAAGTCGATCAGCCCCAGCTTCCTGCAGCCGGGCGCGACCACCTCGACCACCAGCTCGGCCTGGACCCTGGGCGCGAACCTCTCGGTTCCGGTGCTCGACATCCCCAAGCTGATGTCCGACATCAAGGCCCAGGGCGCCCGCGTCGAGCAGGCGGCGATCACCTACGAACAGACCGTGCAGCAGGCGTTCGGCGAGGCCGAGAACGCGCTCGTGCAACTCGACGCCGACCAGCGGCGGGTGGCCCTGCTGGCCGCCGGCGAGCGCCGCGCCGCCATCGCCTATGAGGCCAGCCGCAAGGGTTACGCCGCCGGCCTGACCGACCTGACCACGGCCCTGCAGGCCGAGCAGTCCTGGCGCGGGGCCCGCACGGCCCTGACCGGGGCCCAGACCCAGGCGCTGCAACGCGCCGTCCAGACCTACAAGGCGCTCGGCGGCGGCTGGACGCCCGCCAGCGTTCCCCAGAAGCCTTCCGCGCAATGAGACCCGCTCCGATGACGACCCGCTCCCTGATCGCCACCGCCCTGGTCAGCGCCGCCCTCGTCGGCGTCGGCGGCGGCCTGTCCGCCTGCGGCAAGAAGGCCGAGACCGACACCGCCAAGCCCGCCGGCGCCCAGCAGGCCCGCACCGTCTCGGTGACCCGCGTCGAGACCCGCGCCCTGGGCGGCGGCTTCAAGGCCTCGGGCCAGCTGATCCCGCGCGAGGAGGCGGCTGTGGGCTCGGAGCTCTCGGGCTACCGCGTCGCCCAGGTCTTCGTCGAGGAAGGCGCCTGGGTGAAGGCCGGCCAGCCGCTGGCCCAGCTGGACAACACCCTGCTGCGCGCCCAGATCGCCCAGCAGGCCGCCGTCGCCGCCCAGGCCGAGGCCGAGGCCAAGCGCGTCACCGGCCTCGACGGCCAAGGGATCCTCAGCCAGGAGCAGATCGAGAGCCGCCGCTACACCGCCAAGGCCCAGGCCGCCGCGCTCGCCGAGCTCCAGACCCGCGATCGCCGCATGACCATCACCGCCCCGGTCTCGGGCCGGGTGCTGGAGCGCACGGTCCGTCCCGGCGACGTGGCCGGCGGCAGCACGCCCTGGTTCCGCATCGCCCGCGACGGCCTCGTGGAGCTGAACGCCGAGGTCAACGAGGCCGATCTGGCCAATGTCCGCGTCGGCCAGCCGGCGCAGGTGACCATTCCGGGCGGGACGACGGTGTCGGGCAAGGTTCGCATCATCAGCCCGCTGATCGACTCCACGACGCGTCTTGGCCGCGTGCGCGTGCAGCTGCCGCTGAACGACGCCTTGCGCGCGGGCGGGGTCGCCACCGCGGTGTTCGGCGCCTCGGGCGTCCAGGTCGCCGCCGTGCCCGAAGCCGCCCTGCGCCTCGACGCCGAAGGGGCCTCGCTGATGGCGGTCGACGACCAGAACCGCGCCCGCCAGATCCCCGTTAAGACCGGCGCCCGGTCCGGCGGCTGGGTTCAGTTGCTGGACGGCCCGGCGGTCGGCACGCGCGTCCTGCTGGGCGGCTCGGCCTTCACCCTGGACGGCGACAAGGTGAAGCCGGTCGAAAAGGCGGCCCGCTGATGTCGTCGCAACTTCGCGTCTCCGCCTGGGCGATCAAGAACCCGATCCCGATCGCGGTGCTGTTCATCGCCCTGATGCTGGGCGGGATCGCCAGCTACTTCATGCTGCCGATCAAGCAGTTCCCGAACATCTCGTTCCCGATGGTCGTCGTCACCGTCACCCAGAGCGGCGCGGCCGCCGGCGAGATGGAGACCCAGATCACCCGTCCGATCGAGGACGCGGTGGCCAGCCTCTCGAACGTCAAGAGCATCCGCTCGACCGTGGTCCAGGGCGCCTCGACCACGCAGATCGAGTTCGAGATGGGCATGGACCTGCAGAAGGCCGTCGACGACGTCCGCTCCAAGGTCGACCAGACCCGAACCGAGATGCCGCGCGAGATCGACGAGCCGATCGTCCAGCGCATCGAGCTCGACTCCCTGCCGATCAACACCTACGCGGTCTCGGCCCCGGACATGTCGATGACCGACCTGTCGTGGTTCGTCGACGACACCATCGCCCGCGCCCTGCAGGGCGAAAAGGGCGTGGCCCAGGTGGCTCGCGTGGGCGGCGTCGATCGCGAGATCAACATCATCGTCGACCCCGAGCGCATGGCCGCCGCGGGCGTCACCGCGCCGCAGCTCAGCAACGCCCTGGCCAGCTTCAGCCAGGACGTCCCCGGCGGCCGGGCCATCGTCGGCGCCCGCGAGCAGACCGTCCGCGTGCTGGCCGCGGCGCACACGGCCGAGGACCTGCGCGCCCTGACCATTCCCGTGGCCGGCGGCCGCTATGTGAAGCTGACCGACGTCGCCCAGATCGGCGACGGCGCGGCCGAGCCTCGGTCCTTCGCCCGGCTGGACGGCCGCCCGGTCGTGGCCTTCCAAGTCAGCAAGACCAAGGAGTCCAGCGACGTCCAGGTCGAGGACCGGGTCAACGCCGCGATCAAGAAGCTGGAGGCGGCCCATCCGGGCGTGACCTTCACCAAGATCTATTCGGTCGTCGACGACACCCGCGCCAGCTTCGACGCCACGGTCCGCACCCTGGTTGAGGGCATGATCCTGGCCGCGATCGTGGTGCTGCTGTTCCTACGCGAGTGGCGGGCCACCCTGATCACCGCCATCGCCATGCCGATGTCGCTGGTGCCGACCTTCATCTTCATGGCGATCATGGGCTTCTCGCTCAACGTCGTGACGCTGCTGGGCCTGACCCTGGTCATCGGCATTCTCGTCGACGACGCCATCGTCGAGATCGAGAACATCGAAAAGCGCGTGGCCGCCGGCCAGCGCCCCTACGAGGCGGCCATCATCGGCGCGGACTCGATCGGCCTGGCGGTCGTGGCCACCACCTTCACCATCGTGGCGGTGTTCGCGCCGGTGGCCTTCATGCCCGGCATCCCCGGCCAGTTCTTCCGCGAGTTCGGCCTGACGGTCGCCGTGGCGGTGCTGTTCTCGCTGGTCGTGGCCCGCCTGCTCACCCCGCTGCTGGCCGCCTATTTCCTCAAGCCCGTCGCCCACGCCAAGCCGCGCAAGCCGTTCGAGGGCCCCTATCGCAAGGCGCTGGGCTGGGCGCTGGACCACCGGATCGTCAGCTGCCTGATCGGCGTGGCGATCTTCATCGGCTCGGTCATGCTGTCGGCCGGCCTGCCCACCGGCTTCCAGCCGCCGGCCAACAACAACTACTACTACATGAAGGTCCAGGGCCCGCCGGGGGCCACGGCCGCCGACATGGACCGCGCGGTGACGCAGATCACCAAGCTGTTCGGCGCCCGCCCCGAGACCGCCCACGTCTTCGCCCAGATCGGCTCGCAGATCGCGGGCATGGGCCCGGGCGGCGGCGGCGGCGGCTCGGACCTGCGCGACGGCACCATCACCGTCGTGCTGCACGACAAGCGCGACCTGCGGGTGACCGAGATCCGCGCCCTGATGCGCGACAAGCTGCTGGACCTGCCCGACGTGCGCCTGACCCTGCTCAGCGACGACGGCGCCGCCGAGGTCCAGACCATCCTGACCAGCGACGACGGCGACGCCCTGGAGCGCGCGGCCCTGACGCTGGAGCGGCAGATGCGCGGCGTGGCCAGCATCGCCGACCCGCGTCCGGCCACCCCGCCCAGCGGCCCCGAGATCGTCATCCGACCGCTGCCGGACGAGGCCGCGCGCCTGGGCGTCTCCACCGCCGACATCGCCGCCGTGGCCCGCGTCGCCACCGTCGGCGACATCGACGCCAATGTCGCCAAGCTGACCGACGGCGAGCGCCGCCTGCCGATCCGCGTCCGCCTGGCCGACGACGCCCGCGGCGACCTCGAGCAGATCAAGGCCCTGCGCGTGCCGACGGCCTCCGGCGGCTTCACGCGACTGGACAGCGTGGCCGAGGTCGCCTTCCAGGCGGGTCCGGCCAAGATCGAGCGCTACGCCCGCAAGCGCCAGCTGACCGTCGAGGCCGACCTGGCCCCCGGCGTGGTGCTGGGCACGGCCACCAAGGACATCGACGCCCTGCCGGTGATGAAGAACCCGCCCAAGGGCGTGGCCAAGGCCACCGCCGGCACGGAGGAGGCCATGGGCGAGCTGTTCGGCGGCTTCGCCATCGCGCTGGGCTCGGCCGTCTTCCTGGTGTTCGGCGTCATGGCCCTGCTGTTCGGCAGCTTCTTCAAGCCGATCACCATCATGTCGGCCCTGCCGCTGGCGATCGGCGGCGCGTTCATCGGCCTCTTGGCCTTCGGCATGAGCCTGTCGATCCCGTCGATGATCGGCTTTTTGATGCTGATGGGCCTGGCGGCCAAGAACTCGATCCTGCTGGTCGAGTACGTGATCGAGGAGGAGCGCCAGGGCGTGCCTCAGCGCACGGCGATCCTGGACGCCTGCCGCGAGCGGGCCCGGCCGATCATCATGACCACCCTGGCGATGATGGCCGGCATGCTGCCCACGGCGCTGGGCATCGGCAAGGGCTCGGAATTCCGCCAGCCGATGGCCGTGGCGGTGATCGGCGGCCTGATCACCTCGACCGTGCTGTCGCTGGTTTTGGTGCCGGTGGTCTATGAGATCATCGACGACTTCGAGAAGTGGCTGAAGCCCAAGCTGACCCGGTTCGTGACGCCGAAAGAGGCCCCGAAGGACGCGGCCGGTTCGGAAGAGCGCGCATGATCGTCCGCCCCTATCGCCCCGGCGACGCCCAGGCCGTCATCGACGTGATCCTGCCGATCCAGCGCGAGGAGTTCGGCGTCGCCATCTCCGCGCAGGACCAGCCGGACCTGGCCGACATCCCCGGCTGGTACCAGACGGGCGCCGGGCAGTTCTGGCTGGCCGAGCTGGACGGCCGGGTGGTCGGGACCATCGCCCTGAAGGACATCGGCGGCGGCGCGGTCGCGCTGCGCAAGATGTTCGTCCGGCCCGAGGGTCGAGGCCCGGCTGGGGCGGCCAGCGCCCTGCTGGCGGCGGCGCTGGAGCACGCGCGGGCCCACGGCGTGCGCCAGATCTGGCTCGGCACCACCGACCGCTTCCTGGCCGCGCACCGGTTCTACGAGAAGAACGGCTTTGCCCGGGTCGAGGCCGACTACCTGCCCGCCGCCTTCCCGCGCATGGCCGTCGACACACGGTTCTATCGCCTGACGCTTTAGGCCCGCCTAGTCCCGACGCGGCGCGTAGCTGAGCCGGCACACGGTCCAGCCGTCCTCGCGCGCCATCTCGAAGCGGCCGCCCAGCTGCTGGGCCATGGCGCGGACGATGCGCAGGCCCAGGCTCTTTGACCGCATCGGATCGAACCCCGTCGGCGGCGCCGCGCCGTCGTTGCAGACGCTGAGCAGGTGGGTCAGGCCAGACTGGTCCAGCGACACGCGCACCCGCCCTTCCCCGCCCTCTCCGAAGCCGTGCTCCAAGGCGTTGTTGAAGCTCTCCAGCATGACCAGCGTCACCGGCGTGGCCTGATCGGGATGCAGGGGCTCTTCGCCGCCCTCCAGGGTCAGGGTCACGCGCGCTCCGGCGGCCGCGGCGGCGCTGGCCAGCAGGGCCTCGGCGAAGACGCGGAAGGGCGCGGGCTCGCCGACGGCGTTGTGCAACTCGCGCTGGATCTGGGCGATCACCTCGATGCGCGCGCCGGCCTGATCGAGCACATGGCGCGCGTCGACGTCCATCACGCCCTGCCCCTGCAGCCGCAGTAAGGCGCCGGCGACCTGCAGGTTGTTGCTCACCCGGTGATGCAGTTCGCGATACAGCAGGTCCCGGCTCTCGGCGAGGTTCCGGTAGCGCTCGCGCTCCTCGCGCAGCTGGTCCAGCGCCTGGCGCATGCCGTCGATGAAGAAGATGTCGACCGCCACGACGAAGACGTAGAAGCCCACCGTCAGCAGCACCGGAAAGCTCAGGTGGAAGCCGGGCGTGGGCGAGACGAAGAAGTACCACGCGGCCAGGCCGCACAACGTCGCGCACAGGATCGCCGGGCGCAGCCCCAGGAAATAGGCGCAGACCACGACGGCCGGGAAGAAGGTCAGATAGGGAAAACCGGGCGGGAAAAACCCATCCAGGCCCAGCCGAAGCAGAAAAGACAGGCCCGCGAGCGCCGCCGCCAAGGCATAGCGCGCGCCTGGACTGGCCTTGATCCTGCCTCTCACGTCCAAGCGCCGCCTCCGTTTAGAAAACGGTGCTCGCCTTTTCGGCGAAGGCCGTCAAGCGCCTACCCGACATTGCGGGGCGAAGCTCCGTCCCGAGCTGCGAAGAAGAGGCGGGCCGTGACCTCGCGCGGGCGACCCGCGAACACAGCCGCTCGTATGTCGGGTCGGCGACCGCAACCTTCGATCTCGCGGGGACGTTATCCCGCCAACTTCCCACAACCGAAAGACGCCCCATGGCCATCCCGGCGAAGACCAAGGCCAGCACGGCCCCGCGCGGCGGCGCGAAATCCGCGGCGCCGAACTCGACCAAGGCTCCCCAGCCCGCCGGTCCGTCGACCGAAGGCGAAACCTTGGTCGCCCCTGGAGGCGAGACGCACCAGCAGGCCGACGGTCCGGACACCCAGCTGACCACCAACCAGGGCGTGGCCATCGCCGACAACCAGAACTCGCTGAAGGCCGGCGCGCGCGGCCCCGTGCTGCTGCAGGACTTCATCCTGCGCGAGAAGATCATGCACTTCGACCATGAGCGCATCCCAGAGCGCGTGGTCCACGCCCGCGGCTCGGCCGCGCACGGCTTCTTCGAGTGCCTGGAGTCCTGCGCCGACGTCACCATCGCCGACTTCCTGCAGCGCCCAGGCGAGCGCGTCCCGGTGTTCACCCGCTTCTCGACCGTGGCCGGCAACAAGGGCTCGGCCGACCTTCCGCGCGACGTGCGCGGCTTCGCGGTCAAGTTCTACACCCAGGCGGGCAACTTCGATCTCGTCGGCAACAACATCCCGGTGTTCTTCATCCAGGACGCCATCAAGTTCCCCGACCTGATCCACGCGGCCAAGCAGGATCCCGACCGCGAATTCCCCCAGGCCCAGACCGCGCATGACACCTTCTGGGACTTCATCTCGCTGACGCCCGAAAGCATGCACATGATCATGTGGGCGATGAGCGACCGCGCCATCCCGCGCTCGCTGCGGATGATGGAAGGCTTTGGCGTCCACACCTTCCGCCTGATCAACGCCGAGGGGATGAGCACCTTCGTGAAGTTCCACTGGCGGCCCAAGCTCGGCTCGCAGTCGGTGGTCTGGGACGAGGCCTTGAAGATCAACGGCGCCGATCCCGACTTCCACCGCCGCGACCTCTGGGAGGCGATCGAGGGCGGCGACTTCCCCGAGTGGGAGTTCTGCCTGCAGACCTTCACCCAGGAGCAGGCCGACGGTTTCGACTTCGACGTGCTGGACGCCACCAAGCTGATCCCCGAGGAGATCATTCCCCTGCGCGTGGTCGGCCGCATGGTGCTGGACCGCAACCCGGACAACTTCTTCGCCGAGACCGAGCAGGTCGCCTACTGCGCGTCTCACGTCGTGCCGGGGATCGACTTCACCAACGACCCGCTGCTGCAGGGCCGCCTGTTCTCGTACCAGGACACCCAGCTCAAGCGCCTGGGCGGGCCCAACTTCCACCAGATCCCGATTAACCAGCCCAAGTGCCCGTTCCACAACCTGCAGCGCGACGGGCACATGCAGATGGGCGTACCGAAGGGCCAGGTGAACTACGAACCGTCGAGCCTGGGCGCCGACGTGGCGCGCGAGTCGCTGGAGCGGGGTTATCACACCTTCCCCAATCCCGAGGCGGGCGAGCAGCTGCGCCTGCGGCCCGAGACCTTCGCCGACCACTACACCCAGGCGCGCCTGTTCTTCGCCAGCCAGACCAAGCCCGAGCAGGACCACATCATCGCCGCCCTGGTCTTCGAGCTCAGCAAGTGCGTGACGCCGCGCGTGCGCGAGGCGGTGCTGTCGCGCCTCGTCCACATCGACGCGTTCCTGGCGCAATCGGTGGCCGAGGGCCTGGGCTTCACCGGCCAGATCGTCCCGGCGCCGGCGCCCATCCCGGCCAAGGATATGGATCCTTCGCCCATGCTGAGCATCCTGGCCAAGGCCGAGCCGACCCTGGAGGGCCGCAAGGTCGGGGTCATGGTCAGCGACGGCTGCGACGACAAGCTGGTGACCAAGCTGAAGGCGGCCGTCGAAGCCGCCGGCGCGCACCTGCAGGTCATCGCCCCGACCATCTACGGCGTGACGACGGCCGGCGGCCAGGTCCTGCCCGCCGATCACAAGATCGACGGCGGTCCCTCAGTGCTGTTCGACGCGGTGGCGATCCTGCCTTCGGAAGACGGCGGCGAGCAGCTGGCGATGGAGGCGGCGGCGGTCAACTTCCTGCGCGACGCCTATGGCCACCTGAAGGTCATCGCCTACCTGCCCTCGGCCGCGCCGTTGTTCGTCGCGGGCGGGATCACCGAGGTGGGGCCCGATGACGACGCGGGCCTGATCGCCCTGCCCCACGCCAGCCTCGACGACTTCATCGCCGCGGCGTCGGCCGGGCGCGTCTGGGCGCGCGAGCCCCTGGTGCGTCCGCCGCCCAAGCCGCTGGTGGTCGCGGCGTAGGCGCCCCTCCTTCGCCCGCCCCAAAAGCAAAAGGCCCCGGAGATTGCTCTCCGGGGCCTTCGCATTGTCTAGCTGTCGCTAAGACCGTTCGATTACTCGACGATCTTCGAGACGACGCCGGCGCCGACGGTGCGGCCGCCTTCGCGGATGGCGAAGCGCAGCTTTTCTTCCATGGCGATCGGGGTGATCAGCTCGACGTCCAGCTCGGCGTTGTCGCCCGGCATGATCATTTCCACGCCTTCGCGCAGCTTGATGATGCCCGTCACGTCCGTCGTGCGGAAGTAGAACTGCGGACGGTAGTTGGTGAAGAACGGGGTGTGACGGCCGCCTTCTTCCTTGGTCAGGATGTAGGCTTCGGCCACGAACTTGGTGTGCGGGGTGATCGAGCCCGGCTTGCACAGCACTTGGCCGCGCTCGACGTCTTCACGCTTGGTGCCGCGCAGCAGCACGCCCACGTTGTCGCCGGCTTGACCTTGGTCCAGCAGCTTGCGGAACATTTCGACGCCCGTGCAGGTGGTCTTTTGGACCGGACGGATGCCGACGATTTCGACTTCTTCGCCGACCTTCACGATGCCGCGCTCGACGCGACCGGTGACCACGGTGCCGCGGCCCGAGATCGAGAACACGTCTTCGACCGGCATCAGGAACGGCAGGTCCACGGGGCGTTCCGGCTGCGGGATGTAGGCGTCGACTTGCGTCATCAGCTCGAGGATGCGGTCTTCGCCGATGGCGGCGTCGCGGCCTTCGACGGCGGCCAGGGCCGAGCCCTTGACGATCGGAATGTCATCGCCCGGGAACTGGTAGCTCGACAGCAGTTCGCGAACTTCCATTTCGACGAGCTCGAGCAGCTCTTCGTCGTCGACCATGTCGACCTTGTTCATGAACACGACCAGGGCCGGCACGCCGACCTGACGGGCCAGCAGGATGTGCTCGCGGGTCTGCGGCATCGGGCCGTCAGCGGCCGACACGACCAGGATCGCGCCGTCCATCTGGGCGGCGCCGGTGATCATGTTCTTCACGTAGTCGGCGTGGCCGGGGCAGTCGACGTGAGCGTAGTGACGGTTTTGCGTCTCATACTCGACGTGCGCGGTGTTGATCGTGATGCCGCGGGCCTTTTCTTCCGGCGCGGCGTCGATGTCGGCGTAGTTCTTGGCGGTCGCGCCGCCCGTCTTCGCCAGCACGATCGTGATCGCGGCCGTCAGGGTCGTCTTGCCATGGTCAACGTGACCGATGGTGCCGATGTTGCAGTGCGGCTTAGTACGTTCGAACTTTTCCTTGGCCATCTTCTTAGCTCCAGGACCCCAGAGGGGCCTTCAGTTGATTGGACTACTTCTGGGGTGGGCTGGAGGGGTCTCCGAGGAGGCCCCTCCCATCCGCGTCTAGGCTTTTCCCGAAGGAAAAGGCTTAGGCGTACTTCTTGATCACTTCGTCGGCGACGTGCTGCGGCACTTGCTCGTAGTGATCGTATTGCATCGTGAACTGGGCGCGGCCTTGCGACATGCCACGCAGGGTGTTCACGTAGCCGAACATGTTGGCGAGCGGCACGAAGGCGTTCACCACCGTGGCGTTGCCACGCATGTCCTGGCCCTGGATCATGCCACGGCGGCTGTTCAGGTCGCCGATGACCGAGCCCAGGTATTCTTCCGGCGTCACGACTTCCACGGCCATGATCGGCTCGAGGAGCTTCGGGGCGCCCTTTTCACGCAGTTCCTTGAAGGCGGCGCGCGAGGCGATTTCGAAGGCCAGGACCGACGAGTCGACGTCGTGGAAGGCGCCGTCGATCAGGGTGGCCTTGAAGTCGATGACCGGGAAGCCGGCCAGCAGACCGTTGTCCTTCACCGATTCCAGGCCCTTCACGACGCCCGGGACGTATTCCTTCGGAACCGCGCCGCCGACGATGGCCGACTCGAACACGAAGCCCGAACCCGGCTCGCCCGGCTCGAACACCAGCTTGACACGGGCGAACTGGCCCGTACCGCCGGTCTGCTTCTTGTGGGTGTAGTCGATCTCGGCCTTCTTCGAGAGGCTCTCGCGGTAGGCCACCTGCGGCGCGCCGATGTTGGCTTCGACCTTGTAGGTGCGCTTCAGGATGTCGATCTTGATGTCGAGGTGCAGTTCGCCCATGCCCTTCAGGATCGTCTGGCCCGACTCGTGGTCGGTCGAGACGGTGAAGGAGGGGTCTTCAGCGGCCAGCTTCTGCAGGGCGACGCCCAGCTTTTCCTGGTCGGCCTTCGACTTGGGCTCGACGGCGATTTCGATAACCGGGGCCGGGAACTCCATGCGCTCCAGGATGACCGGCGACTTCAGCGGATCGCACAGGGTGTCGCCCGTGCGGGTTTCCTTCAGGCCGGCCAGGGCGACGATGTCGCCGGCGTAGGCTTCCTTGATGTCTTCGCGGTTGTTCGAGTGCATCAGCAGCATGCGGCCGACGCGCTCGCGCTTGTCGCGGGTCGAGTTCATCAGGGACATGCCGGTTTCCAGCTTGCCCGAGTAGATGCGGCAGAAGGTCAGCGAACCGACGAAGGGGTCGTCCATGATCTTGAACGCCAGGACCGACAGCGGTTCGTCGTCCGAGGCCTTACGCTCGACTTCGGCTTCGGTCTTGAAGTCGATGCCCTTGGTCGGCGGGATGTCCACCGGCGAGGGCAGGTAGTCGACGACGGCGTCGAGCAGGGGCTGGACGCCCTTGTTCTTGAAGGCCGAGCCGCAGAGGATCGGATAGAAGGCGCCGGTCAGAACGGCCTTACGGATGCACTTCTTGATCGTTTCTTCCGAGGGCTCTTCGCCGCCCAGATAGGCTTCCATGGCCTCGTCGTCGAGCTCGACGGCGTTCTCGATCAGGTAGTTGCGGGCCTCGAGGGCCTTGTCCATCAGGTCGGCCGGGATCTCTTCGTCCTTGTAGGACGCGCCCAGGCCGTCGTTGTCCCAGACCACGGCCTTCATGCGGACCAGGTCCACCAGGCCCTTCAGCGACGACTCGGCGCCGATCGGGAATTGGATCGGCACGGCCTTGGCGCCCAGACGGTCGCGGATCGACTCGACCGACTTGTCGAAGTCGGCGCCGATCTTGTCCATCTTGTTGACGAACACGATCCGCGGAACCTTGTACTTGTCGGCCTGACGCCAGACGGTCTCGGTCTGCGGCTCGACGCCGGCGTTGCCGTCCAGCACCGTCACGGCGCCGTCGAGAACGCGCAGCGAGCGTTCCACTTCGATGGTGAAGTCGACGTGCCCGGGGGTGTCGATGATGTTCAGGCGCTTGCCGTTCCAGAAGGCGGTCGTCGCGGCCGACGTGATCGTGATGCCGCGCTCTTGCTCCTGCTCCATCCAGTCCATGGTCGCGGCGCCGTCGTGGACTTCGCCGATCTTGTGCGACTTACCGGTGTAATACAGGATCCGCTCGGTCGTGGTCGTCTTACCGGCGTCGATGTGCGCCATGATGCCGAAGTTGCGGTAGTCTTCGATTTTATGCGTGCGGGGCATAGCGATCGCTCTGCGAAACGGGACGGCCCTGGACGGACACGACCGGGATTAAACGTGCGGCGCGGGCGGTTTATCTCAAACCGCCCGCGCCTGAAAGAGTGCTGGGAGCGAAAAGCTTACCAGCGATAGTGCGAGAACGCCCGGTTGGCTTCAGCCATCTTGTGGGTGTCTTCGCGCTTCTTCACGGCGGTGCCGCGGTTGTTCGAGGCGTCGAGCAGCTCACCGGCCAGCTTTTCGGTCATGGTGTTTTCGCCGCGCTTGCGAGCGGCGGTCACCAGCCAACGGATGGCCAGGGCGCGGCGACGGTCCGGACGGACTTCAACCGGCACTTGGTAGGTGGCGCCGCCAACGCGACGCGACCGGACTTCGATCGCCGGGGCGACGTTGTCCAGGGCGGAGTGGAAGGTTTCAAGCGGACCTTGGTCCTTGCGCTTGGCTTCCAGGATGTCGAAAGCGCCGTAGATGATGTTCTCGGCGACAGCTTTCTTACCTTCGTACATCACGTAGTTCATGAACTTTGTGACAACCAGGTCCCCGAACTTCGGATCCGGCAGGACTTGGCGTTTCTCGGCGCGACGGCGGCGGGACATTCTTCTTCTTCCTTACTTCGGACGCTTGGCGCCGTAGAGCGAACGACGCTGCTTACGATCCTTGACCCCTTGGGTGTCGAGGACGCCGCGCAGGATGTGATAACGGACGCCGGGCAAGTCCTTGACGCGGCCGCCGCGGATGAGCACCACCGAGTGCTCCTGCAGGTTGTGGCCTTCGCCCGGAATGTAGCACACGGCTTCGATGCCGGTGGTCAGACGGACCTTGGCGACCTTACGCAGAGCCGAGTTCGGCTTCTTCGGGGTCGTGGTGTAAACGCGGGTGCAAACGCCGCGACGCTGCGGGCAGCCCTTCAGGGCGGGCACCTTGTTCCGGACCGGCTTCGGGGAGCGCGGCTTACGGATGAGCTGGTTAATGGTAGGCATTAAGTCTCTGCTCTGATGGAAGCGTGTGCCTTTCGGCCGAGGCGCTTCAGGTCCTTGTCTTTGTTGTTCTTGGTTCAAGGCTCCGCAAGGAGACCCGATAAACACGAAACTCGCCGGGACGCGGGATGCATACCGGCGGGTCAAGCTCCTCTCGGACAAAAGCCCTGGAGGAACGTAGGCTCATCAGGACGGACGCGAACGACCGCCTCGAAAAAGAGCGCGGTATTTACTCGCGAAGGAGCCTTACGTCAATCGCCTGTTCCCGCGCCGGTTAACGCCCTCTTAACGCTGGCGCTACGGTCAAGATTTCGCCACTCCAGGCTGTGCAGCCTCGCCCTGAGCGAGAGCGGCTTGTTTCGGCCGACGCCCTATCCATGTGGGGGAGACGGGCGGGCTTGGAAAGGCCTTTGGGAAAGGCCTTTGGGAAAGGCTTTGGGGAAGGGCGTTTGGCGAGCGGCGTCATGATCAGGACAGCGGGCAGGCGCCGAGGGGACGGGCAAAAGGCGGCGATCCTGGCCGGCTCGCTGCTGCTGCACGTCCTGCTGCTGGCCTGGCTGGCCCTGCCGGTCCCGCCGCTGCTGGAGGCGCTGATCGCCGACGACCTGCCGACCGTGCAGGTCGACCTGATCCGCCCCGAACGGCAGGAGCAGCCCCGGCCCCGCCCCGCCGCCTCGCCCCAGGCGACGGCCGCCCCCTCCCCGGTCCTGCCGTTCCAGGTGCGCCAGCCCGCGCGGCCCGCGCCCGCCGGCGTCCCGACGCTGGAGGTCCCCGCCGCGGGAATCGCCAAGCCCGGCACCGCCATCCGTCCCGCGCCCTTGCCGGGCGACGGCGCCGGCGACCTGCGCACGGCCCTGCGCGGCAGCGCGACCGGCTGCGTCAGCGCCGACGCCGTCGGCCTCAATCGCCGCGAGCGGGAGAAATGCGAAGAGCGCTTCGGCGCCGCCAAGGCCAAGGGCGGTCCGCTGGACGGCATGGACGCGGCCAAGCGCCAGGCGCTCGAGACCCAGGGCGAGGCCCAGCGCCTGTACAACGACTATGTCAACGGCCCGATGGCGCCCGGCGTCGACCACCGCAGCAAGGACCAGCCGGGCACGATGAAGGAGATCCCCTTCGTCCTCGGCGCCGAGCAGGACGGCCTGGGCCGCGAACGGAAGGATGTGGTCAACCAGATCCGCAAGAAGCAGGACGTCGAGGACCGGGCCCGGAAGTACCTGGAGCTGAAGAAGAAGGCCGGGCAGTAGGCGCGGCTTGACCAAGCGCCGCCGTCGCCTACCGTCGGTCCATGATCAAAGCGCTGCTGGCCGCCCTGGCCCTGACCCTCGCCGTCGCTCCCGCGACCCAGGCCGCCGACTGGCCGATCAAGGAGGGCGACGTCACCTTCAAGGACGTAGCCTTCAAGTCCGGCGAGCGCCTGGCGGAGGCGCGGATGCACTATTCGACGCTGGGAACGCCCCATCGCGACGCCAAGGGCCAGATCGACAACGCGGTCATGCTGCTGCACGGCACCGGCGGCTCGGGGAAGAACTTCCTGTCGCCGCTGTTCGCCGACGAGCTGTTCGGGCCGGGCCAGCCGCTGGATCTGGCCAAGACCTACGTGATCATGCCCGACAACATCGGCCATGGCGGCTCGTCCAAGCCCAGCGACGGGCTGCGCATGGCCTTCCCGCGCTACGACTACGACGACATGGTCGCCCTGCAGCATCGCCGGCTGACCGAGGGCCTGGGCGTCACGCGGCTGAAGCTGATCCTCGGCACGTCGATGGGCTGCATGCACGCCTTCGTCTGGGGCGAGACCTATCCTGGCTTCGCCGAGCGCCTGGCCCCGTTCGCCTGCAACGCCGTGGCCCTGGCCGGCCGCAACCGCATGTGGCGCAAGATGGCCATCGACGCGATCCGCGCCGACCCGGCCTGGAACGGCGGAGACTACAAGACCCAGCCGGCGGCCGGCGCGCGAACCGCCACCGACCTGCTGATCCTGGCCGGCGGCAATCCGCTGGCCCTGCAGGCGCGCTACCCGACCCGCGAGGCCGCCGACAAGGCCGTCGAGCAGATGTTCAACGCCCGCATCGGCGCGTTCGAGGCCAATGACGCGCTCTACTACCTGGACGCCTCGCGCAACTATGATCCCTCGCCGGGCCTGGAGAAGATCACCGTCCCGGTGCTCTGGGTGAACTCGGCCGACGACTTCATCAATCCGCCGGAGCTGGGCCTGGCCGAACAGCTGGTCAAGCGCATGCCCAAGGCCCGCTTCGTCCTGATCCCCGCCTCGACCGAAACCCGCGGCCACGGCACCCATACGGCGGCGGCGTTCTGGAAGAAGGACCTGGCGGCGCTGCTGGCGCGCTAGGGCCGCCGCGCGAAAACCCTCTCCCAAGGGAGAGGGGACAGGCTCGCCCCTACCTCGGCAGGATCGTCACCACCACCCGCCGGCGCCGCGTCGGCGGGGGCGAGCCCTTGTCCGTCACGGCCACGACGAAGTGCGCCGTCTCGGGCTTGGTCACGGGCGGGGCTCGGAACGTGACGCGGTAGATGTTCTCGGCGCCCTTCGCCGGGATCGGGGTCTTCCAGCCGCCCGCCTCCGGATAGTTCAGCCACAGGTACGACAGGCTGTCGCCGTCCGGGTCGCGGCTGCCCCGGGCGCTGAGCGTGAACACCTCGCCCGCCCGGGCCGTCAGGTGGTCGGGGTGGTCCAGGGCGACGATCGGCGGGCGGCAAGGCCTCGCGCGCCTAGGCGGCCTGCCGCCGGGCGGCGGGCTTGGCCTTGGAAGACCCTTCGCGCGCGGGCGAAAGGTTCTGTTAACCGAACACCCGGAGCGTCCATCCCAGGTTGAGTGGAGCGTTGCCGATGCGTGCGGTGTTCATCCAGGGGCAATCCCAGTACGGCGCGACCCGGCTGTTCATCGACGAAATGGTCGCCGCGTTCCGGCGCCGGGGCTACGCGACCAAGGTCATCGACATCATGGCCGAGAGCGATCCGGGCGTCGCGATGGCGATCGCGGCGGGAACCGAAACGGATCTGGTCTACACCGTCGGCATCCTGGGCGAGTACCGCGACGCGCAGGGCCGCGGGATCGGCCAGATCTTCAACGCGCCGCACGTTATCCAGTATGTCGACTATCCGTTCAGCCATCTGGTCAGGCTGCAAGGGACGCCTCGCCAGGCGGCGCTCCTGGCCGTGGATCACTCCCACGTCGAGGCGGTGCGCGCGACGTTCGGCGGCGACCACTTCGCCTTCGTCGGCTTCTGCCCGCACGCGGCGGCGGGCGAGCCGGTCGAGCCCGATCCGGACCCCGAGAGCTTCGCCGCCGAGCGGCCGCTTCCGATCCTCTTCGCCGGATCGTTCTATGGGGTCGAGCCCCTGCCCTGGAAGGACGAGGGCGCCGGCATCCGCGGCGTGTTCGATCACGCGCTCGAGATCGCGATGAGCGCCGAGTTCATGCCGGCCCTCGAGGCGGTCGACCAGGTTCTGCGCGGCATGGGCCAGGACCCGCTCGACCCGCGCTACGTCCAGCTGCGCCGCTACTCGACGTGGGTGCACGAAGAGGTCCGGATGCGGCGGCGCCTGCGCTTGCTCGAGGCGGCCAGCAAGGCGGGGCTGCCCGTGTTCTGCGTGGGATCGGGCTACGAAGGCTGGATCGAGGCGCACAAGAGCTTCCGCCTGGCGTCGGCGATGAGCCTGACCGACACCGCCGCCCTGATGCGTCGCGCGCGCGTGGTCCTGAACGCCAACGCCAATTTCGGGCGCGGCTCGCACGAGCGGCCGCTGACGGCGATGCTGGCGGGCGCGGCGGTGGCTTCGGATCACTCGACCTGGTGGGCCGAGCAGTTTGTCGAGGACGAGGACATGCTGCTCTACCGCTGGCGCGATCTGGACGCCGGCCTCGCGCGCCTGGCCGCCCTGGCCGAGGATCCCGAGGCGGCCTGGCGCATGGGCCGCAAGGCGCAGGCCAAGGCGGCCGCCGCCCACCGTTTCGACAACCGCGTCGACACGGTGATCGCCGCCGCCGTCGCGGCGCGCGGCCACCTATGCGACCCGTCGCCGCAGCAGCCCCGAATAACAGCGTTTTCGCATTGATCTTAATCAGTTTTCAGCGCGCCAAGCCCACTCTGATCCGGAACTTAGGACCGGTATCATGCGCGCCAGCATCTCCGCGAAAGTCAGCCTCACCATCGCCTCGGCCTTCCTTGTCCTGACCCTCGCGGTCCTGGGCATCGTGGCCAAGAGTTCGCTGGACGTCGCCCGCCGCGAGGCGACGCAGAACCAGGAGGCCAGCATGCGGGTGGCCTGGGACGTGATCGGCGAGCGCGGCAAGGCGTTCCGCCGCGAGGGCGACACGCTGCTGGTCGGCGACCACGCCTTGAACGGCGATTTCGACGGCGTCGACCGGGTCAAGGCCCTGGTGGGCGGCACCGCCACCGTCTTCATGGGCGACAAGCGCATCACCACCAATGTCACCAAGCCGGACGGCTCGCGCGCCGTCGGCACGGCGCTCGCCAAGGGGCCCGTTTATGACGCGGTGCTGGGCAAGGGCGAGCCCTATCGCGGCGAGGCCAAGGTCCTGGGCCGGCCGTTCTTCGTCGCCTATGACCCGATCAAGGACGCCTCGGGCCAGGTGATCGGCGTGCTCTATGTGGGCGTGCCGCAGGCCGACTACTTCCAGCCGGTCTATCGCCAGCTGGGGCTGCTGGCCTTGGCCTGCGTGCTGCTGGGCGCGGCCGGCGCGGGGGCCTCGGTGGTCATGGCCCGCCGCCAGCTTTCTCCCCTCTCCGCCCTGCGCGACGCCATGGGCAAGCTGATGGGCGGCGACCTGCGGGTCGAGCTGCCCTTCGCCGGTCGTCCCGACGACATCGGCCTGATGGCCGACGCCGTGCATCGCTTCCGCGACGAGGCGCTGGAAAAGACCCGCCTGGCCGACGAGGCCGCCTCCGCCCGCGCCTCGGCCGAGGCCGAGCGCGAAGCCGCCGGGGCCGAGGGCGCGCGCCGCGCCGCCGACCAGGCCCAGGTCGTCCGCCGCCTGGCCGACAGCCTGCACCGCCTGTCGGACGGCGACCTGACCGTGCGCCTGACCGAACCCTTCGCCGAGGACTACGAGGGCCTGCGCGCCGACTTCAACCGCGCGGTCGAGGGGCTGGAGAGCGCCATGACCGCCGTGATCTCGGCCGTGTCGGGCCTGAACGCCGGAGCCGGCGGCATCGCCGACGCCGCCGACGACCTCTCGCGCCGCAGCGAGGCCCAGGCCGCCAGCCTGGAGGAGACCGCCGCCGCCCTCGACGAAATCACCGCCACCGTCCGCAAGACCGCCAGCGGCGCCCAGGAGGCCTACCAGGCCGTCAGCCAGGCCCAGAGCGAAGCCGGCCGCTCGCGCGAGGTCGTCGCCTCGGCCGTCGAGGCCATCGGCGGCATCGAGGCCTCGTCCCGCCAGGTCGCCCAGATCATCACCGTGATCGATGAGATCGCGTTCCAGACCAACCTCCTGGCCCTGAACGCCGGGGTCGAGGCCGCCCGCGCCGGCGAGGCGGGCCGAGGCTTCGCCGTCGTGGCCCAGGAAGTCCGCGCCCTGGCCCAACGCTCGGCCGAGGCCGCCAAGGAGATCAAGACCCACATCAGCGACTCCGAGCGCCAGGTGGAATCGGGCGTCTCGCTGGTCGGGGCGGCGGGCGAGACCCTACAGCGCATCGCCGGCCAGGTCAGCGCGATCAGCACGGTGATCACCGAGATCGCCGCCTCGGCTCAGGAGCAGGCCGCCGGCCTTAGCCAGGTCAACACGGCCGTCAACAGCATGGACCAGGGCACCCAGCACACCACGGCCATGGCCAGCCGTTCGGCCGCGTCCAGCCAGGCCCTGCTGGCCGAGGTGCGCGGCCTGGCCGACCTGGTCCAGCGGTTCCGGGTGGGCGAGGGCGGGAAGCAGGGCGTCCGGCGAGCGGCGTAGGGGGGTAGCGAAATCCCTCTCTCTTAGAGAGAGGGAGGGGCCCAAGCGAAGCTTGGGAGGGTGAGTGGCCTCCCCCTCGGCCGGCGCGCCGGCGCCCAGCGCCTAGCCCCACGAAATTGTCCACCGGTTCCGCCTATCCACTCACCCTCCCACGCCTGCGGCGCGGGCCCCTCCCTCTCTCCGAAGAGAGGGATTTCTCTAACCCCCCACCCGCCCCAGTCCCTCCGCCAGCGCGTCGAACACCGCGCGATAGCGGGCGCCGCCGCGCAGGTCCTCGTGCATGGCGATCCAGAGCGGGAACTCCAGGCTGAACAGGTCCGGCGCGACCCGGACCAGGTCCGGCTCGCGGCGGGCGATCTCGACCTGGCAGAAGCCGATGCCGTAACCGGCGCGGATCGCCGCCAGTTGGGCCAGGTCGCTGTCGACCCGCAGCGCGAACGCGTCCCGCGTCAGGCCCGGATACCGCTGCAGCACGGCGCGGATCGCCGGCGTCTCGGTGTCCATGCCGATCAGGTCGTGGGTCAGCAGCTCATCCATCGTCCGCGGCGTCCCGCGCGCGGCCAGATAGTCGCGACGGGCGTGGAAGCCCACCGTCACCGCTCCGACCTTGCGCGCCACGAGCGCCTGCTGAGCCGGCGCGACCATCCGCACGGCGATGTCGGCCTGACGCTGCAAAAGGTCGGTGACCGCGTTGGACGGCGCGAGTTCGATCGAGAGGCCCGGATGGGCGCGGCGCAGCTGGGCCAGGATGGGCGGCAGATGCTCGGCGGCGACCACCTCGCTGGCGGTGATCCGCACGGTTCCGGAGACGTCTTCGGTCCCCGACGCCGCGCGCATCAGCGCCGCCGAGGTGGCGACCAGGCTCTCGGCGTGGGGGCGCAAGGCCAGGCCCCGGTCGGTCGGCGACAGGCCGCGCTGCGAGCGCACGAACAGCTTGGCCCCGACCGCCGCCTCCAGGGCGTCGATGTGGCGGGCGACGCTGGGCTGGGTCATGCCCAGGGCCCGCGCCGCGCCCGACAGCGAGCCCTCGCGCAGCACGAAGGCGAAGGTGCGGAAGAGGTCCCAGCTCGGATCGGCCATGTTCATCTATTTTCGTATATCAGACCTAAGAAGTTCCGCAATTTATGAACGGATAGCGCTCCGCCATCTTGGCCTCACGCAAATGGAGGCGAACATGAACGGCAAGACGGCTTTGGTGCTCGGGGCGACGGGCGGGATCGGCGGGACGATGGCGCGGCGGCTGCTGGCCGGCGGCTGGACGGTGAGGGCGCTGAGCCGGAGCGTCGAGGCGGCCGGCCGGCTGCCGGGGATGGACTGCCACGTCGGCGACGCCATGGTGCGCGAGGACGTGGTCGAGGCCGCCCAGGGCGCCTGCGTGATCGTCCACGCGGTCAATCCGCCCGGCTACCGCAACTGGGGCCAGCTGGTGCTGCCGATGATCGACAACAGCCTGGCCGCCGCCCGCGCCCACGGCGCCCGCGTGGTGCTGCCGGGCACGGTCTACAACTACGGCCCCGACGCCCCGGCCCTGATCGGCGAGGACGCGCCGCAAAATCCCACGACCCGCAAGGGCGCGATCCGGGTCGAGCTTGAGCGTCGCCTGGAAGACGCCGCGCGGTCGGGAGAGGCGAGGACGCTGATCGTCCGGGCCGGCGACTACTTCGGCCCCCGCGCCGCCAACAACTGGTTCAGCCAGGGGATCGTCCAGCCGGGCGCGCGGCCCAAGGCGATCCAGGACCCGAACACCTCCGGCGTCGGCCACCAGTGGGCCTATCTGCCCGACGTGGCCGAGACCATGGTCCGACTGCTCGAACAGGACGACCTCGAGCCCTTCGCCCGCTTCCACATGGCCGGCCACTGGGACCCGGACGGGACGGCGATGATCGCGGCCGTCGTCCGGGCGCTGGGAGAGCCGGCCGTGCGGATCAAGCCGCTGCCGTGGGCGCTGCTGCGCCTCGTGGCGCTGTTCGCCGAGACCCCGAGGGAGATGATGGAGATGCGCTATCTCTGGAAGCGCCCGGTTCGGCTGGACGGGACCCGGCTGGCGGCGCGGCTGGGCAGCGAGCCGCACACGCCGCTGGACCTGGCGGTGCGCGAGACGCTTCGGGCGATGGGGTGTGTTTGAGGGGGTAAGAGCCGCGAAGGGAGGTCAGCGGGGCCCGCACCGTGGGCGTCTTTTCGCGGCGCGGTAGGCGGAAAAGGCGATCCACATCGTGGTCGCTCCTATAACGAACATGACGCCGAGCCCTTCAGCGAACTGCGCCAGGGCGAAGGCCCCTCCCCCAATCGCGAGTGCTACGGCGAGATACACCCACATCGGAAACATGTGCGGTCCTCCGGAACTCATACCAGCAACGCTACGCCTCAAGGTCGCCGGGAGCAACGTCCGCCTCCCAGCCCTGCTCCTCACCCTCCCATCGCTACGCGATGGGCCCAGCCCTCTCCCGTTGGGAGAGGGTTTCTAGCGCGCGCAACGAAAAAGGCCCGGGATCGCTCCCGGGCCTTTCCGTTAATCCATAAGCCAGAAGGCCTATTCGGCGTCCGCGGTGGCGATTTCGGCCGGCAGCGGCTCCATCGCTTCTTCGCGCTGCTGGGCCAGCTGTTCGTCGCGCTTGGCGGCGACGCGTTGCAGGCTGCGCAGGTAGGAGCCCGTGCCCGCCGGGATCAGGCGACCCACGATCACGTTTTCCTTCAGGCCTTCCAGGGTGTCGGTCTTGCCGTGCACCGAGGCTTCGGTCAGGACGCGCGTCGTTTCCTGGAACGAGGCGGCCGAGATGAAGCTCTTGGTCTGCAGCGAGGCCTTGGTGATGCCGAGCAGCACCGGCTGGGTCACAGCCGGACGGCCGCCGCGGGCGATCGCCTTCTCCTGCTCCTTGTCGAACTCCGGCTTATCAAGGTGGTCGCCCTTGATCAGGCCGGTGTCGCCGGGCTCGAGGATCTCGACCTTCTGCAGCATCTGACGAACGATCGTCTCGATGTGCTTGTCGTTGATCGGCACGCCCTGCAGACGATAGACCTCTTGGATCTCGTCGACGAGGAAGTTGGCCAGGGCTTCGACGCCCAGGATGCGCAGGATGTCGTGCGGATCCGGGTTGCCGTCGATGATGTACTCGCCCTTGGTGATGTAGTCGCCATCGTGGACGGCGATGTGCTTGCCCTTCGGGATCAGGAACTCGACCGCTTCGGGCTGGTTGCCGTCGGCGTCGACGTCCGGCGTGATCTTGATCCGGCGCTTGTTCTTGTAATCCTTGCCGAATTCGACACGGCCGTCCATTTCCGCGATGACCGCGCAGTCCTTCGGACGGCGGGCTTCGAAGAGTTCGGCGACGCGCGGCAGACCACCGGTGATGTCCCGGGTCTTGGCGCCTTCGGTCGGGATACGCGCGATCACTTCACCCGGCTTCACCTCGTCGCCGTCGGCGACGGAGAGAATGGCGCCGGCCGACAGGAGGTAGCGAGCCTCGCCGCCGTTGGACAGGCGCTTGTACGAGCCGTCCTCGGCCAGCACGCCCATGGCCGGACGCAGGTCCGAACCGCGGGCCGACACGCGCCAGTCGGCGACGACGCGCTGGGCGATGCCGGTGGCTTCGTCGACTTCCTCGCGGATCGACAGGCCGTCGACCAGGTCTTCGGCGCGGATCTTGCCGGCCACTTCGGTGATGATCGGGGTGGTGTAGGGGTCCCAATCGCCGAGGCGCTGGCCGCGCTTGACCGTGTCGCCGTCCTTGACCCGCAGGCGGGCGCCGTACGGCGGCTTGTAGGTTTCGCGCTCCTTGCCGTCCACGAGAACGCTGACGGTGGTGTTGCGGCTCATGATGACCAGAGCGCCGTCGGCGCCCACGACCGTCGGGCCGATCACGCGGACCGTACCGTCGTTGCTGGCCTCGAAGAACGACTGCTCGGCCACCTGGGCGGTGCCGCCGATGTGGAACGTCCGCATGGTCAGCTGCGTGCCGGGCTCACCGATCGACTGGGCGGCGATGACGCCGACCGCTTCGCCGATGTTCACCGGGGTGCCGCGGGCCAGGTCGCGGCCGTAGCAGGCGCCGCAGACGCCGATCTTGGCTTCGCAGGTCAGGACCGAGCGGACCTTCACCGACTGCACCACGGCCGCCTCGATGGCGTCGGCGATGTTCTCGTCGATATAGGTGTCGGCCGGAACGACCAGCTCGCCGGTCGCCGGATCCTTGACGTCCTCGGCCGTGAAGCGGCCCAGCACGCGGGTGCCCAGCGAGACCAGCACGTCGCCGCCTTCGACGACGGCGCGCAGGGTGATGCCCTTGGTGGTGCCGCAGTCTTCCTCGACGATGATGCAATCCTGCGCGACGTCGACCAGACGACGGGTCAGGTAACCCGAGTTGGCCGTCTTCAGCGCGGTGTCGGCCAGACCCTTACGGGCGCCGTGGGTGGAGTTGAAGTACTCCTGAACGGTCAGGCCTTCCTTGAAGTTCGAGACGATCGGGGTCTCGATGATCTCGCCGGAGGGCTTGGCCATCAGGCCGCGCATGCCGCCCAGCTGCTTCATCTGGGCTTGCGAGCCCCGGGCGCCGGAGTGGGCCATCATGTAGATGGCGTTGATTTCCTTTTCGCGACCGTTCTCGTCGCGATGCTTCATCTGAAGCTCGGCCATCATCTCGTCGGCGACGCGGTCGGTGGCCTTGGCCCACGCGTCAACGACCTTGTTGTACTTCTCGCCCTTGGTGATCAGGCCGTCGGCGTACTGTTGCTCGTACTCCTCGGCCAGCTTGCGGGTCTCTTCCACGATCTGCGTCTTGCGCGCCGGGATGATGATGTCGTCCTTGCCGAACGAGATGCCCGCCTTGGCGGCTTCCTTGAAGCCCAGGCCCATGACCTGGTCGGCGAAGATCACCGTCGCCTTCTGACCGCAGTGGCGGTAGACGACGTCGATCAGGTTGCCGATTTCCTTCTTGGTCAGCGCCTTTTCGATCAGGCGGTGGCCGATCTGCGGGTGACGCGGCAGCAGGGCGGCGATCTTCATGCGGCCCGGCGTGGTGTCGATCACGCGGCGACGGGCCACGCCATCGGCGTCCACTTCCGTGAAGCGCGACTTGATCTTGGCGTGCAGCGACACGACGCCGGCGTCGAGCGCGGCTTCGATTTCGCCCAGGTCGGCGAAGATCTTGCCTTCACCCGGCTCGCCGTCGCGGGCGACCGACAGGTAGTACAGACCCAGGACGATGTCCTGCGACGGCACGATGATCGGGCGACCGTTGGCGGGCGACAGGATGTTGTTGGTCGACATCATCAGGACGCGCGCTTCCAGCTGAGCTTCCAGGCTCAGCGGGACGTGCACGGCCATCTGGTCGCCGTCGAAGTCGGCGTTGAACGCGGCGCAGACCAGCGGGTGTAGCTGGATGGCCTTGCCCTCGATCAGCTTGGGCTCGAACGCCTGGATGCCCAGACGGTGAAGCGTCGGCGCGCGGTTCAGCAGCACCGGGTGCTCGCGGATCACCTCTTCGAGGATGTCCCACACCTGCGGCTGTTCGCGCTCGACCATGCGCTTGGACTGCTTGACGGTGCCCGACAGGCCCTTGGCGTCCAGGCGCGCGTAGATGAACGGCTTGAACAGCTCCAGCGCCATCTTCTTGGGCAGGCCGCACTCGTGCAGCTTCAGCTCGGGACCCACCACGATGACCGAACGGCCCGAGTAGTCGACGCGCTTGCCCAGCAGGTTCTGACGGAAGCGGCCTTGCTTGCCCTTCAGCATGTCGGCCAGCGACTTCAGCGGACGCTTGTTGGCGCCGGTGATGACGCGACCGCGACGGCCGTTGTCGAACAGGGCGTCGACCGACTCCTGCAGCATCCGCTTTTCGTTGCGGATGATGATGTCGGGCGCGCGCAGCTCGATCAGGCGCTTGAGGCGATTGTTACGGTTGATGACCCGGCGATACAGGTCGTTCAGGTCCGAGGTCGCGAAGCGGCCGCCGTCCAGCGGCACCAGCGGACGCAGTTCCGGCGGGATCACCGGCACCACGGTCATGATCATCCATTCCGGACGATTGCCGCTTTCCTGGAAGGCTTCCAGGATCTTCAGGCGCTTGGAGAACTTCTTCTGCTTCATGTCCGACGGGTTGCCCGCCAGCTCCTCGCGCAGCTTCTCGGCCTCTTTCTCGAGGTCGATCGCCTTCAGCAGGTTCTGGATGGCTTCCGCGCCGATCTCGGCGGTGAAGCTGTCGTCGCCGTACTCTTCCTGGGCGCGCATGTAGTCGTCTTCACTGAGCAGCTGGTGCTGCTTCAGCGGCGTCAGGCCCGGCTCGGTGACGATGTAGTATTCGAAGTACAGGACGCGCTCGATGTCCTTCAGCGGCATGTCGAGCATCATGGCGATGCGCGAGGGCAGCGACTTCAGGAACCAGATGTGGGCGACCGGCGAGGCCAGTTCGATGTGGCCCATGCGCTCGCGACGGACGCGGGCGAGGGTGACTTCAACACCGCACTTTTCGCAGATGATGCCCTTGTACTTCATGCGCTTGTACTTGCCGCACAGGCATTCGTAGTCCTTGGTCGGGCCAAAGATACGGGCGCAGAACAGGCCGTCACGCTCGGGCTTGAACGTGCGGTAGTTGATGGTCTCGGGCTTCTTGATCTCGCCGAACGACCACGAGCGGATCTTTTCGGGCGAGGCCAGCGAGATGCGGATCTGGTCGAAGGTCGGAGCGGCCTGGACCGGATTGAAGATGTTCAGGACTTCCTGGTTCATCTTGGTTCCTTCTGCGGGATTTCCCGCGAAAATTCGTAAGTCGGAGAGGGCTGAAAGGAGGCCCCTCCCCCGCCGTCAGGCGGGAGAGGGAGATCCGGATCAGCTATTCTCCAGCTCGACGTTCAGGCCGAGCGAGCGCATTTCCTTGACCAGCACGTTGAAGCTTTCCGGGATACCGGCTTCGAACGTGTCGTCGCCGCGGACGATCGACTCGTAGACCTTGGTCCGGCCGGCCACGTCGTCGGACTTCACCGTCAGCATTTCCTGCAGGGTGTAGGCCGCGCCGTAGGCTTCCAGAGCCCACACTTCCATTTCCCCGAAGCGCTGACCGCCGAACTGGGCCTTACCACCCAGCGGCTGTTGCGTGACGAGCGAGTACGGACCGATCGAACGGGCGTGGATCTTGTCGTCGACCAGGTGGTGCAGCTTCAGCATGTAGATGTAGCCGACCGTGACCGGACGCTTGAACTGCTCGCCGGTCAGACCGTCGTACAGGATCGACTGGCCCGACTTGTTGACGCCGGCCATTTCGAGGTGGTCCTCGATGTCGCTCATGCGCGCGCCGTCGAACACCGGGGTGGCGATCGGAACGCCCTTGCCCAGGTTCTTGGCCAGCTCGATCAGCTCTTCTTCGGTTTCCGGCAGCTCTTCGTCCGGGCCGTAGATGTCGCGCAGGCGATCGATGAGCGCCTGCTTCTGACCGCCGGCCTGCCAGTCTTCCATCAGGTTGGTGATCTGCTTGCCGAGATTGGCGCAGGCCCAGCCCAGGTGGGTTTCGAAGATCTGACCGACGTTCATGCGCGAAGGCACGCCCAGCGGGTTCAGAACGACGTCGACGTGCGTGCCGTCGGCGAGGAACGGCATGTCCTCGATCGGCAGGATGCGCGAGATGACGCCCTTGTTGCCGTGACGGCCGGCCATCTTGTCGCCCGGCTGCAGCTTGCGCTTCACCGCCACGAACACCTTGACCATCTTCATCACGCCCGGAGGCAGTTCGTCGCCGCGCTGCAGCTTGTCGACCTTGTCTTCGAAACGACGGTCGAGGCGCTTGCGGTTCTCGTCGAACAGGCGGCGCAGCGACTCAAGTTCGCCCATCGCCTTTTCGTCTTCGAGCGCGATCTGCCACCACAGGCCCGGCTGGATCTGCGACAGCGCGTCGGCGGTGATTTCGCCGCGCGACAGGCCCTTGGGGCCCGACAGCGCGACCTTGCCGACCAGCAGCTCCTTCAGGCGGCCCGAGATGTTGCGGTTCAGGATCGCGAACTCGTCGTCGCGGTCCTTGCCCAGGCGGTCGATCTCGGCGCGTTCGATGGCGAGCGCGCGCTCGTCCTTGTCGACGCCGTGACGGTTGAAGACGCGCACGTCGACGATCGTGCCGGCGACGCCCGGGGGCAGGCGCAGGCTGGTGTCGCGGACGTCGGAAGCCTTTTCACCGAAGATGGCGCGCAGCAGCTTTTCTTCCGGCGTCATGGGCGACTCGCCCTTCGGCGTGACCTTGCCGACCAGGATGTCGCCCGGCTGGACCTCGGCGCCGATCGCCACGATGCCGGCTTCGTCGAGGTTGCGCAGGGCTTCCTCGCCGACGTTCGGGATGTCGCGGGTGATTTCTTCCGGACCCAGCTTGGTGTCGCGGGCCATGACTTCGAATTCCTCGATGTGGATCGAGGTGAAGACGTCGTCACGGACGATGCGTTCGGAGATCAGGATCGAGTCTTCGAAGTTGTAGCCGTTCCAGGGCATGAACGCGACGAGCGCGTTGCGGCCCAGGGCCAGTTCGCCCAGCTCGGTCGACGGACCGTCGGCGATGATGTCGCCGGCGCGGATCTTGTCGCCCACCTTCACCAGCGGGCGCTGGTTGATGCAGGTCGACTGGTTCGAGCGCTGGAACTTCGACATCCGGTAGATGTCGACGCCCGAGCGGGCCGCGTCGGTCTCTTCGGTGGCGCGGATGACGATACGCGTACCGTCGATCTGCTCCACGACGCCGGTGCGCTTGGCGATCACGACGGCGCCCGAGTCACGGGCGACGACGGCTTCCATGCCGGTGCCGACCAGCGGGGCGTCCGACTGCACCAGCGGCACGGCCTGACGTTGCATGTTCGAGCCCATGAGGGCGCGGTTGGCGTCGTCGTTTTCCAGGAACGGGATCAGGGCGGCGGCCACCGACACGACTTGGCGCGGCGACACGTCCATCAGGTCCACCGTCTCCTTTTGCAGGAGGGTCGGTTCGCCGTTGATGCGGCCCGGAACCAGGTCTTCGACGATCTCGCCGCCTTCGACCTTGATGTTCGACTGGGCGATGACGTGCTTGGATTCCTCCATCGCCGACATGTAGACGACTTCGTCCTGCGGCTTGCCGTCCTTCACGCGACGGTACGGGCTCTCGATGAAGCCGTACTTGTTGACGCGGGCGTGGGTGGCCAGCGAGTTGATCAGACCGATGTTCGGGCCTTCCGGCGTTTCGATCGGGCAGATCCGGCCGTAGTGGGTCGGGTGAACGTCGCGGACTTCGAAGCCGGCGCGCTCGCGGGTCAGACCGCCCGGGCCGAGGGCCGAGAGACGACGCTTGTGGGTGATTTCCGACAGCGGGTTCGTCTGGTCCATGAACTGCGACAGCTGCGAGGAGCCGAAGAATTCACGCACCGCCGCCGCGGCCGGCTTGGCGTTGATCAGGTCGTGCGGCATGACCGTGTCGATATCGACCGAGCTCATGCGTTCCTTGATCGCGCGTTCCATGCGCAGCAGGCCGACGCGGTACTGGTTTTCCAGCAGCTCGCCCACCGAGCGGACGCGACGGTTGCCCAGGTTGTCGATGTCGTCGATTTCGCCGCGACCGTCGCGCAGGCCCACCAGGACCTTCAGCACGGCCAGGACGTCTTCCTTGCGCAGGATGCGGACCTCGTCCGACACCTCTTGCTCGAGGCGCATGTTCATCTTCACGCGGCCCACCGACGACAGGTCGTAGCGCTCGGCGTCGAAGAACAGCGACTTGAACATGGCCTCGGCGGCTTCCACCGTCGGCGGCTCGCCCGGACGCATGACGCGATAGATATCGAACAGCGCGTCCTCGCGGATGGCGTTCTTGTCCACGCGCAGGGTGTTGCGCATGTAGGCGCCGACCGTGACGTGGTCGATGTCCAGCACGTCGATGGTGCTGAAGCCTTGGTCGGCCAGGGCCTGGATCGTCGGGACGTCCAGCTCGTCGCCGGCTTCGGCGTAGATCTCGCCGGTGGCCATGTTGACCGCGTCGCGCGCCAGGTAGCGGCCCGTCAGGGCTTCCGGCGCCAGCAGCAGGGTCTTCAGGCCGCCGTCGGCGAACTTCTTGGCCTGGCGAGCGGTGATCTTGGTGCCGGCCGGAGCGACTTCCTCGCCGGTGTCGGCGTCGACCAGCGGGAACTCCGGCTTCACGCCGCGCCAGCGCTCGGGCTTGTACGGGGTGGCCCAGCCGCCAGAACGCTTCTCGAACGGAACGACGTCGTAGAAGGTCGTCAGGATTTCTTCGCCGTCCATGCCCAGGGCATAGAGGAAGGTCGTGGCCGGCAGCTTACGGCGGCGGTCGATGCGGACGTAGACGATGTCCTTGGCGTCGAACTCGAAGTCCAGCCACGAGCCGCGGTACGGGATCACGCGGGCGGCGAACAACAGCTTGCCCGAGGCGTGGGTCTTGCCCTTGTCGTGGTCGAAGAACACGCCCGGCGAGCGGTGCATCTGCGAGACGATGACGCGCTCGGTGCCGTTGACGATGAAGGTGCCCTTGTCCGTCATGAGCGGGATGTCGCCCATGTAGACGTCCTGCTCCTTGATGTCCTTGACCGAGCGGGCGCCGGTTTCTTCTTCCGTCTCGAACACGATCAGGCGCAGCTTGACCTTCAGCGGCGCGGCGAAGGTCATGTCGCGCTGGATGCATTCCTCGACGTCGTACTTGGGCTCTTCGAACTCGTACGAAACGTATTCCAGGACGGCGCGTTCGTTGAAGTCCTTGATCGGGAACACCGACTTGAAGACCGCCTCGACGCCCTCGTCGCGGCGTTGGCCCGGACGGACCTCGCGCTGAAGGAACTGCTCGTAGGAGGAGCGCTGAACCTCGATGAGGTTCGGCATCTGCACAGCCTCGGGAATGCGGCCGAACGACTTCCGGATCCGCTTCTTGCCGGTGAAGGATTGCGCCATGTGTTTTCCCTGGGCGCGGATGGAGTCCGCGCGTGAGTTCGAATTGCCTTGGCGTCCACCCTCGCTTCTCTCCTGCTCGGAGAGCCGCGGACGCTGGAATTCCCCTGCCGGGCGACCGGGACCGGAAGCCTGACGGGCGCCCCTTCGCGCTGGTCGGAGGGCGGCTGACCGCGCCTCGGGGCGTACATACGGACGCGACAAAGCGCTCCGCCGATGTAATCGTGAACGCGGGGATATAGGGGATGGAGGCGCGGAAGGAAAGGGGGATTCGTTAGCGGGCGTAAATGCGTTGGATCAACGCATCCCCAGCCAAGTTTCCGCCCCCGTCAGACCGGGGCGGCGGAAAGCGATCAGGCCTTCTTCATCGCCTTCATCACCAACGAGACCGCCAGGGCGATCAGGCAGACGAAGAACGCCGCCTTGGTGATGGCGCCGGCCACATTGACCACGAAACCAAGGATCCCGAACAGGATCATCAGAGCGAGCAGGATGCCGGCGAGCTTGAGCATGTGGAGTGAACGCGGGCGGTGGGGAGAGGTTCCCATCACCCCCGCCACAGCCCAATCGTCCCCTTCGGCCCGCACAGCACGCCCGTCTTCTTCGAGGTCAGGCGCACGCTGTTCATCGGCGCTTCCGACACCCGCTCGAACGTCCGGCCGTCGCGCGCGACGATGGTCCCCGCCAATCCCGTGGCCATCACCGTCTCGCCCTTGACCGAGATCCCCGACAGGTAGCCCGCCGGCGCGGCCACCGGCTGGAAGGCGATACTGCCCGGCGCCAGCCAGGCCAGGTTCACGCCCTGGCCGCGCGGGTTCTTGTAGTCGCCGCCGCAGACCCACAGCTCGCCGCGCTTGCCGAACGCCACGGCGAAGGCGCCCTTGGACGGCGCGTCGGCCGGGATCGGCGTGTCCAGCGCCACGAACACCCCGCCGCCGCCTTGCGAGAAATAGACCCGCGCCCTGCCCGCCCCGCCGGTGCAGAACGCCACCTGGCCGTGGCGGCCGATGGCGACGCAGCCGTTCGAGGCGGCGAAGGCCCCCTCCCCGTCGGCGGCCGGCGGCACGCCCTCGGGCGGCAGCCGCGCCCAGCTCTTCCCCCCGTCGGCGGTGTAGAGCACGGTGAAGCGGCCTTCGGTCGGGTCGCCCAGGATGAAGCCGCGCCGATCGTCGACGAAGGCGATCGAGTCCCAGAAGCCGTTCGGGTCCTGGTTCACCGCGACCTGCGCCCAATGCCTGCCGCCGTCGGTCGTGCGCCACAGCTGCGAGGCGTCGCCCGGCCCGGCGCTCATCGCCAGCACGTGGTCGTCGGAAAAGGCGTGCAGCCCCCGGAAGTCCAGCGCCTCGGCCCCGACGATCCGCATCGGATCCTGCCGCTCGTCCTCGCCTCGGATGATCCAGCCCTTGGAGCCCGAGGCCCAGTAGGTCTTGCCGCCGGTCGGCGAGAGGCCGCGCAACTCGCTGTCGGTGGCGGAGGCCGGGATGCGGATGCCGCCGAGCCCCGGCGCGGCGAAGGCGGGCGAGGCGGCGCCAGAGGCCAGGGCGGCGGCGCCGGTCAGGATGAGGTCTCTGCGGTTCATGCCCCTGGCTTCGGGCGAAATGGGACAGAGCGCAACTGCAAAACCCTCTCCCGGCGGGAGAGGGCGGGGCCCGCCGCGAAGCGGTGGGAGGGTGAGGGATTACAAGGCCCACCGCCGTACCCCCTCACCCTACCCTCTCCCCATGGGAGAGGGAGACATCGCCCCCGCCTCTCACCGCCCCGCCTGAAACAACACCTGAGCCAAAATCCCCAACCCGATCGCCCCGCAGGTCAGCAGCACCAGCAACGGCGCTTTCGGGTGGGAGACGTTGATCGTCCAGCCCATGATCGGAATGCGCTTGGGCACGATAAGTCGGGGATCGCGGGGCCCGTGGTAGAAGCCGAAATCGTCGTACCAGCCGTTCATCGGCGACGTCTCCAGAACGTCCGAAGCCTGCCAAAGCAAGCTACGCCTTTCCAGCGCGAGCCCCAAAAGAAAACGGCCCCGGAGGTTTCCCTCCGAGGCCGCTTCGGCAGGTCCAAAAGGAACCCGGTTCCCGGCGAGCGCCGGGACCGAATTACTTGATTTGGATCTTGGCGCCGGCTTCCGTGAGCTTCTTCGAGATCTCTTCGGCTTGTTGCTTCGAGACGTTCTCGACGACGTTCTGCGGAGCGCCTTCGACCAGGTCCTTGGCTTCCTTCAGGCCGAGGTCCGGACGGACGCCACGGACTTCCTTGATCACGTTGATCTTCTTGTCGCCGCCGTCGACCAGGACGACGGTGAACTCGGTTTGCTCTTCAGCAGCTTCGGCCGGGCCAGCGGCGGCCGGACCAGCAGCGGCGACGGCGACCGGAGCGGCGGCCGAGACGCCCCACTTTTCTTCCAGCAGCTTCGACAGTTCGGCGGCTTCCAGCACCGACAGGGTGGACAGTTCTTCAACCAGCTTTTCGAGCTTGGACATGTGTCAGTTCCTTAGAGAGATTGGGATAGATGCGGGGATGACCGTTACGCGGCGTCTTTGGTCGCGTAGGCGTTGAAAACGCGAGCCAGCTGGCCAGCCGGGGCCTGCAGGACGCCAGCGATCTTGGTCGCCGGAGCCTGGATGAGGCCGATGAGCTTGCCACGCAGTTCGTCCAGCGACGGCAGGGTCGCCAGAGCGCGCACGCCAGCTTCGTCCAGCACGTTGGTCTGATCGAGGACGCCACCGACGAGCTTGAACTTGTCGTTTTCCTTGGCGTACGCGACCGCGACCTTGGCGGCCGAGACAGCGTCCGGGCCGTAGGCGATGGCGACCGGGCCGGTGAAGAGCTTTTCGCCCTTGTCGCCGAGCTTGCCGTCCAGAGCCTTGAGGGCCAGGGTGTTCTTCACAACCTTGATCGCGGCGCCTTCCTTGCGGAGGCGAAGACGAAGGTCGGTCATTTCCGCAACGGTCAGACCCATGTAGTGGGTCACGACGACAGCGCCGGCGTCGTTGAACACGCTTTTCAGCGATTCAATCGACTCCTGCTTTTGAGCGCGGTCCATTGCGGTCTCCTACTCAGTTAGCAGCGGCCGGACCATTCCGGCAGCCAGATGCGAAACCCATGCGGAATTGCTCCCGCGTGCGAGTCGCATATGCCTGTTCCAAGGAAAGTCAGCCGCGCTCCGGTCTCGGGCTGAAGCCACGAGCAGGAGGACTTGGCGTCTCTATCCCTGTCTCCCGACGGCGAGGAAGGGCTCTTCCCCGGTTACGGCGTTGGTGACCCCACGCCCCGCAGTTCTCAAACAGGTTCTCCAGCGGAGCGGACTCCGTCGAAGAGGCGGGCCGTATAGACGAAGATTGGCGGGAATTCAACAGGGGCTTCGCGGCAGCGCCCCCTCCGTCACGCGGCTACGCCGCGCGCCACCTCCCCCGTTGCACGGGTGAGGAAGATCAACCTCCTCCTGCCCCGCTTGCGGGGGAGGTGGATCGGCGCGAAGCGACGAGACGGAGGGGGCGCTGCTGACAGGACGTGTCATCGCCGCCGCTTACAGCTTAAGCTCGCCCAAAACAGCCGGACCCTCGCCCCCATGAACCGCCTCACCGCCGCCCTGACCGCGCTTGTCCTGGCCTTCGCCGCGCCGGCCTTCGCCGAGCTGAAGGGGCCGCCGACGCCCAGGGCCGTGGTCGCCGATCCGCCCGCCGACAAGGCCCATCCGGCCAACCTCGCCGCGTTCCAGATCGACGTGCAGGGCGCCAAGATCAACGCGGTGATGTACGTCGCGTCCGGCGACAAACCGCATCCGACGATGCTGTTCCTGCACGGCTTTCCCGGCAACGAGACCAATGTCGACCTGATGCAGGCGGTCCGCCGGGCCGGCTGGAACGTGCTGCGGATCAACTATCGCGGATCGTGGGGCAGCCAGGGGGCGTTCAGCTTCGCCCATGCGCGGACCGACGCCGAAGCCGCCGTCGATTTTCTCACCGCCCCCGCCAACGTCGCCAAGTACCGGATCGACCCCAAGCGGATCGTCGTCGCCGGCCACAGCATGGGCGGGTTCATGGCCGCCAGCGCCTCGGCCGCGCGCCCGTCGGCCGTGGCCGGGACCATCCTGCTCGACGCCTGGGACATCGGCGGCGACCCGCGCTTCGTCCACCTCGCCCCCAAGGCCCTGGCCGAGGACATCCGCCCCGACACCGCGCCGCTGGCCGGGACCAGCCCCGAGGCCCTGATCGCCGAGGTCGGGCGCGACCGGGCCAAGCTGGATCTGGCCGCCCTGTCGCGGACCATCGCCGCCCGCCCCGTGCTGATGATCGGCGCCGAGCGCGGCATCGGCCAGATGACCGACGCCGTCGCCAAGGCGGCCCGCGAGGCCCATCCCGACACGGTCGTCGAGGCCCAGTACCCGACCGACCACAGCTTCTCGGACTCGCGCATCGCGCTCTCCAGCGAGATCCTGCGCTGGCTGGGCCGCTTCGACCCGAGCATCACGCCCGCCGGCGCCCGCATCCCGCTGGCCGCCGCCTATGACGAGAACAACCCCTTCGCCAAGATCATCCGGGGCGAGTTGCCGGCCTACAAGGTCTATGAGGACGCCGACGTCCTGGCCTTCATGGACCGCGCGCCGATGGAGGCCGGCCACGTGCTGGTGATCTCCAAGACCTCCAAGGCCCGCAACATCCTGGAGATGGACCCCGCCGACCTCGCCAAGGTGATGGCCGTCGTCCAGCGCGTCGGCCGCGCCGAGGTCGAGGCCCTGGGGCTGGAAGGCTTCATGATCATCCAGAACAACGGCGTCGGCCAAAGCGTGCCGCACCTGCACGTCCACGTGATCCCCCGCATCGCCGGCAAGCCCGCCTACCTGGCCGAGAACGCCCCGGCCGATCCGAAGGACCTGGAGGCGATGGCGGCGAGGATTAAGGCGGCGATGCGGTAGGAAACCCTCTCCCACCGGGAGAGGGTTTCTCTCATCCCAACCGTCCCAGCGCCGCCCGGCCCGCCGCCACGCCCGTGGCGAAGCAGGCCTGCAGCAGGTAGCCGCCGGTCGGGGCCTCCCAGTCCAGCATCTCGCCGGCCAGGATCACGTTCGGGCGGCCCTTCAGGAACAGGCCGTCCAGCCCCTCGAACCGCACCCCGCCGGCGGCCGAGATGGCGCGGTCCAGCGGCTGGACGCCGGTGACCGCCAGCGGCGCGGCCTTGATCGCCGCCGCCAGGGCCGCGGGGGACTGGGGCAGGTCGACGCCGTGGGCCTCGCGCAGCAGGTTGATCTCGACCGGCGACAGCTTCAGGGCCTTGCGCAGGAAGTTGGTCAGGGTCTGGCCGCCGCGCGGGGCGTGCAGGCGGCGCTCCAGGGTCTCGACCGGGATGTCGGGCCGCAGGTCGATCGTCAGGGTCGCCCCGCCCCCTAAGGCCGCGTCGCGCGCCGCCCCGCCCAGGGCGTAGACCGCCCCGCCCTCGAGGCCGTAGCGGGCCACCATCGCATCGCCCCGCGCCCGCGCCTCGCCCATCCGCAGCGCCACGTTCTTCAGCGGCTCGCCGGCGAAGCGCTCGGAAAAGAAGGCGCTCCAGCCGATGTCGAAGCCGCAGTTGGCCGGGCGGAACGGGGCGATGTCGGTCCCGCCGACCCGCAACAGCGGAACCCAGGCCGCGTCCGAGCCCAGCTTGGGCCAGCTGGCCCCGCCCAGGGCCAGGATGGTGGCGCGAGCCCGCACGACGTGGCGGCCGTCGGGGTCCTCGATCAGCAGATGGCCGACCGCGTCCCAGCCCTTCCAGGTCGCGCGCGGCTTCAAATCAACGCCCAGCCCCTCCAGCCGCGAAAGCCAGGCCCGCAGCAGCGGCGAGGCCTTCATCGCCTTGGGGAACACCCGCCCGCTGGCGCCGACGAAGGTCTCCTGCCCCAGCCCCTCGGCCCAGGCGACCAAGTCCTTGGGCGTGAACGCCTGCAGCATCGGCGAAAGCGTCGGCGAGCGCTCGCCATAGCGCCGCGCGAACCGTTCGAAGTCCTCCGAATGCGTCAGGTTCAGCCCGCCGCGCCCGGCCATCAGGAACTTGCGGCCGAAGGTCGGCATCTTCTCGAACACGGCCACGGACTTGCCGGCTTTCGCCACCGTCTCGGCCGCCATCAGCCCCGCCGGCCCGCCGCCGATCACGGCGACGTCGAGGATCCGTTCGTCAGGGCTCGCGGAAGTCATCGACCTTGCATCAAAGAAAAAGGGCGGAGCCGCAAGGCCCCGCCCTTCTCATTGTCTGGCTTCAGGCTGAAATCAGCCGTTGATCGACGCGATGTCGACCTTGAAGCCCGGGCCCATCGTCGAGGACAGGCCGACGCGCTTGATGAACACGCCCTTGGCGCCCGAGGGCTTGGAGCGGTTCAGGGCTTCGATCAGAGCCTTGACGTTGACCAGCAGGGCGTCCTCGGTGAACGAGGCCTTGCCGATGCCGGCGTGGACGATGCCGGCCTTTTCGACGCGGAACTCCACGGCGCCGCCCTTGGCGTCCTTGACGGCCTGGGCGACGTTCGGGGTCACGGTGCCGACCTTCGGGTTCGGCATCAGGCCGCGCGGGCCCAGCACCTTACCGAGGCGACCGACCAGGGCCATCATGTCCGGGGTCGCGATGACGCGATCGAAGTCCATGAAGCCGCCGTTGATCTTTTCGTACAGATCCTCGGCGCCGACGTGCTCGGCGCCCGCCGCGGTCGCTTCGGCCGCCTTGGCGTCCTTGGCGAAGACGGCGACGCGGACGTCACGGCCGGTGCCCGAGGGCAGGTTCACGACGCCGCGGACCTGTTGGTCGGCGTGACGCGGGTCGACGCCCAGGTTCACCGAGATCTCGATGGTCTCGTCGAACTTGGCCTTGGCGTTTTCCTTGACCAGCTTGATCGCCGATTCCAGCGAGTGAGCCGCGTCGCGGTCGCCGGTCCAGGCCTTGATGCGCTTGGGTTGCTTAGCCATGACTCTTAGGCCTCCACGATCTTCAGGCCCATGGCCTTGGCGGAGCCTTCGATGATGCGGGCCGCGGCCTCGATATCGTTGGCGTTCAGGTCCTTCATCTTCTTCTCGGCGATTTCACGCAGCTGCGTGCGCGAGATCGAGCCGACGGTCTCGCGACCGGTCAGCTTGGCGCCCGATTGGATCTTGGCGGCTTGCTTCAGGTAGAAGGTGGCCGGGGGCGTCTTGGTGACGAAGGTGAACGACTTGTCCTGATAGACCGTGATGACGGTCGGCAGGGGGGTGCCCTTTTCGACGTTCTCGGTGCGCGCGTTGAACTCCTTACAGAAGCCCATGATGTTGACGCCGCGCTGACCCAGAGCCGGGCCGATGGGGGGCGAAGGCGTGGCCGAGCCAGCCTTCACCTGGAGCTTGATGTAGCCCAGGATCTTCTTAGCCATAGTGTCCTCTCGTGAGAGCCGGAGCCCTCGCTGGTGAGCCGTGGTGCGGGCTTGGCGACCCTTCCACGGATTTGATCTCGTTGCGGAGGCGGGAGCCTAAACGACGAGCGCGCCCCAGGACGCGGGGTCCGGGAGCGAGGCGGGGCGTGTAGCAGGCGGGGGGACGGGAGTCTAGGGGTGTGGGGTGGAGCAAGCGCCGAGGCCGTCAGCGCGAAATCCCTCTCTCTGGAGAGATCTTCCGCAGCCAAGTCGTGCTGTCCGGGCCTACCACTCACCCTCCCACCGCTTCGCGGCGGGCCCCTCCCTCTCTCCAAAGAGAGGGATTTCGGTTGGCGTCTCCCGGGGTCATATCCCGACCTCCCAGGTCGGACCCAACCTTACATCTCTTGGAGGCTGGAGCGTGCGGGGCTGAGCGGGTTGGTCAAGGACCGGCCTCCGGCCGGCCGCGGCGCGGCGACGCGGAGCGTCGTCCTTGAGCAACCCGCTCAGCCCCGCGATCGTCTCGCCGTGAGATGTAAGGATGGCTCCGTCTGCGGGAGACGGGGCGCTGACGAAGGGGGTCCGGCAAGCGAAACCCTCTCTTTGGAGAGAGGGAGGGGCCCGCCGCCGGAGGCGGTGGGAGGGTGAGTGGTCCGCCGTCGGCCAGAGACCCCGCCCCTTCCGGTTGGACTCGATCGGTAGCCGCGCCCACCCTGGGCCCACAGGTAAGACGCCTTCGCCGAACCCTGAAGCCCTAACCACTCACCCTCCCGCCGCTTCGCGGCGGGCCCCTCCCTCTCTCCGAAGAGAGGGATTTTAAGCGCTGAAACACCGATTCCTTTGGTTGAGCTCCGTCGATGCGGTGGCCACGCTCTCGCCATGGACAGGACCGCCACCGCCAGACGTCTTCGCCAGACCCAGACCCTGGCCGAGAGGATCCTCTGGAAACTGGTCCGCGACCGCCGCCTGGGCGGCTTCAAGTTCACGCGACAGCGCCCGATCGATCGCTACTTCGCCGACTTCGTCTGCGAGGCCCGCAAGCTGATCGTCGAGCTGGACGGCGCGGCGCATGACGGACGCGAGGACTACGACCACCAGCGCACGGAAACGCTGAAGCGGTTGGGATACAGGGTCCTGCGATTCCCGAACGCCCGGGTCCTGGCCGATCCTGGCGGGACGGCGGACGACATCCTGGCGGCGCTGCGGGCGGTGAGGCCCTAGCCACTCACCCTCCCATCCCGACTGCCGTCGGGACGGGCCCCTCCCTCTCTCCGAAGAGAGGGGTTCCCCAGTCGCGGAACGCCGCGATCACGCCATCGACGAAGCCGACGCCGAACTCGCCGATGAGCCGGAAAGCCACGAACGCGGCGATCAGCGTCAGCGTCATCTTCAGCGGCTTCTTTTCGAAGCGCGACAGCAGGCTCACCAGGGACACGACCGGGCTCCTTCGGTTCGGAGCTCAACCCTAGAGCGCCTGGCGGGCGCTTTTCAAGCCCACGCCCCGGCGCGACAGCCCCTACCGCCGCTTCAGCTTCGCCAGCGCCGCCTGCATGGCCAGCGCCTGGGCGGCGCGGGGCTGGGGGTCGGGCGTTTCGACCTTCTCCGCCTCCGCCTCCACCGCCTTCGTCGACTTGTCCAGGCGGCGGACGAAGTCCTCGATCAGGTCCAGCGGATGCTCGGGCGCCGCCTTGGCGCGCTTTTCCGGCGGGGTCATGGCGGCGATCTTGCGGGCCGTGGCGGCCATCTGGCCGCACAGCTTGACCTTCTCGCGGGCGCGGGCCTGGACGGCGGGGTCGTCGCTGGTCTCGGCGATGCGCCAGGCCTCGTCGAGGGCGGCCATCAGCTTGGTCTGCATCTCATCGCACCACTGGCGCGGCGAGCGGGCGGCGGGGGTGTGGGTCTGGCTCATGAGGGTAAAGCATGAGGCCGGTGGAGGCGCCGGGGACGGACAGCGGGATTTTTTTGGTAAGTGTCTGTGAAGAAACGGAAACGTTCGTTTCTCACTGGGGAAAGGCGCGGGAATATCCCTTCCTCCCCCTAATGGGGAGGAAGAACAGCCGTGTGGATAACGTTCAGCGTCGCCGCCTGGCCGCCCAGACGATCGCGGCGGTCGACAGCAGGAGGCCGGTGATCAGCGCGCCGATCGCCAGGACGCCGGCCGGCGTCACGCTGACCTCGGCGCGAGCGCGAACCGGGCCGGCCTCGAATTCGGCGATGGCGGTCTGGCGCGGATCGTCCGGGATCATCGGATTGGACATGGAGCCTCCGCGCCGCCCCCCTGTGGATAACTTCGCGCGGCCCCTCAGCTCAGCGCGAAGCCAGCATAGCCCTCGGCGGCGACGCGGTCGCAGCGTTTCTTATAGTCCTCGCCGACATAGGGCATGAAGACGCGCGGCTTGCCCGGCACATTGGCGCCCATGTACCAGGAGGCCGCGCGCGGGAAGAGGGTCTTGTCGGCCTCTTCGTTGACGTGGGCGACCCAGGCTTCCTGAGCCTCGGGGGTGGCCTCCATGACCCCGGCGTTACCGGCCCGCACATGGGCGATGGCGTCGAAGATCCAGTCCACATGCTGCTCGCCGGCGGTCAGCACGTTGGTCAGCACCGAGGGGCTGCCCGGCCCGGTGACCGTGAAGAGGTTGGGAAAGCCCGCGACGGCGAGGCCGAGATAGGTCTTGGGCCCCTCGGCCCAGGCCTCGCGCAGCAGCCGCCCGCCCCTTCCGCGGATATCGATGCGGGTCAGGGCTCCGGTCATGGCGTCGAAGCCCAGGGCGAAGACGATGATGTCGACCGGGATCTCGCCGGCCGTGGTTCGCACGCCCTTGGCGGTGATCGTCTCGATCGGCGTCTCGCGCAGGTCGACCAGGGTGACGTTGTCGCGGTTGAAGCTGGCGTAGTAGTCGGTGTCGACGCAGGCCCGCTTGGCGGTGATCGGATAGCCGCGCGGCTGGAGCTTCTCGGCGGTCTTCCGGTCCTTGACGATCTCGGCGATCTTGCCGCGCACGAACTCCGAGGCCGCCGCGTTGATCCGCTCGTCGCGGATGATGTCGGGGATCATCACGGTCGAGACCAGGCCGCCGCCGTTCCACAGCTGTTGCACCAGCTCGGCCAGCTCGGCGTCGTTGGGCTTCCAGCCCTTGGGCGGCAGCGGAATGCCGGGCTCGCCGGCGCGGAGGGCCTCCAGATAGGTCGGGAAGAAGGCCTTGAACTCGGCGACCTCGGCGTCGGACAGCGGCGCGTTCAGGGCCGGCAGGCTGAAGTTGGGCGTGCGCTGGAAGACGAAGACCTGGGCGGCGTCCTGGGCGATCAGCGGCATCGACTGGATGCCCGAAGAGCCCGTGCCGATGATCGCCACCCGCTTGCCCTTGAAGTCGACCGGCCGGTGCGGCCAGCGACCGGTGACATAGGCCTCGCCCTCGAAGGCGTCGGCGCCGGGGATGTCGGGCTCGCGCGGGACCGACAGGCAGCCGGTGGCCATCACGCAGAACTGGGCGTCGAAGACGCGGCCGGTGTCGGTCTCGACGGTCCAGCGCCCGCGCGCCTCGTCGAAGGTCGCGGCGGTGACGCGGGTCTCGAACAGGAACGCGCGCCTAAGGTCGTAGCGGTCGGCGACGTGCTCGGCATAGGCCAGGATCTCGGGCTGGGTGGCGTACTTCTCGCTCCAGCGCCAATCCTCGCGCACCTCCGGCGACCAGGTGTAGGAGTAGAGGAGGCTGGGGATATCGCACCGCGCGCCGGGATAGCGGTTCCACCACCAGGTGCCGCCGACGTCGGAGGCGACCTCGATCCCCTGGACGCTCAGCCCCGCCTCGCGCAGCCGGTGAACCATGTAGAGGCCGGCGAAGCCCGCCCCCACGACCACCGCGTCCACCGTCTCCACGCCCTCGCGCGCCGCCGCCTGCGCCATGTCGCTCCTCCCGCTCGGCGACTGCGCGCCGTCGCCGAAATGCTCGGCCAAGGCGGGGAAGGATCAAGCTATCGGATCCGATAGGTTTTTGGGGCGTGGGGCCGGGCTGAAAAGCAAAAGCCCCGCGCCTTGCGGGCGCGGGGCTTTCGAAGCTTCGGGTCGTCTGAACGCCTTTAGGCGATCTTCTCGACCTGATTGTATTCCAGCTCGACCGGCGTGGCGCGGCCGAAGATCGAGACGGTGACGCGCAGGCGAGCCTTTTCCTCGTCCACGTACTCGACCGAGCCGTTGAAGCTGGCGAACGGGCCGTCGGTGACGCGGACGTTCTCGCCCACTTCGTACAGGACGACCGTCTTGGGCTTTTCGACGCCCTCTTCGATCGTGCCGATGATGCGCTGGACTTCCTTTTCGGAGACCGGCATCGGCTTGGAGCCGCTGCCCAGGAAGCCCGTGACCTTCGGGGTGTTCTTGATCAGGTGGTAGGCTTCGTCCGAGAGGTTCATCTTCACCAGGACATAGCCCGGGAAGAACTTGCGCTCGGCGTTGACCTTACGGCCGCGGCGGATCTCGACGACATCCTCGGTCGGCACCAGGATCTCGGAGAAGTTCTCCTCCAGGCCCTGGTTCTTGGCCTGCTCGCGGATGCTCTCGGCCACCTTCTTCTCGAAGTTCGAGTAGGCGTGGACGATGTACCACTTGTGGTTCGGGTTCGAGGCGGTTTCGGTGCTCATCGTCTCTATCTTATCTCGCGGTGGCCAGCTTCAGAAGCTGGTTCACGGCAAAGCCCAGGCCGCCATCGACCGCCAGGAAGAACAGCGACGCCATGACCACCATGATGAAGACCATCACCGAGGTGATCCAGGTCTCCTTGCGGGTGGTCCAGGTGATCTTGCGGGCCTCGGCGCGGACTTCGCGGAAGAACTGAACCGGGCTGGTGCGCTTCTTGGGGGCGGCGGGAGCGGCGGCGGCCGTCGCGGCGCCGGCGGGCGACATCGCCGCGGCCGTCTTGGCGGCGCGGTTCTTCATCGCGGACGGGCTGGATCCCGGTTTCCTGGCCATGCTCTTGAAGCTCACGACTTTCCTGGACGAGCGGGTCGGTAGGTGACCCGTCGGATACATATAGTGGCAGGAGTGGAGGGACTCGAACCCCCGGCCCTCGGTTTTGGAGACCGATGCTCTACCAGCTGAGCTACACTCCTGCGGACCGACCGCCCTTTCGGGCCGACGGACATCCAGAGACAGACAGCGCGCCGGAAGGCTTCAAAGCCTCGGCGCGCCATGTTCTGTCGCCAGAGCCGCGCCATTTAGCAGGGTCGCATGCGGCGGGCAAGCGGCGCGCGCGGGATTGCGTGATGGAAGGTGGTTTGGGCCTGTCCTGGGCTCGAATATCCAAGAGTTCCGCCTTCCTCGCCCTTGTGGCGAGGACCCATGCCGGCGAGCGGCGCGGCCTTGCAGGGAGCGCCCGGTCGAACGCTCCAGAATTTAGGCCCGGCTGGCGCGCGAGCTGAAAGATGGGTCCTGGGCGCAAGGCCCAGGAAGGCGGGATTCGTGAGCCGCGATCAGTCCATAAGCCCCCTCCACCGCCATTCGGCGGCCCCCCTCCCCATGAAGGGGGAGGAAGGGAGGATGGGGATCGAACCGCCCCGCCAGACGTTCCGCTCCCATGCCGACGTTCAACAGCCAGCCATCATCGCCTATCGACCGCCCGTCGAATCGGGAGGTCGAGCAGGAGAACCAGCGGACCGACTCGCCCGAGGGCCAGCCGCCGCGCCCCGCGACCGAGCCGCCGGGTTCGGCGGACAGCAGCCAGTCGCCGAAGACCGAGACGGACCCGGGCTCCGGCGAGGGCTAGCGGCGGAGATCTACCCCGCCTTCTCGGCCTTGCCCTTGGCGTCCTTGTCCGTGGCGGTCGAGGCCGTCGACGGCAGGGTCGCGCCGCATTGGATGCCGAGATAGGACCACTTCACGTCGGTCAGCTGGCGACCGCACTGGGTGTTCTTGCCCATGTCCTTGCCACGCAGCGAGATCGCGACGCCCTTGGACAGGTCCGGCGCCGGGCTGGCGGTGCTGATGTCGTAATAGCCGCCGCCGCGGCCCTTCACGACGAGGCAATTGGTGTTCTCGACCGGGCGGACGCAGCCCGACGCCGTCACCGGCGTGGCCTCGACGACCACCTGATTAGCCTGCGCGACCTTCGTCTTCGCGCCGCCTTCACTGCAACCAGCCAAACCAAACGCTACTAGACCGGCCGCCGCGGCGGCCCCTACGAACCAAACCCGCATACGTTCCTCCGTATCGTTGGCTCCGCGAACGAAGCAAAAGGAAGTCTGCGCCTCGTTTCGGGGACCGGCAATCACATTTTTGACACTTTCAGAAAAGCGGTGCGCGGTTTTCAACAAAGTCGAGAAAACCCTGCTTTCAGTCGTCGCCGCTGTTAATCTTGTCGTCGGGACGCGACGAGATGCGACGCGATCTCATTCACATCTTGAATGTCGGCTCGACGACTGAAGACAACCGGACATTCCGCATCTTGTCCGCGAACGGCGACCCGCGCCCCCAGAGCGGAGATTTTCGGGCGCCCGCATTAGACAACCGTCATTGACAGGACGTCGGCCTTGCTTCCATGAGACACGCGCCGCCATCCGCTATCTGGCGGTTTCCGCTCTCTTTTCCGCGCTTTTCGCGCGCCTATTCCGAAGAGTTCAGATGACGGCCGCCGCTCCCGCGCCCTCCGCGCCCGTGAAGGACGCCCCCTACTTCGTCGAGAAGGTGCTTTGGGTGAAGCACTGGACCGACCGCCTGTTCAGCTTCGCCATCACCCGCCCGGCCAGCTTCCGCTTCCGCTCGGGCGAGTTCGTGATGATCGGCCTGCCGCCGCGCGAAGAGCTGGGCGAGAAGAAGCCGATCCTGCGCGCCTATTCGATCGGCTCGCCGTCCTTCGCCGAGGAGCTCGAGTTCTTCTCGATCAAGGTGCCCGACGGCCCCCTGACCTCGCGTCTGCAGCAGATCCAGGAAGGCGACGAGATCCTGCTGGGCAAGAAGCCTACCGGGACGCTGGTGCTCGACGCCGTCCGCCCGGGCAAGCGCCTCTTCCTGTTCGGCACCGGCACGGGTCTCGCGCCCTGGCTGTCGGTGGCCCGCGACCCCGACGCCTATAGCCGCTTCGAGCGCGTGATCGTCTGCCACGGCGTGCGCGAGGTGAAGGAGCTGGCCTATCGCGAGCTGTTCACGGCCGACATCTTCGACGACCCGCTGGTCGGCGACGAGGCCCGCGCTCAGCTGACCTACTATCCGACCGTGACCCGCGAGCCGTTCGAGCGCCAGGGCCGCTTCACCGACCTGATCGCCAGCGGCAAGCTGTTCAGCGACCTCGGTATCGAAGGCGGCAAGTTCGATCCCGAGCACGACCGCGCCATGCTGTGCGGCTCGATGGCCATGATCAAGGACACCGCCGCCATGCTCGAAGCCCAGGGCCTGAAGGAAGGCTCCAACGCCGAGCCCGGCGACTTCGTCATCGAGCGGGCGTTCGTGGGGTAGACGATAGATCCCTCTCTCGTGGAGAGAGGGAGGGGCCCACGCCGCAGGCGTGGGAGGGTGAGTGGGTAAGCCCTCTCAGGACCAGACTCTGTCGAACGCCCCAGCGATCTCGGCGCTATCAGGCCCAGAATCTCCCGGCCAGCCGTGAAGCCACTCACCCTCCCACCGCTTCGCGGCGGGCCCCTCCCTCTCTCAAAGAGAGAGGGATTTCGGCGCGATTGCTTATGGTGAGATTCATGGCCGACTCCCTCCCCCTCAAAAACCTCACCGTTGAGGACGCCCGCGCCCGCATTCTCGCGGGCGCGAGCCGCCTCGGCGTCGAGACCGTGGCCGTGGAACACAGCCTCGGCCGCATCCTCGCCGCCCCCGTGACCGCGACCCGCGCCCAGCCGCCGTTCGACGCCTCGGCCATGGACGGCTGGGCGATCCGGCGGGCGGACTACCAGCCTGGAAAGCCGTTCGCGGTCGTCGGCGAGAGCGCGGCGGGCAAGGCTTTTCCGCGCGCGGTCCAGGCCGGCGAGGCCGTCCGCATCTTCACCGGCGCTCCCGTCCCCGCCGGCGCCGACCTCGTGGTCATCCAGGAAGAAGCCGTTCGCGACGGCGACACAGTCCGCTTCGAGGCGGGCGAAGCCCCCCGGTCGAACATCCGCCCGGCCGGCGGCGACTTCCAGGCCGGCGACGTCCTGCTGGCCGAGGGCGTCGTCATCGACCCGTGGCGGCTGTCGCTGGTCGCCTCGGCGGGACTGGCGGAGGTCCCCGTCGCCCGCCGCCCGCGCGTGGCGATCCTGGCGACAGGCGATGAGCTGGTCCCGCCCGGCCAGGCGCCTCGCCCCGACCAGATCTTCGAGAGCGGCTCATTCAGCCTGGCGGCGCTGGTCGAAGCCTGGGGCGGCGAGGCTTTCCGCCTCAGCGCCCAGGGCGACGACGCCGGCGCCATCGCCGCAGCCGTCTCTTCTTGCCTCTCCCAGGAGGGGCCGATCCAGGCCGACCTGATCGTCACCATCGGCGGCGCCTCGGTCGGCGACCACGACCTGGTCAAGCCGGCCCTGAAGACCCTTGGCCTCGACCTCGTCGTCGAGACCGTGGCCGTGCGCCCCGGCAAGCCGACCTGGTCCGGAACGCTCGCGGACGGCCGCCGCGTGCTGGGCCTGCCGGGCAATCCGGCCTCGGCCCTGGTCTGCGCCGAGCTGTTCCTGAAGCCCCTGCTGGCGGCCCTGAGCGGCGGCGATCCCGAGGTTCGCCTGAGCGCCGCTCGCCTGGTCGCTCCCTTGTCCGCCACAGGTCCGCGCGAACACTGGATGCGCGCGCGCCTCGCCATCGACGCCGAGGGCCGACTGACCGCCAGCGCCTTCCCGGACCAGGATTCATCCCTGATCGGCGTTTTCTCCCAGGCCGAGGCCCTGCTGCGCCGCAGGCCCGGCGCCCCGGCCGCCCTAGCCGGCGACACCGTCGAGGTTCTGCCCCTGCGCCGAGGCTGAAAAGGCGACGCCACGGAAATGCCGTGCTACTTGGACACGAATCTTCCCGGGCTTAGAGCCTGTCAGCTTCAAATGGAATCATTTGAAGCTGATAAACAGGCTCTAAATCCAACGTTTAGAGCGTGATAGCCGCCGAAACCGCTTACACTTTCGGCTATCACGCTCTAGCCCCGGTCGCGGCTACTCAAGAGGTTCGTTCATGGGACATGTCGGCAAGATCGCGACCAATGTCCTCCTGGCCTTCCTGGCCCTTCTGGTCGGTCGCTACCTCGTCATCGACATGCCCTTCACGGGCGACACCCTGTTGCAGGCGACCTACTACGCCCTGGGCGCGCTGATCGTGGAGCTGGTGTTCCGGGTCGAGCGCGCGCCCTGGCGCTTCGTTTCGGCCAGCGACCACCTGCGCCTGTTCCGCTCGGCCGTGCTGACGGCGGCGACCTTCATGGTCATCACCCGCCTGGTCCATCCCGGCATCGACGGCGGCCTGCGCACGGTGGCCGGCGCGGCCCTGATCCAGGGCACCTTCCTGTCGGCCCTGCGCGTGATCCGCCGCAGTCTGCATGAGCGCCAGCTGCTGGACTCGGTGCTGCGCCTGGGTCCCGCCTCGATGCACCCGGCCCTGCCCCGCCTGCTGATCGTCGGCTCGGCCGCCGAGGCCGAAGCCTTCCTGCGCTCGCCGGCGGGCCTGGGCGAGCGCTACACCCCGATCGGCGTCGTCTCGCCACAGGATCGCGAGACCGGCGACGAGCTGCGGGGCGTCTGCGTGCTGGGCGCGATCGCCGACTTCGACCGGGTGCTGGCCCGCCTGCGCGACAGCGGCCTGCCGCCCTCGGCCATCCTGTTCCTGACCGACAGCGCCATGAGCACCTTCGGCGCCGAGCGCCTGGGCCGGCTGAAGACCGAAGGGGTCCGCCTGCTGCGCCGCCACGGCGTGGTCGAGATGGGCGCGTCGGCCGACAGCGGTCCGATCCTGCGCGAGATCAGCCTGGAGGAACTGCTCAGCCGCCCCCCCGTGCGCCTGGATCCGGAACCGATCCGCGCCCTGGTCTGGGGGCGCCGCGTTCTGGTCACCGGGGCCGGCGGCAGCATCGGCTCGGAGCTGTGCCGCCAGATCGCCGCCAGCGGCTGCGCCCAGCTGACCATGGTCGACGCCTCGGAATACAACCTGTTCCACATCGACCGCGAGATCGCCGAGCGCCACCCGCTGCTCCCGCGCCGCGAAGTGCTGTGCGACGTCCGCGACGCCGCCCGCGTCCAGCGCGTCTTCGCCGAACAGAAGCCCGACATCATCTTCCACGCCGCGGCGCTGAAGCACGTGACCCTGGTCGAGAACCATCCGTGCGAGGGCGTGCGGACCAACGTCCTGGGCACCCGCAACGTCGCCGTGGCCGCCAAGGCCTGCGGCGCGGCGCACCTGGCCCTGATCTCGACCGACAAGGCCGTGGCCCCGACCAGCATCATGGGCGCGGCCAAGCGCGTGGCCGAGACCGTGGTCCGCCAGTATGGCGGCGGCGGCGACATGCGCGTCAGCATCGTCCGCTTCGGCAACGTGCTGGGCTCGGCGGGGTCGGTGGTGCCGATCTTCCAGAGCCAGATCGCGCGCGGCGGCCCGATCACCCTGACCGACGCCAATGTCGAACGCTACTTCATGACCATCCCCGAGGCCGTGCAGCTGGTGCTGCGGGCCGTGGCCCTGTCGATGATCGCCTCGGACGGCGACGAGGACGGCGTGCTGACCCTGGAGATGGGCGAGCCGGTCAAGATCATCGATCTCGCTAAGCGGATGATCGAGCTGCAGGGCCTGGTCCCCGGCCGCGACATCGAGATCAAGATCACCGGCCTGCGTCCCGGCGAGAAGCTGACCGAGACCCTCGTGGACGTGAACGAGGTGGCCCGCGCCAAGGCCCCCGGGATCATGGAAGCGGTGCGGATGTCGCCGGCGCCGACGATCGCCGACGCGCGGCTGGAGACCCTCGACGCCCTGGCCGAAGCCGGCGACGAAGCCGGCATCCGCGAGGCGCTGTTCGAGCTCGTGGAGAGCCTGCGGCAGACAGGTCCGTCGAAGGTCGTGAAGATCCGGGCGTCGTAGGCTACGCGCCCACCAGCCCCAGCAGTCCCCGCAGCGTCGGCGCCTCATCCTCCCGCCGCCACACCAGCCCCGTCTCCAGCACCGGCGGGGCGGCCACCTCCACATAGGCCACCCCCGCCCGCGCCAGGTTGCGCAAGGACGCCGGCACCAGCGCCAGGCCCAGACCCGCCGACACCAGGCTGATGATCGTCTGCATCTGGATCGCCTCCTGGACGATCCGCGCAGGACGGCCGCGGGCGCTGAAATAGCCGGTGAGCAGGTCGTGGAAGGCCGGGGCCACGGTGCGCGGGAACAGCACCAGCGGCGCGTCCAACAGGGCCTCGGGCGAGAGAACGCCGTCCTTCACCGGCAGCCGTCCATCCTCGACCCAGGCGGCGGGGACGGCGGCGACGAGGGGCTCGGAGACCAGGCGGTGATAGGCCAGCCCCTCGGGCAGGGCCCGCTCGGCCGGCGGTATGATGATGCCGGCGTGGCGCTCGCCCGCGACCACGGCCGGGATCTGCACGTCGCTGGTGGCCTCGACGAGGCGGATCTCGACGTCCGGATAGGCCTCGGCGTAGCGCCGCACGAGATCGGGCAGGACGCTGTAGTCGGCGGTGCTGACGAACGACAGGGTCAGATACCCCGTCTGGCCGTCGCGCAGTCGCCGCGCGGTCTCGGGCAGGGCGTCGACGGCGGCCAGGGCCTCCAGCACGTGCGGCAGCCATTGCTCTCCCAGAGGCGTCAGCTCGACGCTACGCTTGGTCCGCGCGAACAGCGGCGCGCCCAGTTCCTTCTCCAGCGCCAGGATCGACTGGCTGAGCGGCGGCTGGGTCATGCCCAGACGCTCGGCCGCCCGTCCGAAGTGCAGGCTCTCGGCCACGGCGGCGAAGTGACGGAACTGGCGGATGTCCATGACGATAGGTTTAGCGACCTAATCGACGCCGACTAATATATTTTTCGATCGAGCGCCGGCGCCGTAAAAGACCCCACGACCGACACTGGAATTTGATCATGCCTCCCTATCGCTCGCGCACCTCGACCCACGGCCGCAACATGGCCGGCGCCCGCGGCCTCTGGCGCGCCACCGGCATGAAGGACAGCGACTTCGGCAAGCCGATCATCGCCATCGCCAACAGCTTCACCCAGTTCGTGCCCGGCCACGTGCACCTGAAGGACCTGGGCCAGCTGGTCGCCCGCGAGATCGAGGCGGCTGGGGGCGTGGCCAAGGAGTTCAACACCATCGCCGTCGACGACGGCATCGCCATGGGCCACGGCGGGATGCTGTACTCCCTGCCCAGCCGCGACCTGATCGCCGACAGCGTCGAGTACATGGTCAACGCCCACTGCGCCGACGCGATCGTCTGCATCTCCAACTGCGACAAGATCACCCCCGGCATGTTGATGGCCGCCATGCGCCTGAACATCCCGGTCGTCTTCGTCTCGGGCGGGCCGATGGAGGCCGGCAAGGTCCAGGTGAAGGGCAAGATCCGCGCCCTCGACCTGGTCGACGCCATGGTCGTGGCCGCCGACGACAACTATTCCGACGAAGAGGTCTCGGCGATCGAGAAGGCCGCCTGCCCGACCTGCGGCTCGTGCTCGGGCATGTTCACCGCCAACTCGATGAACTGCCTGACCGAGGCGCTGGGCCTGTCCCTGCCCGGCAACGGCTCGGTCCTGGCCACCCACGCCGACCGCGAAGCCCTGTTCAAGGAAGCCGGCCGCCTGGTCGTCGATCTCTGCCAGCGCTGGTACGAGCAGGAGGACGCCACCGCCCTGCCGCGCGGCATCGCCACCCGGGCCGCGTTCGAGAACGCCATGAGCCTGGACATCGCCATGGGCGGCTCGACCAACACCGTGCTGCACCTGCTGGCCGCCGCCCACGAGGGCGGGATCGAGTTCAGCATGGCCGACATCGACCGCCTCTCGCGCCGCGTGCCGTGCCTGTCCAAGGTGGCGCCGGCCAAGAGCGACGTGCACATGGAGGACGTCCACCGCGCCGGCGGGGTCATGGCCATCCTCGGCGAGCTGGAGCGCGGCGGCCTGATCGACGCCAGCCAGCCGACCGTCCACGCCGCCACCCTGGGCGAGGCCCTGGCCCGCTGGGACATCGGCCGCACCAACAGCGCCACCGCCCACGAGTTCTTCAAGGCCGCGCCGGGCGGCAAGCCGACCCAGGTCGCCTTCAGCCAGGCCGCGCGCTGGGAGGAGCTGGACCTGGACCGCGAGAAGGGCGTCATCCGCTCGGTCGAGCACCCCTTCTCCAAGGACGGGGGCCTGGCGGTCCTGTTCGGCAACCTGGCCCCCGAGGGCTGCATCGTGAAGACCGCCGGGGTCGACGAGTCGATCCTGACCTTCCGGGGAACGGCGCGCGTCTTCGAAAGCCAGGAGGCGGCGGTCAGCGGCATCCTGGGCGGCCAGGTCGTGGCCGGCGAGGTCGTGGTGATCCGCTACGAAGGCCCCAAGGGCGGGCCGGGCATGCAGGAGATGCTGTACCCGACCACCTATCTGAAATCGAAGGGCCTGGGCGCGGCCTGCGCCCTGATCACCGACGGCCGCTTCTCGGGCGGCACCTCGGGTCTGTCGATCGGCCACGTCTCGCCCGAAGCCGGCGAGGGCGGGCTGATCGCCCTGGTCGAGACCGGCGACTCGATCCTGATCGACATCCCCAACCGCGGGATCACGCTCGAGGTCGCCGAGGACGTGCTGGCCGAGCGCCGCGCCGCCCAGCTGGCCCGGGGTCCCGACGCCTGGAAGCCGCTGGACCGCAAGCGCGAGGTCAGCCCCGCCCTGCGCGCCTACGCCGCCATGACCACCAACGCCGCCAAGGGCGCGGTGCGGGACGTCAGCCAGGTGGAGCGGCGGTAGGGGTTCTCTCCAAGCAGCCGATCGAGGTTCAGCCGAAACCTGACACCCACCGCCTTCCTGGGCCTTGCGCCCAGGACCCAGGGTTCCGGGACTGTTGCGTCAGACGTTCGGGCTGGGACTAACCGCCGCGATGATCCCGAAGGCAGAGCCTGCCTTCGAGCATGGATCCTGGGCACAAGGCCCAGGAAGGCGATTCTATTGCCTAGGGTGGGCTATCCCCCCTGCCCCCGCGCCCCATACCGCGCCAGGAACGTCTCGACCGCGTCCTCGGCGATCTCGCGCAAGGGCCGGCGGGGCTGGACCTCGTCACCCGCCGAGAGGCCCAGCACCAGGGTCACGTGGTCCAGCATGCCCATCAGCTGGCTGGCAGCCCACGAGGCCTTCTCGACCTTCAGCTCGCCGGTCTTGACCAGGTCGTTGATCACGGCGATCGCCGCCCCGCCCAGCTCGTCGCGGGCGCTCTGCAGCAGATATTCGGCCACGTCCTCGAAGCGGCGGCGCTCGGACGTCACCACCCGGAACAGGGCGCGGGAGTCGGGCTGGGAAAAGAAGTTGGCGTAGGCGCAGGCCAGCGCCGTCAGCCGGGTGCGCGCGTCGCCCTTGACCCGGACGGCCTCGCGAACCGGCGCGGCCACGCCGCTCACCGTCTCCATGACGATGGCCCGGAACAGGTCCGCCTTGCCCGGGAAGTAGGCGTAGAGGGTCGCCGTCGAGACTCCCGCCGCACGGGCCACCACCTCCATGCCCGCGTCGGCATAGCCTTCGCGGAGGAACAGCGACCTGGCGGAAGCGAGGATCTCCTCCCGCTTGTGACCCGAACGCTTCAGACCTGCGCCGACGAGCATGGGGTAACCCGCTGTTTCGATTGCCGATGCAATCTAGCCGCGAAAATGAAGGGTAAGCAAGGGTCGCGCGAGAGGACTTCGCCTCTTCTTTCGGTTATGCAGCGCCGACGCCCAGTTCACGGGCGACAGAATGGGATCGAAGGCGTGATCAAGGACGCGGAAGCCGCGCGCGAACAGGAAGTGGCCGCCTGGTTTGGCGAGCGCGCGGAAAACACGATCGAGACCTCGTGCGCCCGCGTGTTCCTGATCGGCGGCTCGGCCTTCAAGGTGAAGCGGCCGGTCGACTTCGGCTTTCTGGATTACTCGACGCTGGAGCTGCGCCGCTGGGCCCTGGAGCGCGAGCTGACCTTCAACCGCGCCGCGGCGCCGGACATCTATCGCGAGGTGCGCCGCCTGACCCGCGCCGCCGATGGCGGGGTCGAGCTGGACGGCGACGGCGAGATCGTCGAGTACCTCTTGGAAATGCGCCGCTTCGACCAGAACGGCGTCCTGGCCACCCAGCCCTGGGCGATCGACGACGCGCTGGAGGATTCGCTGGGCCGCACCGTCGCGCGCTTCCATGGCGGGGCCAGCTTGCGCCCGCAAGGCGGCGGGGTCTCGGCCCTGGGCTACACGATCCGATCCAACGCCAACCTGCTGCGAGGCCTGGCGCCGCGTCTGGGCAAGCAGGCCGTCGAGCGCCTGGTGCAGGAGACCGATCTCGCCCTGGAGCGCCTGGGCCCGCTGCTGGACGCCCGCGCCGCCGACGGTTTCGCGCGCCACTGCCATGGCGACCTGCACCTTGGGAACATCCTGATCGAGAACGGTCAGCCGATCCTGTTCGACTGCATCGAGTTCAACGACACCCTGTCGGACATCGACATCCAGTACGACCTGGCCTTCCTGCTGATGGACCTGGATTTCCGCCGCCGCCGCGACGCGGCCGGGCGAGTGCTGAACGCCTATCTCGACGAGGCCGCCCGGTCGTTCGGCGACGGCCTTTGGACCGGACTGGCCGCCCTGCCCCTGATGCTGAGCGTCCGCGCCGCCGTGCGCACCCACGTCTGGGCCTATACCGGCGACGACGAGGCCGCTCGCGCCTATCTGCAGACGGCGCTGGAGCACCTGGCCCCGCGCCCGGTCAGCCTGATCGCGGCCGGCGGCCTGTCGGGCTCGGGCAAGTCGACCTTCTCGCGCGTCTGCGCCCCTGGCCTGGGCGCCGCCCCGGGCGCCGTGGTCCTGCGCACCGACGAGATCCGCAAGCGCCTGTGGGGCGTGCCTTCGCTGCAACGCCTGCCGCGCGAGGCCTATACGCCCGAGATGAGCGCCAAGACCTACGACCAGCTCTTCCACGACGCGGCCCTGTGCCTGAAGGCCGGTCGCTCGGTGGTGCTGGACGCGGTGTTTCTGAAACCCGAGGAGCGCGCCCGCGCCGAGGCCCTGGCCACGAGCTGCGACGTCGCCTTCCAGGGCGTCTGGCTGGAGGCCCCGCCCGAGGTGCTGCGCGCCCGCGTCGCCGCCCGCGTCAACGACGCCTCGGACGCCGACGTGGCGGTGCTCGAGAACCAGCTGTCCCGCGACCCCGGCGAGATCGCCTGGCGCAAGGTCGACACCGTCAGCGCCTTCGAGGACGAGGCCCGGGCGCTGGCCGAGGCGATGGGCTAAACCGGCGCGAACCGCGAATTACAAAACCCTAAATTGACGGACCGCCCGTCGGACGTGGCTAATCCCTTTGTTCAAAAGGGATCCTAGATGAACCGACCGCTGATCCGTCTTTGCCTGGCCGCGACCTTGATGGCGTCCACCAGCGCCATGGCCGCGCCGGACGTTTCGAGTCGCATCGAGGCGGTGACCTCGGGCCTGCGGCCGGCGGTGACGATCAAGGGCGCTCCGACCAAGCGCGCCCTGGCCGACGAGATGGCGGCCCTGAAGGTTCCGGGCGTCAGCATCGCGGTCATCCACGACGGCAAGATCGACTGGGCGCGCGGCTTTGGGGTCACGCGGACGGGCGGCGCGCCGGTGACGGCCGAAACGCTGTTCCAGGCCGGCTCGGTCAGCAAGCCGGTCGCCGCCATGGCCGCGCTGCGTCTCGTTCAGGACGGCAAGCTGTCGCTGGACGGCGACGTCAACGCGACGCTGAAATCCTGGACCCTGCCGCCCAGCGCCTTCACCGCGACCAAGCCCGTGACCCTGCGGGCGCTGCTGTCTCACACGGCCGGGACGACGGTGCACGGCTTCGCCGGCTACGCCGCGGGCGAGGCGGTCCCCACCCTGCCCCAGGTGCTGAGTGGCGTCGCGCCCGCCAATTCCAAGCCGGTGATCGTCGACCAGCCGGTCGGCGAGGCCTACCGCTATTCGGGCGGCGGCTATTCGATCGCCCAGCAGATGATGGTCGACGCCACGGGCCAGTCCTTCCCCGCCCTGGTGCGCGAGCGCGTCTTCAAGCCGATCGGCATGGCCCACAGCACCGAGGACCAGCCGCTGGACGCCGCGCGCCTGGCCAAGGTCGCCTGGCCGCACGACGCCCAGGGCGCTCCCATCCCCGGCGGGCCGCACACCTATCCCGAGATGGCCGCCGCCGGACTTTGGACCACCGCCGAGGACCTCGCCCGGTTCGTGATCGACCTGCAGCATTCCGCCCAGGGACGCTCGGACGGCGTACTGTCGCCCGAGATGACCAAGACCATGCTGACCCCGGTCAAGAGCGGCTATGGCCTGGGCCTGAACATCGGCGGCGCGGGCGTCCAGAAGTACTTCGCCCACGACGGCTCCAACGCCGGCTACAAGGCCACCCTGGTCGGCTATCCCAGCGGCGACGGCGTGGTGGTGATGACCAACGGCGACCAGGGCTACCAGCTGGGCGAGGAGATCGTCCGCGCGGTGGCCGCCGAATACGGCTGGCCCGACTATCGCCCCGTGGAGCGCGAGGTCGCCAAGGTCCCGATCGGGGACCAGGCGCGCTACGCTGGAACCTTCACGATCAAGGGGCCGGGCGACTTCGAGATCCGACGCGACGGCGACCGCCTGGTGGCGGAAATCTGGAAAGGCGTGGTCGATCCGCTCTATCCGGCCTCGGCGAGCGAGTTCTTCATCCTGTCGCAGGACCTGCGGCTGGTGTTCAGCGACCCCGACCACGGCACGGTGACGCTGGGCGCCTTCAGCGCGCCGTTCGAGCGCAAGGCCAAGCCTTGAGTCAGAGCATTTTCCGATAAGTGTGAAACGGTTATCGGATCGAAAAATGCTCTAAACTTTTGAATGAGAGCCCTTTTTATCCGATCTGATTGATACGATCAGATCGGAAAGGGCTCTAGGCCGCGCCGCGCATCGTTCCAGCGCGCGGGGCGCGGTCCAGCGCCGAGGCGATGGCCATGACCAACTCGGCCGGACGGATCGGCTTGCCCAGGTGGTCGTCGAAGCCCAGGGCCAGGAAATGCTCGCGATCCCCGGCCATGGCCGAGGCGGTCAGGGCGATGATCGGCGGCGGCTTGGCGCCGACCCGTCCCGCGCGGATCGCCTCCAGCGCCGTGACGCCGTCCATCACCGGCATGTTGATGTCCATCAGCACGCAGTCGTAGCGCGCCTCGCCCAGAGCCTCGAGCGCGTCCTGGCCGTTGTCGACCACGGTGAGGACGACCCCGATCGGCTCGAGCATGGCGCGGACGACCAGCTGGTTGACCGCATTGTCCTCGGCCATCAGCACCCGCACCTCGTCGAGGGCCGGACCGTCCTCGAGGACGTCTGCCGGTTCGGCCTCCGTCGCGACCGCCTCCGCGGCCTCGAAGCGGAACACGAAGCGCGCGCCAGTCTCGCTGGGGGCCAGGGTGAGGTCCCCGCCCATCCGCCGCGCCAGCGCCCGGGCGATGCTGAGGCCAAGGCCCGCGCCGCCATAGTCGCGCGACACCGTCTCGTCGGCCTGGGTGAAGCTGTCGAACACCCGCTCGCGGGCGTGGTCGGGCACGCCGGGACCACTGTCGGCGACGGCGATCGAGACCATGCGGCGGCCATCGGGTCCAAGAACCGGCCGAGCGTCGAGCGTCACCCCACCCACGGCGGTGAACTTGATGGCGTTGGACACCAGGTTGGCCAGCACCTGGCGGATACGAAGGTCGTCGGCCAGGATCGTCGCCGGCAGGTCCGGCGCGATGTTGACGCTAAGGGTCAGCCCCTTGAACGCGGCGGCGTCGCGCCAGGCGTTGGCGACCTCGCCCACGACGGTGCGGGGGTTGATGTTGGCCGGGGCCAGCTCGATCCGGCCGGTCTCGATCCGCGACAGATCCAGCACGTCGTTGAGCAGGTGCATCAGGCTGTCGCCGGACCGGATCATCAGCTCGACCTGCTCGCGCTGGGCCGGCGACAGATCCGAGCGTTGCAGGGCGTGGGCCATGCCCAAGAGGCCGTTCATCGGCGTGCGCAGCTCATGGCTGGCCACGGCGATGAAGGTCGACTTGGCGCGGGCCGCCTCCAAGGCCTTCTCGCGCTCCTGGCGAAGGCCGCGGGTCAGATCGTCCATGCGCCGGGCGGCGGCGCGGTTCAGCAGCATGACATTGACCGAGGTGGCCACCAGCAGCAGCAGGCCCCAGCGCGCGGCGATGACCTCCGGTCCCGAGCCCTCAAGGAAGACGAAGGGGAAGACGATCAGGCAGACCATCGGCGACAGGCCGGTCAGCACCACCAGCGGTCCCGATTGATGGCGGAAGTTCTGGGTGTAGATCAGCTGGCCGCACCAGATGGCGACAGCGCCCAGACGCGTGTCGCCCGCCCCCTGCCACCACAACATCGCGCCCAGCCAGGCCCAGGTGGCGTTGATGGGCAACGACGCCCAGGCGAACAGGGCGCGCAGTCGGGGCGTCCCCGCGCGTCCGCTCTTGAAGCGACGGGTGATCAGCCAGGCCGCGCCCTCGCACGCCAGAAGGCATGACAGCCAGCCGACCGCCAACGACGCGCCCAGGCCAAAGCCCACGATCACCGCCGCCAGGGTCGCCGAGATCAGGCGCGTGGGCGTCAGCCGATAGGTGTCGGCCGCGACTTCGTCGAGTCGCGCATCGGACCATGTCTCGCTAAGCCAGCCCAAGCCTTAAGTCTCCGAACGACGAACCTCGTCGTCCCGGGCTCGATCAAAGCGTTAAAATCGCAGCAAGCGCCTAAAGACCCGATGCGACCGATGATCGCGGCCGGCGCCTGGGCGGGAAGCGCCTCGCCCTAAAGCAGCGCTGCGTTGCACAATGACCCGCGGCCCACTAGCTTCTAGTGAACAACGATAATTAACCGGGAGAGAAACAGCCGATGTATGGGCTGATGCAGCATGGGGCGCTGACCCTCGACAAGATCATGGACCACGCCGCGCGCTGGCACGCCGATCGCGAAGTGGTCAGCCGGTCCGTCGAGGGGCCGATCGTGCGCACCACCTACGGCCAGATGCGCGACCGCGCCAAGCGGGTGTCGAACGCCCTGCTGGCCTTGGGCATGAGGCCCGGCGACCGCATCGGGACCCTGGCCTGGAACACCGGCCGGCACATGGAGGCCTGGTACGGCATCATGGGCCTGGGCATGGTCTGCCACACCCTGAACCCGCGCCTCTTCCCCGAGCAGATCGCCTGGATCGCCGACCACGCCGGCGACCGGATGATCTTCACCGACCTGACCTTCCTGCCGATCCTCAAGCAGATCCTCCACCACATCCCCAGCGTCGAACACGTGGTGGTGTTCACCGACCGCGACCATATGCCCGCCGACTTCGCCCCGGCCGGCGACGCGCCCGGCTTCAAGGGCCTGCTCGCTTACGAGGACTTGGTCGAGCAGCACTCGGCCGACGTCGCCTGGGGCGGCTTCCCGGAGGATACGGCCGCGGGCCTCTGCTACACCTCGGGCACGACGGGCGATCCCAAGGGGGTGCTCTATTCGCACCGCTCGAACTTCCTGCACACCTTCATCACCCTGCAGCCCGACGTGATGGGCCTGTCGCAGAAGGACGTGGTGCTGCCCGTGGTGCCGATGTTCCACGCCAACGCCTGGGGCGTGTCATTCTCCGCCCCCGGGACCGGGGCCAAGATGGTGATGCCCGGCGCCAAGATGGACGGCGCCTCGATCCACGAACTCCTGGAGACCGAGGGCGTGACCTTCTCGGCCGCCGTGCCGACCGTCTGGCAGATGCTGCTGCATCACCTGGAAAGCACCAACGGCAAGATCACCACCCTGAAGAAGGTGGTGATCGGCGGGGCGGCCTGCCCCGAAAGCATCATCCGCGCCTTCCATGACAACTACGGCGTCGAGGTGGTCCACGCCTGGGGCATGACCGAGACCTCGCCCGTCGGCACCCTGTCGGTGATGACCGACAAGCTCGCCAAGCTCCCCTATGACGAGCAGATGCCCTGGCGACTGAAGCAGGGCCGTCCGCCGCTGGGCGTCGAGATCTGCCTGAAGGACGACGACGACAAGCCCCTGCCCCACGACGGCAAGGCCTTCGGCCACCTGAAGATCCGAGGACCCATCATCGCCGGCGAGTACTTCAAGGGCGCCGGCGGGAACATCCTGGACGCCGAGGGCTATTTCGACACCGGCGACGTCGCCACGATCGATCCCGAGGGCTTCATGCAGATCACCGACCGGGCCAAGGACGTGGTCAAGTCCGGCGGCGAGTGGATCAGCACGATCGAGATCGAGAACATCGCCGTCGGCCACCCCAAGGCCGCCCTCGCCGCAGTGGTCGGGGTGCCCCATCCCAAGTGGGACGAGCGCCCCGTGCTGCTGATCAAGCTGAAGCCCGGCGAGACGGCGACGCGGTTCGAGTTCCTCGACTTCCTGCAAGGCAAGATCGCCAAGTGGTGGACCCCCGACGACGTGCTGTTCGTCGACGACATCCCCCTGGGCGCGACGGGGAAGATCGACAAGAAGGTCATCCGCAAGCGGCTGGCGGAGGAGGGGTATCAGCTGCCGGGGTAGGGGGTGGAGCCCGATGCTAGCCCTTGGCGGCCGCCGTCAGGAGCTCCAGCCGCTTGCGCGCTTCGGCGGTCAGGGCCTGCTCGGCGCCAGGCCCCTGATGCGCGATCGCCTTCTCGTGAAGGACCTGGGCCACCGCCACGTTGATGTTGACGTGCGGCGACTCGGCCAGGGGCGCGATGAGGGCGACGGCGCTGTCGAACTCGCCCTTACGCATCAAGGCGATGACGGCGTCGATCCGGATCGGGTCGACCTGCGGCGCCAACAGGTGCGCCTGGACCAGGGCGTCTAGGGCGGGCTCGCTACCCTCCGGCAGGGTCCGCGCATAGCGATATAGGGCCGGGTAGAGATTCGGGTCCAGCTTGAGCGCCCGAGCCAGCGCCTTGCGGGCCTCGCCGGAGGCTTCCGCCAGCCTCGCCGGATCGCGCTTGGCCAGCGAGAGCCAGGCGACGCCGAGTAGATACTGGGCGTAAGGATCGGTCTTCAGCGCCTCGGCGCTCTTCAGGAGGTCGACCGCCACGGCGGGATCGCCGAACGCCTGCTGGGCGTGGGCCAGCGTGCGGATCGCGAACGGATCGTTCGGATATTTCGCGGCCTTGTCGGCGATGGATTTGACGATATCCGCGGCTTGCCGGTCGCTCTCGCCGCGACGGCCGCGGATCAGGCGCAGCGAGTCGATCAGCAGATCCCCGTACGCGGGCGATAGGGCGGTGACCGTGATGTTCTCGGCGCCCAGCGGTTTGACGGGAATGATGGTGATGGTCATGCCGGACTTGGCGTAGCTGGTCAGCGCGCGCTGCAGCGAGGCCTTGTCGGTCTTGAATGCGGCGACGAAGGCCTCCGGCTCGGGCCGTCCCGTGCGCAGGCCCGCGAAATACTCCTGGAGCTGCCGAGCCCGCTCGGGATCACGCAGCAGATAGTGGGTCAGCAGCCAGCCCTGGGCGTAGGCCATGCCGATCCCGGGTGATTCCATTCGCGCGTCGATCAGCGCGTCCATGGAAATCCAGGGCCGCCGCTCCAGCGCGGCAACCCGCATCGCGACCGGCCCGCCCAGTTGCAGGGCGTCACCCTTCTCGATGGTCGCCCCGAAATATTCGGCGAAGCCTTCGCGGAACCACAGCGGATAGGGCCAGGTGAAGTTCTGGGCCATGAAGTGGTGCGCGTACTCGTGCTGCAGCACCTGGCGGGCCTGTTCACGATCGCTGGCGTTCCAGGTCGCGAAGGCGGCGCGACCGCCCGGCCCGGCGCGATAGAAGCCCAGCACATCCTGGTCGGGCTCGATCTTCTTCAGGTCGTCGCGCTGGGCCACCAGATAGACGTCGAGACGCGCGGCCCCGGCCTTGTCGTCCACATGCATCACCTCGGCCAGCAGCCGATGATACCGCTCGAGATCGGAAGCCGCCTCGCGAAGCTCCGGCTCAGCGATCGCGCCGTAGACATTGAAGTGCGTGGTAGTCGCCTCAAGCCAGCGATCCGCCGCGACAGCCGATTGCGCCACCGCCAGAAGCAACAGGGCGACGAGTCCTCGCGAAAGCCACTTCATCTTCCCCCCACACACGGTCGGCTCGGCTGCGGAGAGCCCCGCGCGTCGCCTCCATTCAAGGTTGCAGGCGACGCCTCGCGGTTGGCAATCCCTTTTCGCGCGGCTTGTTCAGTGGAAATCCCGGCTCCGCAGAAGCCGTCCCGACACCTTCTGGCGCACGCGCGGCGCCGGAGCGCCAGGCTCGTCCCTGAGCGCCGACAGATGCGCCGACAGGTCCGTGAAACCCTCGGCGACCACGTGGATCACGCCCTCGGCGCGCTGCACCCGGCCGTGGACGACCAGAAACGAGGCGGTCATCACCAGGTTGCGGTCGGCCTCGAAGCGGTCCTTCCACACCACCGCGTTGGCGACGCCGGTCTCGTCCTCCAGGGTCACGAACACCACGCCCTTGGCCGTGCCCGGCCGCTGGCGGATCAGGACGAGGCCCGCCACCGACACCCGCGCGCCATCCTTCAGCGTGGTCAGACGCTCGGCCGTGATCACCCCGCGCCGCTGCAGCATCGGCCGGTAGAAGCCGATCGGGTGGGCCTTCAGGGACAGGCTGGTGGTGCGGTAGTCCTCGGCAACGTCCTGCGGCGCGGCCATGGCCGGCAGGGCGACCTTGTCCTCGAACAGCGGCAGGCCGGCCAGCAGCGGGGCCTGGACCGGCGCCTTGTGCTCGCCCTTCAGCCCCTTGACCGCCCACAGCGCCTCGCGCCGCGACATCCCCACCCCGGCGAAGGCGTCGGCCTCGGCCAAGAGCTCCAGCGCCCGCTGCGGTACGCCGCCTTGCGCGAACTCGCCCGGCGTGCGGGCGCCCTCCGCGCGGGCGTGAACCAGCACGGCGACGTCGGCCTTCTTCAAGCCCTTGATCTGGCGGAAGCCCAGGCGCACGGCCTTCCAGTTCTGGCGGTTCTTGTAGTCGGCGATCTTGTCGGCGCGGGGCCGGAAGCCCTCGTACGCGCGCCCCTTCTCCAGCGTGCAGTCCCAGTCGCTAGCCAGGATGTCCGGCGGCAGCACCTCGACCCCGTGCTCGCGGGCGTCGCGGACCAGCTGGGCCGGCTGGTAGAAGCCCATCGGCTGGGAGTTGATCAGGGCCGCGCAGAACACGTCCGGCCAGGCCCATTTGATCCAGGCCGAGACATAGACCAGCTTGGCGAAGCTGGCCGCGTGGCTTTCCGGAAAGCCGTAGTGGCCGAAGCCCTCGATCTGCTTGAAGCAGCGCTCGGCGAAGTCGCGCTGGTAGCCGCGCCGGACCATGCCCTCGACGAACTTGTCGCGGTACTCGGCGGGCGTGCCGAGGTTGCGGAAGGTGGCCATGGCCTTGCGCAGGCCGTCGGCCTCGTCGGGCGTGAACTTGGCCGCCTCGATGGCCAGACTCATGGCCTGCTCCTGGAACAGCGGCACGCCGAAGGTCTTGCCCAGGATGCCCTTCAGCTCGTCGGGCGGACCGTGCTCCGGCGAGGGCGCGGGCCATTCCACCGGCTCGATCCCGTTCTTCCGCTTCAGATAGGGATGCACCATGTCGCCCTGGATCGGCCCCGGGCGCACGATCGCCACCTCGATGACCAGGTCGTAGAATTCGCGCGGCTTCAGGCGCGGCAGCATCGACATCTGGGCCCGGCTCTCGACCTGGAACACCCCGACGCTGTCGGCCTTGCACAGCATGTCGTAGACGCCCGGGACCTCCTTGGGGATATCGGCCAGGTCCTTCAGCCAGACCTGGCCGTGGTCCTGCCGCAGCATGCCCATGGCCCGTTGGATGGCGCTGAGCATGCCTAGGGCCAGCACGTCGACCTTCATCAGGGACAGGCTGTCGATATCGTCCTTGTCCCACTCGATGAAGGTGCGGTCCTTCATGGCCGCGTTGCCGATCGGCACGGTCTCATCCAGCCGCCGCTTGGTCAGGACGAAGCCGCCGACGTGTTGGGACAGGTGGCGCGGGAACTTCAGAAGCTCGGTCGCCAGGGCCACGGCGCGGGCGATCTCGGGCGCCTGAGGGTCGAGACCGGCGTTGCGCAGGTGCTCTTCGGGCAGGCCGTCGCCCCAGCTGCCCCAGACCGTGCCGGCCAGGAGGCTGGTCACATCCTCGGTCAGGCCCAGGGCCTTGCCGACGTCGCGGATGGCGCTGCGCGGACGGTAGTGGATCACCGTGCCGCAGATGGCGGCGTATTCGCGGCCGTAGCGCTCATAGACGTACTGCATCACCTCCTCGCGCCGCTCGTGCTCGAAGTCGACGTCGATGTCCGGCGGCTCGCCGCGGTTCTCGGAGATGAAGCGGGTGAACAGCAGGCGGTGCTCGGTCGGGTCGATCGCCGTCACGCCCAGGCAGTAGCAGACCGAGGAATTGGCCGCCGAGCCGCGCCCCTGGCACAGGATGCCCATCTCCCGCGCCTTGCCGACGATGTCGTGCACGGTGATGAAGTAGTTGGGATAATCCATCTTGGCGATCAGCCGCAGCTCTTCCGCCAGCTGGGCCTTCACCTTGTCCGGCACGCCGTTCGGATAGCGCCAGGCCGCGCCCTGCCAGGTCAGGTCAGTCAGGTGCTGCATGGCCGACTTGCCCGGCGGCACCGGCTCGTCGGGGTACTGCTCCTTGATCTGGCCGAGGTCGAAGCCGATGCGCTCGACGATCTCGACCGTGCGCTCGACCGCGCGCGGCCAGCGCTCGAACAGGCGCGTCATCTCCTCCGCCGACTTCAGATGCCGTTCGGCGTTGGCCTCCAGCCGAAAGCCGGCCTCGTGGATCGCGCAGTGCTCGCGCACGCACGTGATGACGTCCTGCAACGGCCGCCGCTCGGGGCCGTGATAGAGCACGTCGTTGGTCGCCACGATCGGCGCCCCGGCCGCCCGGCCCAGGGCGTCGAGGCGCGAAAGACGCTTCAGGTCCTGGGCGGCGTAGGCGCGGCTGGCGGCCAGCCAGGACCGCCCGGAAAGATCGCCGGCCATGCGGGCCAGGTCCCGCTCGAACGCCTCGTCCAGCGTCCGGGGCGGGACGATCAGGCCGATCTGACCGTCCGAATGATCCAGGAAATCCGCCCAGCTCAGGTGGCACTGGCCCTTCTCGGCCCTACGCTGGCCCAGGGTGAGCAGGCGGGTCAGGCGGGCGAAGGCCTCGCGGTCGGTCGGGTAGCAGATCAGGCTGGGCGTCCCGTCCATGAAGTCCAGCCGGCAGCCGGTCAGCACCCGAACCTTGCGCGACTTGGCCGCCGTCCAGGCGCGGACGACCCCGGCCAGGCTGTTCCGATCGGCGATGCCGACGGCGGTCAACCCCAGCGCCTCGGCGGCGATGGCTAGTTCCTCCGCGTGCGAGGCGCCGCGCAGGAAGGAGAAGTTGCTGGTGGTCTGGAGCTCGGCGTAGGCGGGGGGGCGGGGCATCAGTTCCTCCCCCGCTTGCGGGGGAGGAACTAGTCGGCGCTTACCCAAACAGGCCATGGATCCACCACTTCGGCGCGTCTTCCCCGCCGAACAGCCCCTGCCGAAAGATCCAGTACCGCCCGCCGGCCTCGTCCTCGACGCGGTAATAGTCGCGGATCTTGCCGGGACCGGTCTCACCCTCGGCGACGCCGGCGCGCCACCATTCCTGGGCGATGCGTTCGGGCCCCTCGGCGCGGCGGACGCGGTGAGACCGGCCTCGCCAGGTGAAGGACACCGGCGGGTCGTCAGGCACCTTGGCGAGCGCGGTGATCGCCTCGGGCCGCTTTAAGAGGCGCACCGGGCGGGGAAGGTCGGGATCCCAAGCCGCCACGGGCGGCGGGTCCAGCGGGGCGGCGCGGACCACCGCGCGTTCGGGCACGTGGCTCTCGTAGGGATCGGCGCGCCAGACGCGGGCCTCGCCCAGACGGTTGACCAAGCGGTCGATCAGCGGCGCCAGGGTCTCATCGAGGCCGGCGCCCGCCGCCTTGTCCAGCCCGCTCTGGACGGCGGCCAGAGGCTCGACCCCGGCGGCGTGGACGGTGACGACCTCGATGCCGAAGCCCGGATCGACCTTGTCCAGCTTGGGAACGACCAGCTTGGTCAGTCGTACGGCGTCGCGACCGATCCGCGCCAGGCCCGCGCGCACCGGGAAGGCCTGGCCGTCCAGCCGGTGGAACACGACCTCGAACCGCTTGGCGCCGCGCCCTTCGGCTTCGAGACGGGCGCAGATCAAGGCGAGCGCGTCGGCGGAGACGCGGGCCAGGTCCTCGGGCGCGCTGATCGGCTCGAAAAAGGCCAGGCGGTCGAACCAGGGGCTGGCCGGCCGGCGGAAGGTCAGGGCCTCGGCCGCCGCCCCCAGGGCCTGGTCCAGGCGGGTGGTGAAGCCAAGGCCAAAGCGCTTGGCCAGCTGGGCGCGCGGCAGGCCATAGAGCTGGCCGACGCGGTGCAGGCCCAGGCGCGGCAGCTGGGCTTCGGCGGCCTCGTCCAGACGCAGGGCGGCGACGGGAAGATCGGCCAAAGCCTGGCGCTGGCCGCCGGGCGGGACGACGGCGAGGTCCTCGCCATAACGCGCCAGCCCCCAGGCCGCCCCGGCGGTGTCAGCGATCGCCGCCCGCGCGGGCACGCCCCAGCGCGCCAGCCGCGCGACGAGGTCGACCAGCATGGCGCCCTCCCCGCCCCACAGGTGGTCGGTCCCGGTGATGTCCAGCAGGAGGCCGTCGTCGCCGTCGATCGCCACGGCCGGCGAGAACCGGACGCACCAGTCGCAGAGCGCCTCCAGCGCCGCGCGGTCGGCGGCGGGGTCGTGGTCGAACGTCGCCAGGTCCGGGACCAGGGCCAGGGCGTCGGCGGCCTTCTGGCCAGGGAACAGGCCGAGAGCCCGGGCGCGCTCGTCCACGGCGGCGAGGCGGCGGGTTCCGCGTTCGGAGACCAGCAGGGCGAGGGGGGGGGAGGATCCCTCACCCGGCTTCGCGCCATCCGGGTTCCGCCGGCGCCACGTCGTGATCGGCCAGTTGGGACACCAGACGGAAAGGATGCGGGCCATGGCCGGCCTCCTGGGCTTCTAAAATCCAGCCGCCGGAACGTCCGCCCCGGCAGCGCTCGAGTTCGACCCGCCAGCGCGGGGGTCCGAGGCCAATGTCGTCGGGCGGCGGCCCGCTGGGCTGGGGCGCGATCCGCCAGCGACTGAACGAGGCCGAGCCGGACACCGTCCGTGGCCCCTCTCCCGCGCGGCCGCCATAGGGCCGGCGATGCAGCAGCAGCCCCAGGCCGCCGCGTTTCTCGCAAGCCAGCTGCAGCCGGCGACCGGCGGTCAGGTCCGGCGCCTCGGCCTCGCCAACCGCGGCGCTCACCCCTTGCGTCGAGAGCGCGTCCTCCAGCACCGACAGCACCTCGGCCTCGTCGCGGGCGCGGACCTGGATCAGCCGCTGGGCGGGAAAGCCCAGGCCGGCCAGGCCCGGCGCGAACAGGTCGCTCCGCCGCGCCACCCAGACCACGACGCCCGTCGCCGCCAGGGGCCGCAGCAAGAGTCCGATGAAAGCCGCCGGCGCCGCGCCGGTCTCGCCCTCCAGCCCCGCGCCGACCACCTCGTGCCAGGCGCCCAGCGGCAGACCGCCGGCCGAAAAGCAGCCGTCGATGGCGGGATCGCCGAACGGCAGGACGGGAGTCGGAGTCCGAGTCCCCGCTTCGATCGCGGCGATCCGGCCTCTCAGGGCCGCAAGACGCGCCTCGCGCGATCCGGCCATCTCACACTCCAAGTTCTCTTTTTGTTCTCGCGCCGACGGCGGCGGGAGTCAAGGGATGGAGTGTCGCGGGTGGGCGTTCAGACGTCGCGGTTCAGCCACTGGGTGGCGATGATCGGGCCGAAGAAGAAGCCGACGCCCAGGGTGTCGGCGACCACGTCGAAGATGTCGGCGTCGCGGCCGACAATCGGCAGGCCCTGCAGAATCTCGATGGCGATCCCGAAGCCCAGCAGGACGACCCCGATCCTCCAGTAGCGGCTCTTGGGCAGGGCCATCGTCGCCAGGAAGGTCAGGCCGTAGAAGACGATGAAGTGCTTGGCCTTGTCCCAGGGGATCAAGCCGGCCGTGTCGTCGCCGGGCGCCAGGGCCGCGTAGAGCGTGAAGGCGACAGCGGCCAGGAAGACGGTCAGGCCCAGCCGGTTGATCTTGCGGGGAACGAGCAGGGACATGCGGGGCCTTCGACAAGTTCCTCCCCCGCGATGCGGGGGAGGTGGCCCAGAGGGCCGGAGGGGGCGAACTGGGCTATGGCAGCACTAGCCCCCTCAGTCGCGGAGTTTATCCTCGGGCGCGCGCTTCGCGCGACCCGGGGGTGACAGCTCCCCCGCATGGCGGGGGAGCAACTTCACCTCAGAACGTCAGGGCGCGCGCTTCCTTGACGTGCGGCAGGGCCTGGATCTTGCCCAGCAGGGCCGCGTCCGGAGCCTGGTCGACGCCCACCAGGGCGATGGCGTCCTCGTCGGCGGCCACGCGGCCCAGGTTGAAGGTGGCGATATTGACGCCCGCTTCGCCCAAGAGGCCGCCCAGGGCGCCGATGAAGCCCGGCTTGTCCAGGTTGTTGATGTACAGCATGGCCGGCGAGAAGGCCGCGTCCAGCTCCATGCCCTTGACCTCGACGATGCGCGGCGCGCCGGCGATCACCGTGCCGGCGAAGGCGCGCTTGCCCTTCTCGGTGGTGATGGTCACGCGCATCAGGCTGTCATAGGTGGGGCTGACCTCCTGGCGGCTTTCCGAGACGGTGATGCCGCGCTCTTTCGCGACAGCCGGCGCCGAGACCATGTTGATCTCCGCCAGCATCGGCTTCAGCACGCCAGCCAGCGCCGCCGAGGTCATCGGCTTGACGTTCAGGTTCGAAACCTCGCCCTCGTAGGCGATGTCGATGGCCTTGATGCCGAAGTCGACCATCTGGCCCGCGAAGGCGCCGATCTTCTCGGCCAGGGCCACGAACGGCTTCAGCTTGGGGGCTTCCTCGGCCGTGATCGAGGGGCTGTTGAGGGCGTTGGTGACCGCGCCGGTCAGCAGGTAGTCCGAGACCTGTTCGGCGACCTGCAGGGCGACGTTCTCCTGAGCTTCCGAGGTGGAGGCGCCCAGGTGCGGGGTGGCGACCACCTTGTCCGAACCGAACAGCGGGTTTTCCTTGGCCGGCTCGACGGTGAACACGTCGAAGGCCGCGCCGCCGACATGGCCGTCGTCCAGCAGCTTGCGCAGGGCCGCCTCGTCAACCAGGCCGCCGCGGGCGCAGTTGACGATCAGCACGCCCTTCTTGGTCTTGGCCAGGGCCTCGGCCGACAGGATGTTGCGGGTCTTGTCGGTCAGCGGGGTGTGCAGGGTGATGACGTCGGCGCGGGCCAGCAGGTCTTCCAGCTCGACCTTCTCGACGCCCATCTCGACGGCGCGCTCAGGGCTCAGGAAGGGGTCGTAGGCCACGACCTTCATCTTCAGGCCCAAGGCGCGGTCGGCGACGATGCCGCCGATGTTGCCAGCGCCGATCAGGCCCAGGGTCTTGGCGTAGAGCTCCACGCCCATGAAGCGGTTCTTCTCCCACTTGCCGGCCTGGGTCGAGGCGTCGGCGGCGGGGATCTGGCGGGCCAGGGCGAACATCATGGCGATGGCGTGTTCGGCCGTGGTGATCGAGTTGCCGAAGGGCGTGTTCATCACCACGATGCCCTTGGCCGTGGCGGCCGGGATGTCGACGTTGTCGACGCCGATGCCGGCGCGGGCGATGACGCGCAGCTTGTTGGCGGCGGCGATCACGTCCTTGTCGAGCTTGGCGCCCGAGCGGATGGCGATGCCGTCATAGTCGCCGATCACGGCGATCAGTTCGTCCTTCGAGAGGCCGACCTTGATGTCGAAGGCGAGGCCGCGGTTCTTGAAGATGTCGACGGCGGCGGGGCTGAGCTTGTCGGCGATGAGGACGCGGGGAGCGGTCATTTTAGGAAACCTTCTCCCCTCCCCCTTGCGGGGAGGGGCTGGGGGTGGGGGTGTCAGCGCGGAAAGGGCGGAGGTTCACCCCCACCCCAACCCCTCCCCGCCCATTCTTTTTAGGAAATTGGGGGGAGGGGCTCGGCGCAGTGCGTTTTTTAAGCGGCGGCCAATTCGGCCGAGATGGTGGCGAAGGCCCAGTCGAGCCAGGGCGTCAGGGCCTCGAGGTCCGAAGCCTCGACGGTGGCGCCGCACCAGATGCGCAGGCCGGCCGGGGCGTCGCGATAGCCGCCGATGTCGAGGGCCGCGCCCTCCTTCTCGAGCAGGCTGGCCAGCTTCTTGGCGAAGTCGGCCTGGGCGTCTTCCGGCAAGGCGCAGATCTTGGGATCAACGACCTTCAGGCACACCGAGGTGTTGGAGCGGATCTCCGGCGTCGCCGCCAGGAAATCGACCCACGGGGTCTTGGCGACCCAGTCGGCCAGCACCTTCAGGTTCTGGTCGGCGCGGGCCTGCATGGCCTGCAGACCGCCGATCGAGGCGGCCCACTTCAGGGCGTCGAGAGCATCTTCCACGCACAGCATCGACGGGGTGTTGATCGTCGCGCCCTCGAAGATGTCGGCGGCGATCTTGCCGTTCTTGGTCATGCGGAATAGCTTCGGCATCGGCCAGGCCGGCGTGTAGCTTTCCAGGCGGGCCACGGCGCGCGGCGACAGGATCAGGATCCCGTGCGCGCCCTCGCCGCCCAGCGCCTTCTGCCAGGAGAAGGTCACGACATCGAGCTTGTCCCAGTCCAGCTCCTGGGCGAAGGCGGCCGAGGTGGCGTCGCAGATCACGATGCCTTCACGGTCGGCCGAGATGAAGTCGGCGTTGGGGACACGCACGCCCGAGGTCGTGCCGTTCCAGGTGAAGACCAGATCCTTGGCCGGATCGACCTTGGACGTATCGGGCAGCTGGCCGTACGGGGCGCTGAGCACCTCGACGTCGGGCAGTTTCAGTTGCTTGGTGACGTCCGTGACCCAGTCCTTGCCGAAGGACTCGAAGGCCAGCAGCTGCACGGGGCGAGCGCCCAGCATCGACCACATCGCCATTTCGACGGCGCCGGTGTCCGAGCCGGCGACGATGCCGATCAGGAAGTCGGCGGGGACCTCCAGCACTTCGCGCGTCTGGTCGATGGCGGCCTTCAGGCGCGCCTTGCCCAGCTTCGAGCGGTGCGACCGACCCAAAACGGCGTTTCTGAGATTTTCGGGGGTCCAGCCTGGGCGCTTGGCGCAGGGGCCGGAAGAGAACTCGGGACGAGCCGGGCGGATCGCCGGCTTGGCGAGGGTCGTGGTCATAGCGATGTCTCCCATCCTTACAGATGGACTGCGCCCCGTTGGGAGGGCGTGGCCCGCCGGCGAGAAACCGCGTTCGCGGGCAAAAGGCAAGGAGAGATTTGTCGCGGCGAGCGCTTTTAGCGCCGTACGAGGAAATTATTTTCCAGCGCCTCGCTTCCGCCAGGCGATGATGGAGCCGATCAGCATGCAGAGCAGCACGCCGCCGGAATCGAGATTGTTGAGCAAGGCGTAGGTGTTGTCGCGCTTGGCGCCCGTCACGAAATAATAGGCGTGAAGGCTGAACTGGAAGCCCTGCAGCATCATCGCGGCCCCGAGCCACGCGCTGGCGTAGCGCAAGGCCACGAGCAGGAAACCGCCGGCCACGAAGCCATCCATGGCGAGCAACAGGCCGCCTTGCAGGTCGCGAGGGACAGCGGAATGGATCAATTCGACGCCTAAGGTCCCGGCGGCGAAGATCAGGCCCGCGCGCCTTTCGGCCGGTCCGCCCTTCACGATGGCGAACAGGCAGACGGAAAAAATGACCGCCAACAGGGAAATCAAAAACGGCGACATCGGCATGAAAAAGGCCTCTAACCTGAATTAGAGGCCCTTCGCATTAAACTATTGCAACCTTAGACTGCTTGCCGAAGAGCCGCCTTGCCGGTGGCCGCCTCCTCCAGACGGAAGGTCTTATCTTCGGCGCCGGTCAGTTTCGTGCGGATGCCGAGACGCAGCTTGGTCTCGTTCAGTTCGCCGTGCGCTTCGACCATCGCCGACCGCGCTTCGCTGAGCGCGCTCATGGCCTCGGCCAGCTTGGCGGCGGCGCGATCGCCGACCACGGCCGAGATTCCGAGGTCCTTACGCGCCTTCAGCAGATCGGCCATCAGCTCGGCCGTTTCGACCATCGCCGCGTCCACGGCGTTCTCCGATGCGAACAGCTTGGTCGCAACTCGTTGAGCAACAAATACTTTTTCCACGCCCGCCTCCATTAACAAAACGCTAACGAAGAAGGTAAATAGAAAGTTAAGGTTAAGCAACGCGTAAATGCACGCAATCGTTGGCGTAACGGGGGCGTAACGCGCGGCCACCGCTGATTTGGAAGCGAAGCGTTAGGAACCTTGCGGCAAAGTGCCGCTACGATTGAGTCCCTGGGGGCTTATGAGCGACAGAAACACCCCGCGCGCGAGCCGCGAATCGACCCACGCGCCCCTCCAGGCGCGAATCGCCGGCGTGGCCTTGGCCACCACGGTGCTCGCGCTCGTAGCGGCGTGTCTGTGCTTCATGTTGCAGCAGTGGAGCGTGGCGCGGCAGGAGTCGCGCGCCAACCACGCGGTCCTGGCCCAGATGGCCGCCGCCGGCGCCGCGGGTCCCCTGGCCGACAACAACCTGGCCGGCGTCTATCGCGCGCTGAGCGCGGTGGCCAAGGCGCCGGGCGTCGCGGCCGTCCGCATGGTCGACACCGGAGGCCGGACGGTCGCCCAGATCGGCGATCCCGCGCCCGCCGACGTCGACACCCTGACCCGTCCCGTCGAAGTGAGCGGCCGCAAGATCGGCGCCGTCGTCCTGGTGGCCCGCCGCCCGGGCATCGGCCAGATCCTGGCTCGCGACCTGGCCCTGACCGGCGCCCTGTTCTTCGGCTCGGCCGGGCTGGCGATCCTGCTGGCCAACGGCCTGGCCCGGCGCATGGCCCGGCCGATGGAGCGGCTTTCCGAAGCCATGCACGAGACCGCCGTCGGCGGGCGCTTCATGCCGGTGGAACAAGCCGCCGACGACGACGTCTTCCAGAGCCTGATCGACAGCTTCAACCATCTGGTCGCGCGGTTGCGCGCCAACGATGACGACCTGCGCGGCGCCATGGCCGAGCTGGTCAAGGCGCGCGACGACGCCAACACGGCCAACGTCCTGAAGTCGCACTTCCTGGCCAATATGAGCCACGAGATCCGCACCCCGCTGAACGGGGTGCTGGCCATGGCCGAGGTCATGGCCATGGACGAGCTCAAGCCCGCCCAGCGCGAGCGCCTCTCGGTGATCCGCGAGTCCGGCGGCCTGCTGCTGGCTGTGCTGAACGACGTGCTGGACCTGTCCAAGATCGAGGCCGGCCGTCTCGAGATCCAGGACCGCCCCTTCGATATCGCCCAGCTGGCCCAGTCGATCCGTGAAACCTACGGCCATCAGGCGCGTGAGAAGGGCCTGGCCTTCGAGGTAGCCGTCGCCCCCGAGGCGCATGGCCTGTGGCGCGGCGACGCCGACCGCCTGCGCCAGATCCTGGGCAACCTGATCTCCAACGCGCTGAAGTTCACCCTGGAGGGGGCCGTCGCCGTTCGGTTCGCCTCGGCCGAGGATGGTTCGGGCCTGCGGATCGATGTCGCCGACACGGGCATCGGCGTCGCGCCCGAGATCCTGCCGCGCCTGTTCGACAAGTTCGTCCAGGCCGACAGCTCGACGACTCGCCGCTTCGGCGGTTCGGGGCTGGGCCTGGCCATCTGCCGCGAACTGGCGGCGCTGATGGGCGGCTCGATCAAGGTCCAGAGCCGCGAGGGCCGCGGCTCGACCTTCACGGTCCTGGTCGCCCTGCCGCGCGAGGAGACCCTGACCGAAGTCCACTATATCGACGACGACGAGGCCCACGCGATCGCGCGTCCCAAGGCCCGGGCCGCCGCCAAGGCGCCGCTGCGCGTGCTGGCGGCCGACGACAATCCGACCAATCAGAAGGTCATCGAGGCGGTGCTGGCGCCGCTGGGCGCCGAGGTGACCATGGTTCCGGACGGAGCGGCCTGCGTCGAGGCCTGGAAGGCCGCCAAGTTCGACATCATCCTGATGGACATCCACATGCCGGTGATGGACGGCATCGAGGCCGCCCGCGCCATCCGCGCCCTGGAGGCCCAGGAAGGTCGCACACGAACCCCGATCGTCGCCGTGACCGCCAACGCCCTGGCCCACCAGGTCGAGGACTACCTCGCCGCTGGCATGGAAGGCCACGTCGCCAAGCCGGTCGAGGTCAGCAAGCTCTATGGCGCGATCGAAGACGCGATCGCCGCCGCGCGGATGGCCAAGGCCGCCTGATTCCGACCTGAACCCCAAATCTTCCTGAACCTAGGACAACGAGCGGCTCAGAACCGCTTCAGCCGTCGCGTGTTTTTCTTGCCTCAACGTCGTCCTCCCACCTCCCCGGGGAGCGGTCGGCGGAGATGTTCAAGAGGAACCGAACCGATGAAGAAGATCCTGATCCCGATCGTTACGGTCTCGGCCCTGGCGGCCGCTGCCCTTCCCGCCGTCGCCTCGGCCCAGCCGATCAACCAGCGCCAGGACCAGCTGGAGCGCCGCATCGACATGGGCCTGCGCAACGGCTCGCTGACCCGCTCGGAAGCCTATCGCCTGCGCGCCGAACTGCGCGAGACCGAGCGCCTGGAGCACCGCTATCGCCGCAACGGCCTGAACGGCTGGGAGCGCGCCGACCTCGATCGTCGCTTCGACCGCATCAGCGCCCAGGTCCGCTACGAGCGCCATGACCGCGACTATGGCTACGGCTATGGCGACCACCGCGGCCCCGGCCGCTGGTAAGTCGGACTAGTTGAAGGCCGGCTCCACGCGGAGACGGCTCTCCACCACCGTGACGCCGCGGCCGCGCAGCAAGACGCGCGCGCCGCGGCGTTCGCATTCTAGGTCCCCGCCCCGGCCAGGATAGGCCTGGTGGAATTTCAGGATCTCCGCGCCCAGCTTGTCGCCGTAGAGCGGCATGAGGATGCAGTGGGCCGAGCCCGTGGTCGGATCCTCGGGAATGCCGAAGCCCGGCGCGAAAAAGCGGCTGATCACCGCGTAGGGCTGGCCCGGATCGGCCAGGGCGACAACGACCGTCTGGCCAGGCCCGCCGGTCGCCTCGCCGCCGATGGTCTTCAGGGCCGAAAGGTCGGGCTTGAGCGCCCTCACCGTCGCCTCGTCCTCTAGAACCGCGATCAGATAAGCCCCCGCCCAGACCTCGACCGGCGTCGCGCCCAGCGCGTCGGCCAAGCCATCGGGGACCGAGGTCCGGCGCGGCGGATCGGCCGGGAAGTCCATCTCCAAGCCCTCGCCCGTCTGCTTCACGGTCAGCGGCCCAGACAGGGTGTCGAAGGTCAGCAGAGGGACATCGACGCCCAGCTCGGCGAACAGCATATGCGCCGCCGCCAGAGTGGCGTGACCGCATAGCGGCGCTTCGAGCGTCGGCGTGAACCACCGCAGACCATAGCGCGCCGAATCATCGGTCTTCAGCAGGAAGGCCGTCTCGGCCTGGTTGTTCTCGGCCGCCAGGGCCTGCATCCAGGCGTCTGAAGGCCAAGCCGCGAACGGCTCGACCACGCAGGCCGGGTTGCCCTTGAACGGGGCGCTGGCGAAGGCGTCGATAGTCCACTGGCGCATGCGGGCGATCTCCCGGAAATCCGATGGACATCGCTGTTATGCGGGCGGAGATCGCCGCGCAAAGCCTTTATTGTCCCGGTGACAATCAGGGCTCGATCGAGATCTCCGACCAGCGGGCCTTGGCCGAGCCCGTGGTGCGCTCCCAGCCGCCGGCTCCCGAGGGCCGCAACGGGTTGGGCCGCAGGCGCAGGGCGAACAGGTCCTCCAGGCCAAACGGCGCATGCACCGTCAGGCTGTCGTCCGTTTCCAGCCGCACGCCGACGCAAAAGGCCGTGGCCACGAAGCGCTTCAGCGCCGCGGCGCTGGTCTCCAGCGGCGGATAGGGCTCGTCGGCCCCGAACTTGTCGGCGAACCACAGGTGGACCCGCGCCTGGTTGCGGACCTCGACCAGGTCCCGCAGCGGCGGCTCGAAGGCGGCGGCGACACGCTTGATGACCACGTCCTCGGCCTCGTAGCTGATGTCGCTGGCGTCGTGATAGGCCAGATCATAGTCCTTGATGCCGTAGTCCAGAGGCCGCCCGGTCAGGTGGTTCCAGACGGGCTGGTAGACCGCGCCGGAGAAGATCATCCAGTCGGGCAGATCCAGCTCCCGCGCGGTCCGGAGCACCGCCCAGGTGGTCGGGGTGGCCCGGACGATCTCGGCGAGGCGAGCTTCGAGCGCGTCGGTCATGCGCGCAACGTCCAGCCGTGGTCCAGCGGACCATGCCCGCCGCCAAAGCCCGGCGCGCGCAACATGGCCTCGTGGACATAGTTCCAGGCTCTCGCCACGGCCTGCTCCAGCGGCAGGCCCTGGGCCAGACCGGCGGCGCAGGCGCTAGCGAGGGTGCAGCCAGTGCCGTGGGTATGGCGGGTCTCGATGCGCTCGCCCTCGAAGGTGGTTTCGCCTTCGGTCGTCATCAGCACGTCGACGACGCGCTCTCCCGCCACATGGCCGCCCTTCATCAGCACCGCCTTGGCGCCCAACGCCAGCAGGGCCTCGCCCGCCCGGCGCAGGTCGTCGGTGGTCTCGACCGTCAGGCCCGTCAGGGCGGCCGCCTCTGGGGCGTTGGGGGTCAGCAGCGCGGCGCGCGGGATCATCAGCGCCTTGACCGCCCCGATCGCCGCCTCGGCCAGCAGGGGCGCGCCGCCCTTGGCGACCATGACGGGGTCGACGACCGCCGGAACCTGGCCCGCGTGGTCGATCGCGGCGGCGACGGTCTCGACCACGGCCGCGTCGCCCAGCATGCCGGTCTTGATCGCATCGGCCCCGATGTCGTCCAGCACCGCGCGGGCCTGGGCGGCGATGATGTCCAGAGGGATCGGATGGACGCCGGTGACGCCCAGGGTGTTCTGCACGGTCACCGCCGTGATCGCGGTCGCCGCATAGCCGCCTAGCGCGGTGATGGTCTTGATGTCGGCCTGGATCCCCGCTCCGCCTCCGGAGTCCGATCCGGCGATGACGAGAACGCGGCCTTGCGGCGCCTGGGCGGGAGCTTGCGACATGGCGGCAGATGTAGGCGGGAATCGGGGCGATGGGGAGACCTCGCCGAAGCGCTTTCCTAAGCGTCATCCAGCCCCTATTACTCCTACTAATAAGCGGCGCCGCCGCATCGCGTCAGGGAGTTCGCGCATGGACCATGGTGACTGCTGCTCGGGCGGCCCGCGTTGGCCCCGGCGCTACGTGCTGGCCGGCGCCGTGGGCGCCATGGCGTCCACCGCCTTGGCTGCAGCTCCCTCCCGTTCCACTTCGCGCCTCTCGCCCTTCGACATGCGCGACGTCGAACTGCTGGACAGCCCGTTCCTGCACGCCCAGCGCCAGACTGAGGCCTATCTGCTGTCGCTGGAGCCGGACCGCCTGCTCAGCGCCTTCCGCACCAACGCAGGCCTTAAGCCCAAGGCCCAGCCCTATGGCGGCTGGGAGTCCGAGGCGACGTGGGCTGACATCAACTGCCACGGCCACACCCTCGGCCACTACCAGTCGGCCTGCGCCCTGATGTACCGCTCGACCGGCGACGTCCGGTTCAAGCAGCGGGTGGACCACATCGCCGAGGAACTGGCCGCCTGCCAGGCCGCCTCCAACTCCGGCCTCGTCTGCGCTTTCCCGAAAGGCCCCGCCCTGGTCGAGGCGCACATTCGCGGCGAGAAGATCACCGGCGTGCCCTGGTACACCCTGCACAAGGTGTTCGCCGGACTGCGCGACGGCTGGCAGTTGGCCGACAGCCAGACCAGCCGCGTCGTGCTGTTGCGCCTGGCCGACTGGACGGTCCAGGCCACCGCGCCGCTCTCCGACGCCCAGTTCGAGGCCATGCTGGCGACCGAGCACGGCGGCATGAACGAGGTCTTCGCCGACCTCTTCGCCCTGACCGGCGACGTCCGCTACCGGACCGCCGCCGAGCGCTTCTCGCACAAGGCCCTGCTGACACCGTTGTCCCAGGGCCGCGACACGCTGGACGGCCTGCACGCCAACACCCAGATCCCCAAGGTCGTCGGCTTCCAGCGCGTCCATGAGACGACCGGCCAGGCGCCGTACGGCGACGCCGCCGCGTTCTTCTGGCGGACGGTGACCCGGACCCGCTCGTTCGCGACCGGCGGGAACGGCGACGGCGAGCACTTCTTCCCGAGGGCCGATTTCGAAAAGCACGTCTTCTCGGCCAAGGGCTCGGAGACCTGCTGCCAGCACAACATGCTGAAGCTGACCCGCGCCCTGTTCGCCCAGGACCCACGCGCCGAATACGCCGACTATTACGAGCGCACGCTGTACAACGGCATCCTGGCCTCGCAGGACCCCGACAGCGGCATGGTCACCTACTTCCAGGGCGCGCGGCCGGGCTACATGAAGCTCTACTGCACGCCCGTGGACTCGTTCTGGTGCTGCACCGGCACGGGCATGGAGAACCACGCCAAGTACCGGGACTCGATCTACTTCCACGACGACCGGTCGCTGTACGTGAACCTGTTCATTCCCTCGAAGGTCGCCTGGAAGGCCCACGACGCGACCCTGACCCAGACCACGACCTTCCCGGACGATCCGACCACCACCTTGCGCTGGAGCCTGAAGCGCCCGACCGCCCTGACCCTGAAACTGCGCCAACCGGGCTGGAGCCGCACAGCCACCGTGCTGGTCAACGGCAAGGTCGCCCTGCGCTCGAAGGTCCCGGGCTTCCTTGAGATCGCCCGGACGTGGAAGGACGGCGACACCGTCGAGCTGCGGCTGGAGATGCGGACCGGGTTCGAGACCGACCCGGCCGCCACGAGCATCGCCGCCTTCACCCATGGTCCGTTGGTGCTGGCCGCCGCCCTGGGGACCGAGGGCCTCGCGCCGGGCGCGGACATCGTCGTCAACGAGCGGCTGTATGGGAAGTACAACGACGGGCCGTTCACCCCGCCCACGCTAACGGGCGATCCGGCCTTGGTCGCCGCCCGCATCCGGCCGACGGGCAAGCCGCTGGAGTTCACCGTGACCTCGGCGGAAGGCGGCGAGGTGCGGCTGGTCCCCTATCACCGCATCGCCCACCAACGCTACGCGACCTACTGGCGGCTGAATGTCGATGAGGCTTAGGCCCCCGCGATCGCCGCCTGGACCGCCAGCGCCTGCGCCGTCTCGCGCACGTCGTGGACCCGCACCGCCGCCACGCCGGCGGCGGCCCCGGCCAGGTGCGCGGCCAGCGAGCCGCCCAGGCGGTCTTCGGCCTCGCGGGCCGACGGATCGATCCCGGCGATGAACCGCTTGCGGCTGGCGCCCAGCAGGATCGGATAGCCCAGGGCCACGAACCTCGGCAGGCCCGCTAGCAGGGCGAGGTTATGCTCCACCGTCTTGCCAAAGCCGACGCCCGGGTCGAGCCAGATCTTCTCCTTAGCCACACCGGCGGCCATGGCGGTGAAGGCGCGGGCCAGCAGGAAGGCCTCGACCTCGGCGACGACATCGTCGTAGCGCGGCGCGTCCTGCATGGTCCCCGGCTGGCCCAGCATGTGCATCAGCACGACCTCGCAGCCCAGCTCGGCGGCGACCTCGGGCGCCTCGGGCGCGAAGCGCAGGGCGCTGACATCGTTCCAGATGGTCGCCCCGGCCCGGACCGCCGCGCGGGCGACCTCGGGCTTCATGGTGTCGATCGAGATCGGAACCGCGCTGGCCGCGCGCACGGCCTCGATCAGCGGGACCACCCGGCGGATCTCCTCGAAGGCCGAAACCGGCGTCGCCCCCGGCCGGGTGCTCTCGCCGCCGATGTCGAGGATGTCGGCGCCCTGGGCGATCAGCCGCCGCGCGTGCTCGATCCCCTCGGCGGGGTCGAAGAACCGGCCGCCGTCCGAAAAGCTGTCGGGCGTGACATTGACGATCCCCATCACCTTGGGGCGCGAGAAGGCGGGGCGGGCGGCGGGGCTCATGCGCCGGGTTCTAGCCGTCCCGCAGCATCCGGTCGATGCGTCCGGTCAGATCGCCGATCGCGAACGGCTTGGTCAGCACCTCCATGCCGTGCTCGATGTGGCCGTGGTTCAGCACGGCGTTCTCGGCGTAGCCGGTGATGAACAGGACCTTCAGGTCCGGACGCAAGGCGCGGGCGGCGTCGGCCACCTGGCGTCCGTTCAGCCCGCCGGGCAAGCCGACATCGGTGATCAGCAGGTCGACCCGGCGATCGCCTTGCAGGATGCGCAGCCCCGCCGCGCCGTCCTGGGCTTCCAGGCAGGCGTAGCCGAGCTCGCTCAGGGCGTCGACCACCAGCATCCGCACCGTCGGCTCGTCGTCCACCACCAGCACCGTCTGGTCGGCGTGGGTCGCCGCGGCGTCCAGCGCGGCGGGCGTCGGCTCCTCGTCCTCCTCGCCCAGGTGGCGGGGCAGGTAGAGGCAGACCATCGTGCCCTGGCCGACCTCGGAATAGATCCGCACGTGGCCGTTCGACTGGCGGGCGAAGCCATAGACCATGGAGAGGCCCAGCCCGGTCCCCTGGCCGATCGGCTTGGTGGTGAAGAAGGGATCGAACACCCGCTCCAGCGTGGCCTTGTCGATGCCCGAGCCGGTATCGCTGACGCACACCGAAACGTACTGGCCCGACTCCAGCCCGTGCTCGCGGGCGGTGCGCTCGTCCAGCCAGCGGTTGCCGGTCTCGATCATGATCCGCCCGCCGTCCGGCATGGCGTCGCGGGCGTTGATGCACAGGTTCAGCAGGGCGTTCTCAAGCTGGTTGGAGTCGACCAGGGTCGGCCACAGGCCCGAGGCGGCCACCATCTCGACGTCGATCGACGGCCCGACCGTGCGGCGGACCAGCTCGACGAAATCGGCCATCAGCCGGTTGATGATGATCGCCTTGGGGGCCAGGGTCTGACGGCGCGAGAAGGCCAGCAGGCGGTGGGTCAGGGCCGCCGCCCGCCGCGCCGCTCCCTGCCCCGCGCCCAGATAGCGCTCGACGTCGCCGGTCCGCCCCTGGGCCAGCCGTGCGCCGATCATCTCGAAAGCGCCCGAGATTCCGGCCAGCAGGTTGTTGAAGTCGTGGGCGAGGCCGCCGGTCAGCTGGCCGACAGCCTCCATCTTCTGCGCCTGGCGCAGCTCCTCCTCGGTGCGTTCGCGCTCCGCCAGGGCCTGGGCGATACGGGCTTCAAGGGTCTCGTTCAGGTGGCGTAGCTCGGCTTCCGTACGCTTGCGATCGGTGACGTCCTGAAACAGCACGGCCACCTGCTTCAACTCGGGCGGCTCTATGCGGAACGACGACAGGGACAGATGCCGGCCGGTGGCGACCAGCTCCTGCTCGAAGCGGATCGGCGCGCCGGTGCGCAGCACCTCGCCATAGCGCGCGACCCAGGCGTCGGCCTCGTCCGGGACCATCTCGCGCAGCTTCTGCCCGACGACATTGGGAATGCCGGCGTGCCGCTCGTAAGCGGCGTTGGCCATGATGTGGATGTAGTCGCTGTCGGGGCCGTGCGGACCGTCCAGGAACTCGATGACGCAGAAGCCCTCGTCCATCGACTCGAACAGGGCGCGGTAGCGGCGTTCCTCGGCCAACCGAGCCCGATCGTCGAGAACCCGGGCGGTGATGTCGTTGCAATGGACCAGCACGCCGCGCACAACGCCGTCCTCGTCGCGCACGGGCGAGGCCAAGAGGTTGCACCAGGCCTCCTCGCCGGCCCGTGTGAACGGGACGTTCTCCAGCTTGACGCTTTCGCCGGCGCGGCCTCGCGCCAACAGGTCGCCCGCCTGGGCGATGGGCAGGACCTCGGCGAAGGGGCGGCCCGCCACGTCGGGCAGGTCCAGCATGGTCCGGGCGGCGTCGTTATGCAGGGTCGCCCCGCGCTCGCCCCAAGCCAGGAACGAGGGGATCGGCGAGGCCAGCATCATGCCGGCGGCGACCTTCAGGGCGGCCGGCCAGGCGGACGGCGAAGGCAAGCCGGCGTCCGTCCAGTCGCCCGTGGCGATGGTCGCGGCGGCCGTATTGTCTGTCAGCGTGGTGACCATCGGTCGGCGTCGCCCCAGACCGCGAACTTGCGGTGAAGCTTGAACGCCTCCCATGCGAACCCGTTGCAGCTGGGCAAGAAAAAAGCCGGCCCTCGCGAGCCGGCTTGATCCTTTACGCCTTGAGAGACGTCAGGCGGTGACGCTGGCGCCCGCGCCCGGAGACAGCGGCACCAGCGACGGGGCCACGATCGTCTCCTTGGTCTCTTCCTCTTCGCGCTTGGGCGGAACGCCCTTCAGCACGCCGGCGATCTCCTCGCCCGAGAGGGTCTCGTACTCCAGCAAGGCCTTGCCCAGGGTGTGCAGGTCCTCGATCTTCTCGGTCAGGATGCGACGGGCCTCGTCCAGGCCGTACTGCACCAGGCGCTTGACCTCGCTGTCGATCAGGCGGGCGGTCTCTTCAGAGACGTTCTGGGTGCGGGCGACCGAGTGGCCCAGGAACACCTCGTCCTGGTTGTCGCCATAGGCCACCGTGCCCAGCACGTCGGAATAGCCCCAGCGGGTGACCATGTTGCGGGCCAGGTCCGTGGCCGCCTTGATGTCGCTGCTGGCGCCCGAGGTGATGTTCTCCTTGCCGAAGATCAGCTCCTCGGCCACGCGGCCGCCCATCATGATGGCCAGGCGCGAGGTCATCTGCTGGTACTTCATCGAGTAGCGGTCGCCTTCCGGCAGCTGCATGACCATGCCCAGGGCCCGGCCGCGCGGCACGATGGTGGCCTTGTGGACCGGGTCGGCCAGCGGGACGTTCAGGGCCACGATGGCGTGACCGCCCTCGTGATAGGCCGTCAGCTTCTTTTCTTCCTCGTTCATGGCCATCGAGCGGCGCTCGGCGCCCATCATGACCTTGTCCTTGGCTTGCTCGAAGTCGCTCATGGTGACCATGCGGCGGTTCTTGCGGGCGGCCATCAGGGCGGCCTCGTTGACGAGGTTGGCGAGATCCGCGCCCGAGAAGCCCGGGGTGCCGCGCGCCAGCGTCTTGACGTCGACGTCGGCGGCCAGCGGCACGTTCTTCATGTGCACGCGGATGATCTTCTCGCGGCCCGAGACGTCCGGGTTCGGGACCACGACCTGACGGTCGAAGCGGCCCGGACGCAGCAGGGCCGGGTCCAGGACGTCCGGACGGTTGGTGGCGGCGATCAGGATGATGCCTTCATTGGCCTCGAAGCCATCCATTTCGACCAGCAGCTGGTTCAGGGTCTGCTCGCGCTCGTCGTTGCCGCCGCCCAGGCCAGCGCCCCGGTGACGACCGACGGCGTCGATCTCGTCGATGAAGATGATGCAGGGGGCGTTCTTCTTGGCCTGCTCGAACATGTCGCGGACGCGGCTGGCGCCGACGCCGACGAACATCTCGACGAAGTCCGAACCCGAAATGGTGAAGAACGGCACGCCGGCTTCGCCCGCGACCGCGCGGGCGATCAGGGTCTTACCCGTACCGGGAGGGCCGACCAGCAGGGCGCCCTTGGGGATCTTGCCGCCCAGGCGCTGGAACTTGGCCGGATCCTTCAGGAAGTCGACGACCTCCTGCAGCTCCTCCTTGGCCTCGTCGACGCCGGCGACGTCCTCGAAGGTGATGCGGTTCTTGTTCTCGGTCAGCAGCCGGGCCTTGGACTTGCCAAAGCCCATGGCGCCCTTCGCCCCGCCTTGCATCTGGCGCATAAAGAACAGCCACACGCCCACCACCAGCAGGATCGGCAGCAGCTGGACCAGGATGGCCAGGAAGCTGATCGAGCCGCTCTTGAACTTCACGTCGGCGTTCTTGGCGACCATGCGGTTGACCAGCTCATCGGAGTCGATCGGCGCGTTGACCGTCAGCACCTTGCCGCTGGCGTCCTTGGCCTGGACGACCTGGCCGGAGATCTCGGCCGACTTGATCTGACCGGCGTCGACCTGCTTGAGGAGCTGCGAATAGCTGATCTCGCCGCCGCCCTTGGTGCGCGCGTTCTGGCTCACGAAGAACACGCCCAGCAGGGCCGCCACGATCACCAGCCAGATGGCTGCGTTCCGAAAATTCATACGGGTTGTCTTCCCAACGATAGGTCTTCGCCCTTCAAGATAAGGGCTCGCGAGCGGTTGCGCCACGGACGCGACGTCCGGTCACGCATTCTTGGTCATAAAGGCCGACCGCGGCCTCGAAACGACCCAGAACGAGCAGACGCGCGCGCCCTCCCCCTTCGGCTGCAAAGTCCGGGCCGTCAAGCGTGGGCGAGCACGGCGCCGCGCCATGCCGCAGGATCAAGGGCAAGCTGGGCCGGACGGCGGCGGGCAGCTTGACCAGACGCGCGCGCTGCTCAGGCGACAGGCTGGAGGCCTGGCCCTTCAGAGCTCTGATGGTCAGAGGCGCGTCGCCGGCGGCGATCTCCCATCGGCCGTCCCACACCCCAGCCTCGCCCGGTGCCAGCGTCAGGGGCGCAAGACCGCCCCGCGCCGTCTCGCCCGCGTCGCGGCAGATCAGCACCGTTTCGTCCGCCTCGATCCGCGCGCCCGCCAGGGTGGCGGCGAAGGTCTCGTCACGCCGGAGGCGCTGGACCAGCCGCTCCAGCCGCTCGCCGCGCGGCGGCCGCTCGGTCCCGGCCGCGCACAGCAGGGCGGCGGCGAGGTGAGCGGCGGCGACGCCGCGCGGCAGGCGGATGGCGCCGGCGTCGTCGATGGCGAAGACAGGCGGCGGGCTCATGGTGTCCAGTTCCAAGACCGCCGCCTCGACCCCGCCTGCCCGCGCTCGGGCCCGGGCGTAGCGGAGGTCGGTGTTGGCCGGATCCTCCAGCCAGGTCTCGCCATCCGCGGCGAGCGCCCCCCGGATCTCGCCTCGCGTCAGGGTCAGCAGCGGCCGCAGCAGGAAGATGTCGCGCCCCTCCGGCCAGACCGGCGACGGCGACCATTCGCGGGGATCGGGCACCGTCGAGCCCTCGGCCCGCATCGCCGCGCTCTCGGCCAGATCGCTGGCGGTGTGGCCCAGCAGCAGGACGGAGGCGCCAGCCTCCCGAGCCGCGGCGGCCAGCAGGGCGTGACGGGCTCGACGAGCGGCGGCGGGCAGGCCCGTGGCGGGCTTGGGCCCGGCCCAGGCCAGAGCGCGCGCCTCGGCGCCCAAGGCTCGCGCCTGATCGACCGCGTCGGCGGTCCAGCGAGCGCTATCGGCCTGCAGCTGATGATCGACCACGAACGCCAGCACCGACCGGCCACGCGGCCGCGCCCAGTCCAGCGTCGCCTTCAGGAGGAACAGGGAGTCCCCGCCGCCGGAGAAGCCGACGGCCAGCGGGGCCTTGGACAGGGCATCCAGGCGACGATCGAAGGCGCGGCGAAATCCCTCTCTCTTTGAGAGAGGGAGGGGCCCGCCGCCGGAGGCGGTGGGAGGGTGAGTGGTTTCACCGTCCACCGGACAATCCCTAGCCCTTCATGATGCGCCATGTTCGCCAAGTTCAGTGAGAGCGTAACCTCTCACCCTCCCATCGCAAGCGATGGGCCCCTCCCTCTCTCAAAGAGAGAGGGGTTCAGGTCCTTACGAACACTTCGCCGCGACGCGGGTCGAGGCCGCGCGGGAGGTGATCTGCGACGAGGCCTTCGGATAGCGCTTGGCCAGTTCGTCCAGGGTGCGGCAGGCCTCGGTGGTCTTCTTCAGCGCCACCATCGAGCGCGCCAGCTTCAGGGTGGCGTCGGGCGCCCAGCTCGTCTGCGGCCAGCCGCGGATCGCGCCGATATAGGCGGCGGCGGCGTCGGTATAGGCCTCGCGCACGAACAGGGTCTCGCCCAGCCAGTAGCGGGCCTCGGGCGTCTTGGCGTTGTCGGGATAGTTCGTGACATAGACCGAGAAGGCCTGCTCGGCGTTAGCGTAGTCGCCGTCCAGCAGCAGCTGGCGCGCCTGCTTGAAGGCCACGGCCGGATCGGCCGGCGGCGGGGGCGGCGGCGGAACGGCCGCGCCTGCGGCGGGGGCCGAAGCGACCTGGGCCGCGGCGGCGGCCTGCAGATCGGCGAGAGTCTTCTCGATCGCCGCCAGGCGCTGCTCCAACGCGTCGGCGCGAGCCTTCTGGTCGGCGGCCGCCCTGTTGGCCTTGGTCAGCTCGAAGGTGACGGCCTCGTTCTGGCCGTTCAGCTTGGTCAGGGTCTGCTCCAGGTCCGTGACCCGGTCGTTCAGGGCGGCGATCTGGGCGTCGGTCTCGGCCGGCTGGACCACCACGGGCTTACCGGTGTCGCGGCCCTGGAAGACGATCGACCGCAGCTCGCGAACCACCTTTTCCATCCGTTCCACGCGCTTGGCCGAGCGATCGTCCAGCGGATCGGCTTCCGGCAGCGGGGTCTGAGCGACCGCCACGGCGGCGCTGGACGCGAACAGGACGGCGAGCAGGGCGGATTTGAGCTTCATGACCGTGATTTACCGGTAGGAGGCGGACAAAACTAGGGCGGCGTCTCGTGAGAGAAGCCGCCCTAGAATGCTTGGCTTAACGGGCGCCGTCCGTGATGGCCGTGTGGCCGTTACGGTTCTTGGCCCAGGCCTCTTCGGTCGAGCCGGCGTCGATCGGCTTTTCCTTGCCGAACGAGATCGTCTCGATGCGCGAGGCGGCGACGCCCTGAGCGATCAGGAAGTCGCGGATGGCGTTGGCGCGACGGGCGCCCAGGGCCAGGTTGTATTCGCGGGTGCCGCGTTCGTCGGCGTTGCCTTCGATGCGGACCTTCACGGCCGGATAGCGGTTCAGCCACTGGGCCTGGCCGGCCAGGACCGGCTGGGCGTCGGCGCGGACCGAATATTCGTCGGTATCGAAATAGACGCGGTCGCCGACATTGACGACGAAGTCCTGCACCGAGCCCGGCAGCGGGCCTTGGGCGACCGGCGGGGCCGGCGGCGGGGTGTAGGGAGCCGGTTCCTGGGCCGGCGGCGGCGCCGGCGGCGTCGGGGCGACGGGCTGGGGCTTCGGACGCGAAGCGCAGGCGGCAAGCGAGGCGGCGGCCAGGCCGACGAGCGCCAGTCTAGCGGCGCGCTGGGTGTCGAAGCTCATCCAGTTTCTCCTCAAGTCAACAACTCTGGACCTGATCCATACCTGCGACATGCCGGCAATGGACCTGCTAAATGCCTGACGTGACCTCACAATGACGTCAGAAGTCCGGCAGGCGACGTCGAAACTCTTCCGCAAGGGAAATCCCGGCGTCTGGCGACGCCGAGTTAGAGCCCTGGGAACGCGCTCGCAAGGCTAAGGTTGCGCGTCCCGACGATTTGTCAGTCCAGAAGCGGCGACCAGGCCGGATCCGAGCCCGAACCATTATAGGCGGCCGGCCGCAGGATCCGGCCGGTGATGTCCACCGTCCAGAGCTTGGGATTGCCGCCGCCGCCCTCGCGGAAGAACATCAGCACCCGGCCGTTCGGCGCCCAGGTCGGGCCCTCGTCCAGATAGCTGGTGGTCAGAAGGCGCTCGTCGCTGCCGTCGGGACGCATGACGCCGATGTGGAACTCGCCGCCGGTCTGCTTGGTGAAGGCGATGAAGTCGCCTCGCGGGCTCCAGACGGGCGTCGTATAGCGGCCGCCGCCGTACGAGATGCGACGAACGCCCGTGCCGTCGGTGTTCATCACATAGAGCTGCGCCTGGCCGCCGCGGTCGGAGTTGAACGCGATCTTGGTCCCGTCCGGCGAGAACGAGGGCGAGGTGTCGATGGCGGGATCGGTAGTGATGCGGGTCGTCGCGCGGCTGCGCAGGTCCATCACATAGATGTCGCTGTTGCCGTTCTTCTCGACCGAGAAGGCCACCTTGGCGCCGTCGGGCGAGAAGCGCGGGGCGAACACCATGCCGGGGAACTTGCCGACCGTCTCCTGGCGGCTGGTCTCGAGGTTCAGCAGGTAGATCGACGAGCCCGTCGGCCGCAGGGCCATGTAGGTCAGCTCCTGGCTCGTCGAGCTGAAGCGCGGGGTCATGACGATGTACGAGCCGTCGGTCAGGTACTGCGGGTTGGCGCCGTCCTGATCCATGATCGCCAGGCGCTTGACGCGGGCCAGCTTGGGGCCGCTCTCGGCGACGAAAGCGACGCGGGTGTCGAAATAGCCCTTCTCGCCGGTCAGCCGCTCATAGACGGCGTCGCTGATCTTGTGGGCGACCCGGCGCCAGTTGTCCGGCGTCGAGGAGAACTGCAGGCCCAAGAGCTGCTGCTGGCTGAACACGTCCCACAGGCGGAAGTCGACGCGCAGGCCGCCGTCGGGGCCGACCGTGACCTGGCCGTTGATCAGCGCCTGGGCGCCGGTGGCCTGCCAGTCGGGGAAGCGCGGCTGGATGTTGACGTCGGCCAGCTTGTCCGGAACGCCCGAGACATTCAGCGGCTGGAACAGGCCCGAGCGTTCGAGATTGCCGCTGATGACCTGGGCGATCTCGGCGCCGCGCGTCGCGCCCGAGAAGGCGGGGATGGCGATCGGCAGCGGCTTGACCGCGCCGGCGTTGATGTCGACCTCGATCTGCGCGGCGGCCGGCGTGACGAAGGCCGCGCCGCTCATCAGGGCGGCGACCATCAGCAACAGGGCTCGGAAGCGCATCGGAGTCTCCTTCTTGTTCCTTCCGGACATCAACGCGAACAGGCCTGTTTTGCGTTGAAGTTCAGGGCGATTTTCTGACCGTACAGGTCCGACGGCAGGTAGGCGAACGGCGAGGCGGCGAACAGCGCGCGGATGGCGCGGTCCGAAGCGGCCTTGACCACCGGATCGGGCGAGCTGGTGCCCGGCGACTCCGGCTGGCCGACGACGCGGCCGCCCGGCCCGATCACGAAGACCACGCGAACATTGACGTTGGCGCCGCCCTCGACCTCGCAGTTGGGGTTCCAGCGCTGCTGCACCTCGCCCTGCAGGCGGCCCAGCGCGGCGGCCGAGAGGCCCGTGGCCGCGCCCAGAGCCGGACGGGCCGAGACCGAGGTCTCCTGCCGCGCAGGGCCCTTCGGCGCGTTGGAAGTCGGCTTGCCGGTCGCCTTCTGGGACTTGGCGATCGAGGCCTCCAGCGAGGCGAAGAAGTCGTTGTTGTCGGTCTTCTTCTGCGGCGTGGGCTTGGCCGGTGTCGGGGTCGGAACGGGCTTGGGGACCGGCGTCGGCTTGGGCGGCGGCGCGGGAGCGGGCGTCGGCGTCGGGGCAGGCGTGGGCGCGGGCGGCTGCGGCGTGGCCTGCGGCTCGGGCTCGGGCGTCTGGGCGGTCTGCTCGACCGGCGCTTCCTCGGCCGGGCGGACATTGGTCGGACCGTTGGCGACGATGGTCACCGGCACCGACTCGCCGATGGTGATCGGCTTGGACGACTTCCACGGCAGGCCGAACGCGATCAGCGCCGCGACCGCGCCATGCAGCGCGATCGAGCCCAGCAGAGCCGGAGAGACCCGTTGTTCGCGGCGGGCGATCATGCCGCCCCTACTGCGCCGGCCGCAGGTCGCCCGCGTCCGCCGGCTTGGCGTCGCGCGGGGCCGCGCCCGAAGAGGGACCGCCCGTCTCGGTGATCAGGTTGATCTTGTTGAAGCCGGCGTTCGACAGGCCCGCCATCACCTGGGCGACGACCGAATAGGTCGCGCCGCCGTCGGCCCGGACGAAGATCGGCTTGTCGTAGCCGTCGCCGGCGATCGCGCTGATGCGCGGCGCCAGGTTCTCGAACGGAATCTGGGTCTCGCCGACGAAGATGCCGCCGTCCTTGCGGATCGAGACGGTGATCGGCTCGTCCTGGTTCTGCAGGGCCGCGGCTTCCGTCTTGGGCAGCTCCAGCGGCACGCCGGCGGTCAGCAGCGGCGCCGAGATCATGAAGATGATCAGCAGCACCAGCATCACGTCGACCAGGGGCGTGACGTTGATCTCGGACAGGGCCCCGCGCGTGCGGCGGCCCCGGCGGCGGCGGCCTCGGCCGCCCCCGGTGGCGAAGGCGTCGTTGGAGGACATCGCCATGGGCTTAGCGCTCGGTCAGGCGACGCTGGATCGCGGTCGACAGGTCGTCGGCGAAGCCTTCCAGGCGGCCGGCGTACTTGCCCGCGTCGGTCGAGAACTTGTTGTAGGCGATATAGGCCGGGATGGCGGCGATCAGGCCCACGGCCGTGGCGAACAGGGCCTCGGCGATCGACGGCGCGACGACGGCCAGCGAGGTGTTCTTCGACAGGGCGATGTTCTGGAAGGCGTGCATGATGCCCCAGACCGTGCCGAAGAGACCGATGAACGGGCTGGCGGTGGCGACGATGGCCAGGCTGCCCAGCCCCTCTTCGACCTTGGCGGTCTCGCGGGCGATCATGGTGTCGAGGATGCGGTCGATGCGGGCGACCAGGAAGGCCGTCTGGTTCTCGGTCATGGCCCGGGTCTTGGCGTCGCGCCATTCCTTCAGCGCCGCCTGCAGCATGCGCGGCAGGGCGTGCGGCGGATTGGCGCCGGCCTCGCCCGCCACGTCCTCCAGCGAACGTCCGCCGCTGACCTGCTCCTCGAAGCGGTCGGCCGCGCGGTTCAGGGTGTTGAAGCGGAACAGCTTGTCCAGGATCACGGCCCACGAGCCCAGCGACGCCAGGATCAGGCCGATCATCACGCCTTTGACGACCCAGTCGGCCTGCATGAACAGGGCGAAGAACGAGAAATTGGGGGCGGCGGCCGAGGCGTCCATGCGGGATAGGGCTCCGTTGGGGCGTCTGATCAGGACAGGTGTGCGCCGTATGGCATGAAGCGGCGCTTGGGTGAAACTATGACGAGGGTCGATCGATCCGAAAAAATGGGGACGCCGCCTCAAGCCTCGTTCGGCGGCGCCAGCCAGGGCGCCAGCTTGGCCGTCATCTCCGCCGTCGGGCGGCGCGGACGGCCCGAAAGACTGATGCAGACGGCGACCGCCTTGGCCTCCAGGATCGTCTCCTCGCCGCGCGTGATCCGCTGGCTGACGTGAAGCCGGACGCCCTCGACCCGCTCATACAGGGTGCGCACCACCAGGGCGTCGTCGATCTTGGCCGCGCGCTTGAAGTCCAGCTCCATGCGGATCACGGCGAAGCCCGTGTCCTGCTGGGCGAGCTCGCTGTGCGAGATGCCGACCATCCGGAAGAAGTCGCTGCGACCGCGCTCCAGATAGCGCAGGTAGTTGGCGTGGTAGACGATGCCGGTGAAGTCGGTGTCTTCATAGTAGATGCGCACGGGCAACTGATGCTCGCGGCCCTCGAAGACGCCGGCGGTGGGTTCAATCATGACGCGGGCGGGTCCTGGTTGGCGGAATCGCCGAGCACCAGCCCCAGGGACAGGCCCCAGGCCAGGATCGGCGCGGCGCCGTAGCCTAGAACGGGCGCGGGATAGTTTCCAAACAGGGCGCCGGCGATCCAGCCGGTCCACAGAGCCGCCAGCGCCAAGGCTTCGGCGCGACGTTCCGGCCGCGCCTGGGCGACGGCGAGGAAGGGCGCGGGCAGGCCGATCATCAAGACGCCCGCCACGAAGCCCAGCACCGGGTTGGCCTTCATCGTATTGGCGAGAAGTCCCTCGACATAGGGCACGGCGGGCAAGGTGTCGGGCGCGACCCAGGCGGCGTAGGCCAGGAGCCCGGCGACAATGACGCACGCCCAAGGCGTCAGCTGACGCGGGCGCTCCACCAGCGCTCCAGCGGCGAGCGCCAGGGCGAAGGCCAGCGAAGAGGCCGCGTCGTGCTGATAGAGGAGAAGGAAGGCGATCAGGGCCGCGATCGGCGCCGCGCGACGGTCGCCGAAGCCCTTGGCGAAGGCCCAGACCGCGAACGGCAGAACGATAGACGCCGTGTGGAGCTGGATCGGCCCCAGCGCCAGCCACCGCTTGGCCCCCTCCAGCGAGACGCCATTCATCAGCGTCAGGACCAGGGCCAGGCCGCAGGCGGCCATCAGCACCCAAAGCCGCCAGCGCGCTCGCCGCCAGAACCGTCCGACCAGCAGGGCCAGGCCCAGGGCCAGCACGGCGGAGAGCCCCTGGACGATCAAGGCGTTACGCGGTGCGCCGGCCGCGCCGATGGCGGCCAGGGAGACGGCGAGACCCGCGGCGGCCAGGACGGCCGTGAACAGTCGGATAACGCCCAGGTCGCTAACCTTCATCGAAAAGGCCTCCCTGCGCCTGGCCCGGCGGGGCGGCGGGCGGGGTGAGGCCCAGGTGGAGGTAGGCCTTGCCGCAGGCCATGCGGCCGCGCGGCGTGCGCTGGATGAAGCCCTGCTGCATCAGATAGGGCTCGATCACGTCCTCGACCGCGTCGCGGGCCTCGGCGATGGCGTAGGCGATGGTCTCCACGCCCACCGGCCCGCCGCCATAGTGCTCGATCATGGCCCGCAGGTAGCGACGGTCCAGGCTGTCGAGGCCGCTTTCGTCGACTTCCAGACGAGCCAGGGCGAGGCCGGCGGCCTTGCGGTCGATGATCGTCGCGCCGTCGGCGGTGGCGAAGTCGCGCACGCGGCGCAGCAGGCGGCCGGCGACGCGCGGCGTGCCCCGGGCGCGCTTGGCGATTTCGTCGGCGCCGTCGTCGGACAGCGGGGCGCCCATCTTGCGGGCGGCGTGCTGAAGCACGTGGCGCAATTCGGCCGGGGTGTAGAACTCCAGCCGGATCGGGATGCCGAAGCGGTCGCGCAAGGGCGTGGCCAGCATGCCCGCCCGCGTCGTCGCCGCCACCAGGGTGAAGGGCGCCAGGTCGATGCGGATCGAGCGCGCCGAGGGTCCCTCGCCGATCACCAGGTCCAGGACGTGGTCCTCCATGGCCGGATAGAGGATTTCCTCGACGTTCGACGACAAGCGGTGGATCTCGTCGATGAACAAGACGTCGTTGGCTTCCAGATTGGTCAGGATCGCGGCCAGGTCGCCGGGCTTGTTCAGCACCGGGCCCGAGGTGGCGCGGAAGTTCACGCCCAGCTCACGGGCGACGATCTGGGCCAGGGTGGTCTTGCCCAGGCCCGGCGGGCCGAACAGCAGCACATGGTCCAGCGCCTCGCCCCGGCCCTTGGCGGCCTCGATGAAGACGCGGAGATTGCCCTTGGCCTGCTCCTGGCCGACGAACTCGGCCAGGGTCTGGGGCCGCAGGGCGCGGTCGGCGGGCGCGAGATCGCCGTGTTGCGGCTCGCCGGAGATGACCCTCGTCATCGGCCGAGTTCCTGCAGGCCGGCCTTGATCAGGGCCTGCACGGTGGCCTCCTCGCCGAGGCGATCGGCGGCCGCCTCGACGACGCGGCGGGCGTTCACCTCGGCCACGCCCAGGCCCATCAGGGCGGCGACGGCGTCGCCGGTCGGGGCGGGCTTGGCTGGGGCCGAGGCCGCGGCGCCGGCGGCGGGCGCTGTCATCAGCACGGGCCCGTCGGTGATCGGCTTGTCCTTCAGCTCGGTGACGATGCGCAAAGCGAGCTTGGGCCCCACGCCGTTGGCGCGGCCGACGGCGGCCTTGTCCTCGCGGGCGACGGCCGAGGCCAATTCAGCCGGCGACAGGACGTCCAGCACCGCCATGGCGGCCTTGGGCCCCACGCCCTGGATCGCCTGCAGCAGCACGAAGGCGCGGCGGTCCTCGCGGGTCAGGAAACCGTAAAGCCGAAGCCCGGCGCTCTCGCTCCACTGGCTCTCGATGTGCAGCAGGGTCTCCTCGCCCAGGGCCGGCAGGCGCTGCAGCGTGCGGTGACCGCAGCGGACGACGTATCCGACGCCCATGACGTCGATCAGGGCCTCTTCCTCGCCGACCTCGGCGACGGCGCCTCTGAGACGACCGATCATGCGACCCTCCGGTGGGCGGCGCGCAGGTTGGCGTGGGTGATGGCGACGGCCAGGGCGTCGGCGCAGTCGGCCGTGGTCTTGCCCGCCGTCGGCAGCAGGCGGGCGATCATGAAGCCGATCTGGGCCTTGTCGGCCGCGCCGGTGCCGACCACAGCCTTCTTGACCAGGCGCGTGGAGTATTCCGCGACCGGCAGGCCGGCGCGGGCCGGCGCGATCAGAGCGGCGGCCCGGGCGTGGCCCAGCTTCAGCGTCGATTGGGCGTTGGTGTTGAGGAACACCTCCTCGACGGCGGCCTCGTCGGGGCGGTGCTGCTCGATCACGGCGCAGATGCCTTCGAACAGATGCAGCAGGCGCTGGGCGAAGTCGGCCTTCTCGTCAGGGACGATGACCCCGTGGGCGACGTGGCTCATGCGCGCGCCGTCGATGGTCAGCACGCCCCAGCCGGTGCGGCGAAGGCCCGGATCGAGGCCGAGGATGCGGATGGGCGTGCGATTCGCGTTCATCATGTGTTCTCGCACTTTCCTCGCTTCCGCCCCCGAGGAAAAGCCCCGACTTCGCTAACGAGTCGTAAACGCCGCGCGCTCTTGCGCCGGGAGGCGGGCGGGTCGAAAACGCCCCCATGATCGTCTCCCACTTCCGCTGCGACTGGATCCATCCGCCGAGCGACGACCCGGTCGCCATCTTCTACGAGGTGGATGGCCGAGGCGGCGTGCCGCGCCTGATCGACGTCTTCGCCGACGGCCGCCGCGCCTGCGCCGAGGCCGAGTTCGGCGGCAGCCTGGTCGAGGGCGCGTTCCGCGACATGGCCGCCAACCTGCTGGAGGGTCACGTCGCCGAGCACGAGGGGGAGCGCCTGACCCTGACGCCGATCACCGCGGCGATGTTCGAAGACGAATGGAAAGCCGGCGGCGGAATTTGATCCAAACCCTGGCGAGCCCGGCGGCGCTCCCTATCTAGCGGGCAGTCGTTAGGGAGACGCCGATGGTCAGCACGTCGGACGAAGGAATCCTGGCCGAGTACATGGTCAGCTACTGGTCGATGAAGCACGAAAAGGTCGACCGCCCCACCAAGCTGTTGGAGACCCTGCACATCGTCGAGCGATATCGCGCGGGCGACAGCTTGCAGGAGGCGCGCTCGGCCTACGACCACGCGATCTGGAACGGCGTGCCAGTCACGGAGATGGACCGCCGCCTGGCCGATCTGGACCAGTTCATGCGCGACCTGGTCCGCGAGCGCGCGGCCCAGTGGGGCCAGCCGCACTAGGGCTTGCCCACGCGCTGCGGTCCGCGCCACTCTCCGGCGAGGAGATCAGCATGACCTTGCGAACAGGCGGCTGCCGCTGCGGCGAAATTCGTTATGAGCTCTCGGCCGCGCCGATGTTCCACGTGGCCTGCCATTGCCGAGACTGCCAATACGTGGCTGGCGGCTCGCCAAACCTGACGATGGTGTTTCCCGCCGACTCCTTGAGCGTGATCCGGGGCGAGCCTCGCGTTTACAAGGCGCGCGAAACCAGCGGCGGCAGCTATTTCTGCGGAACCTGCGGTGTCCACGTCTTCTCGCGGCCGGACAAGAACCGCGACATGGTGGCGGTCAAGGTGGGCGGCTTGGACGACGCCGCCGACTTCAAGGTGCAGGCCGACATGTGGATGGCCAGCGCGCCGCCTTGGCATCGCCCCCACGACGGCGCGATGCAGTTCGAGCAAAACCCGCCAGCTTAGGCCGCCTCGACCGCCTTCGCGCCAAATAGGCCGCTGACGATCAATCGCGTCACGGCCTCGACGTCGAGCCCCACGCAGACCTCGGCGTTCGGCGCGCCGTCGATGCGTTCGACGCGACCCAGGCGCGCCCCGTCGACCGCCACGCGAACCCGCGCCGGCTCGAACGTGAAAAACTCCGGCGCGATCAGGCTGGCGGCGGCCACGGCGTCGTGCGGCCGACAGCCCTCGCCGCCCCAGACGCCCTTGTGGAAGGCGATGTAAGGCCCAGCCGCCTTGGTCAGCCGCGCCGACAACGGCGAGCCGCAGCAGTCGGCGCCGCGCGCCAGGTCAGCGGCGGTCACCTCGACCTGATGGCTAGCGTCCAAAGGCATCAGCCGCGGCATGACGCCGGACTCCAGGGTGCGCTGCAGGGCTTCCGGATCGCTCCAGCTGTTGAAGTCGGCGCCGCCCGCCGCCTTGCCCTCGACCTCGAAGGCGCCGGCCATGACCGTCGGCCGCCAGTCGCGAAAGGCGGCGGGATCCTCCAGCAGGCCCTTGGCGAGGTTGGTCAGCGGCCCGAGGAACAGGCCCGCGACCTTTCGACGGGCGGCGAAGGCCAGGAAGTTCGCCGAATGGCCGCGCTCCAGCTCCGGCAGCTTCCAGCGTTGCGAGAAGCCGGCCCCGTTCAGGCCGTCCACGCCATGGGCCGGCCGCATCCGCTCGACCCGCCGCTTGGCCAGGCCCGAGCCGGCGCCGATATAGACCTCGGCCCCGCAACCGGCGAGGCGCAGCACGCCGCGCGCATTGGCGGCCGCCTGGTCGACATAGGTGTTGCCGAACACCGCCGAGACCGAGACCACCTCGACCGCCTGACGGGCGCGCGCCAGCAGCGCCAGCGCCAGCGCGTCGTCCACGCCGCAATCGGTGTCGATGTGTACCCGCAGGACCATCCCGCCACTGTAGCCGGGCAGGATCACGGGGAGAAGACGACGCGGCGGCTCAATCCTTGCGCGGCAGGATGTCGAACTCGACGACGCGCGGATCGGACCGCAGGCGATGAGCCACCTCGCGCAGGCGCAGCGCGCCCTTGCCGGAGAAGGCGCCGGCCAGCTCGAACACCGCGCCGCCGTCGCGCAGCCTGTGATTCAGCTTCTGGCCCTTGAGGTCGTACTCGGCCATCAGGCTGCGCAGCTCCTCTTCGTCCAGCGGCGTCTCGCGGCGCGAGCGGACGCTGATCTCGGCATAGTTCTTCTGCGGCAGGCCGTGGTCCAGCCATCGCGCGGCGCTCAGGGTGGCCACCGCCAGCACCGTGCCGAGGATCGCCAGCTCGTAGAGGCCTACGCCGAACAGAGTCCCGATCGCCGAAGTTATCCACAGGGAGGCGGCGGTGGTGAGGCCATGCACCGACACGCCCTGCTGGAAGATCACCCCGCCGCACAGGAAGCCGACGCCGGTCAGCACGCCGTGGGCCATGCGGACAGGGTCGATGCGCAGGACGTCGGACGGGGTGTCGCTCATCCACCGCACCTGATGGACGGCGGCCAACATCAGCAGGGCCGAGGCGAGGCTGACCAGAATGTGGGTGCGCAGGCCCGCCGGCCGGGCGCGGTACTCACGCTCGAACCCAATGACGCCGCCGGCGACCAGCGCGCCGAGGATGGGCAGGAAGTCTGCGGGGGACAGCCAGGCCATGAGGGCTGTAACGGCTCATGGCGTTTCGTGATCCCTCTCCCCCTTGCGGGAGAGGGGGCCCCGAAGGGCCGGGTGAGGGGTCGCTGGAACGGAAAACGCCGCGACGGCGGTCGAGCCAGTCGCGGCGTTCAGGATATTCAACCCCTCATCCGTCGCCGTTGGCGACACCCCGGGTCGAGCCCGGGGCAGGCTCTTCTCCCGCAAGGGGAGAAGCGAGACCTCACCCCAGCTTGGCCAGGTCTTCCTCGCTGATGTCTTCGTTCGAGTAGACGGCCTGGACGTCGTCGTCCTCGTCCAGCATGTCGAGCAGCTTCATCAGGGTGGCGACGCTGTCGCCGGTGACCGGCACCTGCATCTTCGGACGCCAGGCGATCTTGGTGTTGGCCGCCGCGCCGAACTTGGCTTCCAGGGCCGCGGCCACTTCGTTCAGGTCCTCGAAGGCGGTGTAGATCGTGTGGCCTTCGCCTTCCTCTTCCATGTCCGAGATGACGTCGTCGGCGCCGGCCTCGATGGCGGCTTCCATCATCTCGTCTTCCGAGGCGGTCTTGGCCGGATAGCTGATCTGGCCGACGCGGTCGAAGTTGAAGGTCACCGAGCCGGTGGCGCCCATGTTGCCGCCCATCTTGGTGAAGTAGGAGCGGACGTTGGCGGCGGCGCGGTTCTTGTTGTCGGTCATCACCTCGACGATGATCCCGACGCCGCCGGCGGCCACGCCCTCGTAGCGGATTTCGGTGTAGTCGGCCGCGTCGCCCATCTGCGACTTCTTGATCGCGCGATCGATGACGTCCTTGGGCAGGCTCTCGGCCTTGGCGTTGTTCACGGCCAGGCGCAGGCGCGGGTTCATGGCCGGATCGGGCAGACCCGACTTGGCCGCGACGGTGATTTCCCGCGACAGCTTGGAGAACAGCTTGGACCGCGCGGCGTCGGCGCGACCCTTGCGGTGCATGATGTTCTTGAATTTCGAGTGGCCGGCCATTCGGAGGCTCTGTCTCTGGTCTGAAAATGGAGTGTGGGCGCGCTTCTAACGCCCGGGAGCGGGTTTTGTCACCCCCACCGCCGGGCTTGCCTCCCGATGCGCGCCGATATAGTTAGGCAATCACTTAAGTGTAGAGGAGCGACCGCCATGAGCCTGACGCTGCACGCCCACCCGCTGTCCTCCTTCTGCTGGAAGGCGCTGATCGGCCTCTACGAGAACGACACGCCCTTCGAGAACGCGATGGTTGACCTGGGCGACCCCGCCAAGCGCGAGGCGTTTCGCAAGCTGTCGCCGATGGGCAAGATGCCCGCGCTGCGTGACGAGGCGCGGGGCGAGACCGTCAACGAGACCAGCGTCATCCTCGACTACCTGGACCTTCACTATCCCGGCCCCGTTCGGTTCACGCCGATCGATCCGGACGAGGCCTGGCGCATGCGCTTCTGGGACCGCTTCTTCGACCACTATGTCCACCATCCGATGCAGCGGATCGTCGCCGATCGACTGCGTCCCAAGGAGGCCAAGGACGGCTTCGGAGTCGACGAGGCCTACGCTCAGATGTCCACGGCCTGCGACCACCTAGAGAGCGCGCTGGCCGACGGCCGGACGTGGATATGCGACGACTTCGGCCTCGCCGACTGCGCGGCCATGCCGGCGCTGTTCTACGCGAACAAGGTCCAGGCTCTGGCCGAGCGCTGGCCGCTATGCCTGGCCTATCTGGAGCGGCTGAAGGCCCGGCCCGCGGTCCAGCGCGTGCTGTCCGAGGCCGAGCCGTTCTTCCACTACTTTCCCGAAGCTTAGGCGACTTCCAGATCGACTTGGACGTTGCCGCGCGTGGCCTTCGAGTAGGGGCAGACCTCGTGGGCGGCGCGCAGCAGCTTCTCGGCCGTTTCACGGTCCAGTTCGGGCGCGCTCAGCTTCAGGCGCACGCCGACGTGGAAGCTGGTCTCGTCCTTGATCAGGTCGACCTCGGCGTCCAGGCTGTGCTCGCCCAGCTTGACGCCCTGGTTGCGAGCGACAAGACCCAGGGCGCCTAGGAAACAGGCGCTGTAGCCGGCGGCGAACAACTGCTCGGGGTTCGTGCCATTGCCGTCGCCGCCCATCGACTTCGGATAGGCCAGCTTGACGTCCAGATGGCCGTCATCGGACTTGGCCGTTCCATTGCGGCCACCGACGGCGTGGGCGTGGGCGGTGTAGATGGCGTCGGTCATGGGGAGCTCCTGTAGAGGGGGAGCCGCATCTGAGACCGCTATCGTGACAGCCGCAAGCTGAGCCTCGGATCAAACCGCCGGAATGTGAGGGCTCAGCCGCCCGCCCACCCGGATCGGCTCCACCCGCGTCGCCAGGCCGGTGCGGTCGTCCGTCTCGACGAAGACGCCGCAGACCGTGGCCGGGCCGCTGGCCGGCTGGTAGCGGCCGCCGCTGATCTTAGTGGTGAACCGCCGCAGCGGCTCTTCCTTCTGGTTGCCGATCACGCTGTCATAGTCGGCGCAGGCGCCCGCGTCGGTCTGGTAGGCGGTGCCGCCCGGCAGGACCTGGCAGTCGGCTGTCGGCACGTGGGTGTGGGTGCCCACCACCAGAGAGGCGCGGCCGTCGCAATAGTGGCCCATGGCCATCTTCTCGGACGTCGCCTCGCAGTGCATGTCGACGATCACCGCGTCGGCCACCTGGCCCAGCGGCGCCTTGTCCAGCTCGCGGTCGGCGGCGGCGAACGGATCGTCCATGGCGTCCATGTGCACCCGGCCCAGCAGGTTGACGACGAAGATCGTCTTGCCCGAGTCCGTCTGGAAGAGGTGGCTGCCCCGGCCCGGCGCGTCCGACAGGATCGGATAGTTGGCGGGACGGATCAGGCGCGGCTCGCGCACGATATAGGTCAGGGCCTCGCGCTGGTCCCAGCTGTGGTTGCCCAGGGTCAGGCAGTCGGCGCCGGCCTCGAACAGCTCGCGCGCGGTGTTCTCGGTGATGCCGAAACCCGCGGCCGCGTTCTCGGCGTTGATGATGACGAACTCCAGGCCGAGACGGCGGCGAAGGTCGGGCAGATGGTCGGCCAGGCCGTCCCGGCCCGACTTGCCGACGACATCGCCGAAAAAGGCGAAACGCATCGAGAGTCCCAAGAAACTGTATGGATCGAGCCCCTGGGGGGCTCAGGCTTTGACCGCGATATACTCTTTTTCGGTGAGAATGGCGTCCAACCTTTGATCATGCGACTCGTGCGGCAAATTCTCCGCCTGCTGACCGCTGTAGGCGACGCCCAGCACGACGACCGGCTTGCGGGCCCGCAAACTCGCCAGCGCCCGGTCGTAATAGCCCCCGCCCTGCCCCAGCCGCACGCCGTCGCGCTGGAAGGCCAGCAGCGGCGTGATGACCAGATCGGGCTCCACGACGGGGTTCTTGGCGCTGGGGGCCCGCAGGCCGATCGTGTCGTGGACCAGGTGCTCGCCGGGCGTCCAAGCGCGGAACACCATGCGATGCGCGTCGGGATCGATCACCGCCGGCAGGGCCAGGCTCCAGCCGGCCTCGCGCAGATGATCGCCCAACAGAAGCGGAGAAAGCTCCGAGCCCAGGCCGTGATAGAGCGCCGCGACCTTGCCAACGGGATCGGGGAAGAGGCGCGCCAAGGGCTCACGCCCCACCTCGGCGATCATCCAGTCGGCCTGAGGATGCTCGCGGGCCAGCTGCTTGCGCTGGTTGCGCAGGAAGACGCGCAGGGCCGTCTTGGCCGCGACGGGGTCGGCGATGGTCATGCGCCGCTTATAGAAGGAAAAGGGTGGCGGCGCCGCGAAGAACCGTGGGCGACAGTTTCAATCCACTCGGACCTGGCATGCCAGGTGGGCGCCGTATTTCCGCAGCCACGGCCACGGAAAGGCACAGCTCCCAAGAGAGTCGATTAAGGTCCCCGGGATGTGAAGTCCCCGACGCGAACCGCAGCAAGACCCGCCGGGGACATAGATAGGCGCTCGCCCCTGGAAACGCCAGCGGCGCCGTGACGCGGGGTCCTCAAAGCCCGAGAGCGGTCTTCAGGAACGCGTCGGCCTTACCCAGCATCTGGGTCCGCGCCGCGTCGTCGGCCAGCTGGTGATCCAGCCCCTTGAACTCGATCAGCTCGACCGACCGTCCCGCCGACTTCAGCTTGCGCTCCATCAGCCGGGACTCGCCGATCCCGACATTGGCGTCGAGGTCGCCGTGGAACAGCAACACGGGCGCCTTGATGGCCGTGGCGTTCTGGGCCGGCGAGCCTTCGGTCACGTGCGGTCCCTTGCCGATGAAGGCGCTGACCTGCGGGTAGTCGACGAAGTCCAGATGCTCGGACCGCAACGTCTCCAGGTCCGTCACGGGGGCGATCGCGACCACGGCCTTGAACAGGTCCGGATCCAGGACGGCCGACTGCAGGGCCGCGTAGCCGCCATAGGACCAGCCGACGATGGCCAGCTTGCCGGGCTTGGCGATGCCTTGCGCCTGCAGCCAGCGACCGCCGTCATTGACGTCGCCGATCGCCGTGCGCCAGGACTGGAAACCGTTCTTCTGGAACCAGTCCGCGCCATAGCCGGCCGAGCCGCGATAGTTGGGCTGCAGCACCGCATAGCCCTGATGGGCGAAGAACTGCGCCAGCCAGTCGAAGCCCCATTCGTCGCGCGCGCTGGGCCCACCGTGCGGCATGACGATGGCCGGCAGGTTCTTGCCGTCGCTCCCCGCCGGCAGGGTCAGATAGGCCGGGATCTGGGTCCCGTCCGCCGCCGGATAGGTGACGGCCTTTACCGTCGCCAGCTTGAACGACAGCAACTGCGGACGCGCGGGGATCAGCTCCTCCATGCGCCGCGTCTTCTTGTCGAACAGGTAGTAGATGCCCGGATCGCTGTCGCTGCCGGCGAACAGCAGCAGCTTGGACTCGTCGACCGAAGCGTCGACGAAGGTGACGAGCCGCCCCGGCAGGGCCTTGCCCAGCGCCGTCCCCAGCTTGCGCAGCTCCGGATCGAAGAATTCGGTCTCGCGCCGGTCGGTGACGAAGGACGCCCCGACCACGCGCTGCTGCCGGCCGATGCGCACGACGCCCGCCACGTCCACGTCGGGCCGCGCCAGCACCAGCTCGCGCTTCAGGGTGTCGTCCAGCGCCACCTTGAATAGCGCCCGCCGCCCGTCCTGGCCGTCGAAGCCGTAGACGACGTTCAGCTGCGGATCGACCGCATAGGGATCGAAGCCGCTATAGCCGTTGGAGCCGACCGTCAGCTGGCCCAGCGGCCGCCAGTCCCGCTTGTCCGCGGCGCGGTAGTAGTACTGGATGGTGTCGCTGGCGTAGCCCGTGGAGCGCTTGGGCCGAACGCCCATGATCCGCACGACGCCGCGACCATCGCCGATATATTCCACGGCGTTCGGGTTGGGTCGCTCGACCGGCTGACGGGCCAGGGTGACGGTGTCGACGCGGTCCACGCCAAGCCCGTCCTCCTCATTGGCCAGGTGGGTGCCCGTGCTCCGTTCGGGAACATAGTCGCGGGTCATCAGCACGCCGCCGGGCGCATAGTCGGTGGCCCAGTCGATGATCGCGCCGCCGTTCTGCGACATTCGTAAGGAACGCTCATTGGTCTGGGCGCTGAGGACCTTCAGCGGACCGCCGTCGCTGTTGATCGCGATCAGCCGGGTGAAGCCCAGCCGCCCCTGCTCGCCCTTGAGCACCACATAGATCTGGCAGACGAGCCGCGTCTCGGTGGACCAGTTGCACCGGGTCAGGCGCTCGGGATCGCCGCTGGACGCCAGGATCGCGCGCGGCTCCTTGGCGCCGGTCAGGTCCAGGATCACCAGCTGGTAGCCCCGACCCGCCGAGGGCGTGACCATCGCGGCCTGCTTGCCGTCCGGCGACAGGCTGATCTGGTGGACATATTCCCGCACGCCAAAAGCCGCGGCCGGGGCTACGTCGGCCGCCAGCGCGAGATCGCCGAACGCCCAGCCGCCAAGGCACAGGCCCGCCAGCGCAAACGCCACGCTCAGTTTCATTGGATACCTCATCCCCCAACTCAGGGAGACGATAGGCGAAGCCTCGCGCGGAACACAACCTTAGCCATCAGGGAAGCTGACAGCTACTCCGCCGCGAGCTTCTCGATCTTCTCGGCGGCGGCGTCGAGGGCGCGGATGGCGGCGATCTCGGCCTTGGTGCCTTCTTGCTGCATGCGGGCGATCTCGCTCTGGGCGTGGGCCAGGCGCAGCTTCATGTCCGACAGCTCGTCGGCCAGCAGCAGGGCGCCCATCAGGAAGAGCCGCGTCTCGCCCAGTTGGCCGACATCGGCGCTGACCTGGCGGACCTGGCGGTCGAACAGGCGGGCCAGCTCGGTCAGGTGCGGCTCCTGCCCGTCCTCGCAGCCCACGATATAGGGCCGGCCGTTCACCTGGATCGTCACCTGGGCCATGGGTCAGGCCTCCTCGGAGTCTTCGAACAGGTCATCGTCGTCGTTCGGCGCGTGCAGGTCGTTGGCGACGCCCTCCTCGCCCAGGGCGGCGCGGATCTCGGCGATGGCGCGGCCCAGCGCGACCGAGGCCTGCTCGCCGGCCTCCTCCAGCGCCTTCTCGCGCTCGCGGGCGGCTTCCAGGTCGGCGACCAGCTGGGCCTTCTCGTCCTCCTCGAACAGGCCAGGCGCGGCGGCGCTTCCGCCGCCAGCGGCGGCGGCCGCGGCGAGGGCGCGCTTGGTCTCGGCGGCCTTGGCCGCCAGGCGGTGCTCGAGCTGGCTCACCGCGCGCTCCAGACGGCGCACGGCAAGGTCGAGGGCCGTACCGTCGGCCGGGATCATCGGCGGATTTCCATCATGCGACGCAACATACAGATCGATGCCCTCTAAGCCAGCCGCGCGGGGCGACAATTGGGCGACGCAAATGCCCATAGCAGCATTCGCCGCCTTTTGTCCGCGCTCCATGCGGGCGAAAGCTTGTTTCGTTGGGGATGGGCCAAGCTCCGGGCAAGGCCCGATTTTGGCGCCGCGAGCTCCAAATCACGGCCTCCCGGGCTTGACTTCGCGCCCCCAGCCCGCAAAACGCGCAGCGAAAATAGGGAACGCCGATCGATCCCGCTCGGCGGCCAAACAGGAGAAAGACCCATGGCTGTTCGCGTCGCCATCAACGGCTTCGGCCGCATCGGACGTCTGGTCCTGCGCTCCATCGCCGAGCATGGCCGTCGCGACATCGAGGTCGTCGCCATCAACGACCTGGGCCCGGTCGAGACCAACGCCCACCTGCTGCGCTACGACAGCGTCCACGGCCGCTTCCCGGGCGTCGTCACCTCGGGTGAGGACTGGATCGACGTCGGCATGGGCAAGATCAAGGTCACGGCCATCCGCAATCCGGAAGAGCTGCCGCACAAGGACCTGGGCGTCGACATCGCCTTCGAGTGCACCGGCATCTTCACCGCCAAGGACAAGGCCAGCGCCCACCTGAAGGCCGGTGCCAAGCGCGTCCTGGTCTCGGCTCCCGCCGACGGCGCCGACAAGACCATCGTCTACAAGGTCAACCACGAGACCCTGACCGCCGACGACATCGTCGTCTCGAACGGCTCGTGCACCACCAACGCCCTGGCCCCGGTCGCCAAGGTCCTGCACGACCTGTTCGGCATCGAGCGTGGCTACATGACCACGATCCACAGCTACACCGGCGACCAGCCGACGCTGGACACCATGCACAAGGACCTCTACCGCGCCCGCGCCGCGGCCCTGAGCATGATCCCGACCTCGACCGGCGCCGCCAAGGCCCTGGGCCTGGTCCTGCCCGAACTGAAGGGCAAGCTGGACGGCAGCTCGATCCGCGTCCCGACCCCGAACGTCTCGGTCATCGACCTGAAGGTCGTCGCCGCCCGCGAAACCTCGATCGACGAGATCAACAAAGCCCTGCAGGCCGCCGCCGACGGTCCGATGAAGGGCGTCCTGGCCACGACGACCGACCCGCTGGTCTCGACCGACCTGAACCACATCGCCGCCAGCTCGACGGCCGCCCTGCCCCAGACGCAAGTCATCGAAGGCAAGCTGGCCCGCGTGCTGTCGTGGTACGACAACGAGTGGGGCTTCGCGACGCGCATGAGCGACACCGCTCTCGAAATGGCGAAGTTCCTGTAATGAAAAGACTCGCCTCTCTCGTCACGGCGGGATTGGCGATAGGCCTGGCTATGGTTTCCACTACCGCGAGCGCGGAGGAAGCCATAGCTGGCCTGAAGCTCGGGGCTCCGCGCGAAGATGTACGGCGGGCATTTGGCTTCCAAGTGTCCGTCGCGCGTATTTCAGACGGCTGGGGCGACGAGATAATGTTCGAGCCACATGGCTTCCAAGTCCAACTCTGCGATGGCCGCGCTGTGTCGATCACGGAGCATCTTCCTGGGGGTGTCCACGAGTTCGCCAGGCTCGCCAAGAACGAGACTGCAGCTCGCGGCCCAGCTCAATTAAATCCCCTCAACGGCGTCTCGGCGCAGGGTGAGACCAGCACGGTAGCTGCGGAATGGCCTGTGGCGAACGGCTTGTTCCGCCTCACCCTAAGCAGCGATCCCACGGGACAGTTGAGTATTTCCAGGCAACTTCACTGGAACAAAACTTGCGGCAAAAGCCCGAAAGAGTGACGAACCAATGACCTTCCGCACCCTCGACACCGCCGATCTCGCCGGCAAGCGCGCCCTGGTCCGCGTGGACTTCAACGTGCCCGTCGACGGCGGCAAGATCACGGACGACACCCGCCTGCGCGCGGCGCTGCCGACCATCGCCTACCTGTCCAAGCAAGGCGCCAAGGTGGTGCTGCTGGCCCACTTCGATCGGCCCAAGGGCAAGGTCGTGCCGGAGATGAGCCTGGCCTTCGTCGCCGAGCCGCTCTCCAAGCTGCTGGAACAGCCGGTCGCCTTCGCCAGCGACTGCGTCGGCCCCGCCGCCGCTGAAGTGGTGAACGGTCTCGCCAACGGCGGCGTCGCGCTGCTGGAGAATGTCCGCTTCCATGCCGGCGAAGAGAAGAACGATCCGGAGTTCGCCAAGGCCCTGGCCGCCAACGGCGACGTCTATGTCAACGACGCCTTCAGCGCCGCCCACCGCGCCCACGCCTCGACGGAAGGGCTCGCCCGCCTGCTGCCGGCCTATCCGGGCCTGTCGATGCAGCGCGAACTGGAAGCCCTGGACGCCGCGCTCGGCAAGCCCAAGAAGCCGGTCATCGGCATCGTCGGCGGCTCCAAGGTCTCGACCAAGCTGGACCTGCTGCGCAACCTGGTGACCAAGCTCGACTACCTGGCCATCGGCGGCGGCATGGCCAACACCTTCCTCTACGCGGCCAAGATCGATGTCGGCGCCTCGCTGTGCGAGACCGACATGGCCGAGACCGCCCGCCAGATCATCGACCTGGCCGGAAGCGCGGGCTGCAAGATCCTGCTGCCAACCGACGTCGTGGTCGCCCAGGAGGTCAAGCCGGGTGTCGCCTCCAGCGTTCGCAACGTCTACGAAGTCCAGCCCGACGACCGCATCCTCGACGCCGGTCCCGAGACCGTCGCCACGCTCAACGCCACGATCGACCAGTGCGAGACCCTGATCTGGAACGGCCCGTTGGGCGTTTTCGAGGTGCCTCCGTTCGACAAGGCGACCGTTTCGGCGGCGAAACATGTCTCGGAACGGGCCAAATCGGGTAAACTCGTGGCCGTGGCCGGCGGCGGTGATACGGTGGCGGCTCTGAACCACGCCGGTGTCGCGGCCGACATGACGTTCGTCTCGACCGCCGGCGGCGCGTTCCTGGAATGGATGGAGGGCAAGACCCTTCCGGGCGTCGCCGCGCTCGAGGCCTAAAAGAGTAACTTCGCTGGCGCGGATCGTGCAGATCCGCGTTCAGCCTGTGCCAGACTGAATTACGAAGCGCGTCAGGCGAACGTGTGTGCGGTTTTTCACCGCCCTGTCGCGCTTTAGACTGAAGAGAGACCGGGCAGAGAACGCACAAGCGTCACGGCCCCAACAACAAGAAACGATCCACCCACTTCACGCTTGCAGGAGAGACTTACGTGGCTCGCATCACGTTGCGACAGTTGCTGGACCATGCCGCCGAGCATGAGTACGCGCTTCCGGCCTTCAACATCAACAACATGGAACAAGGCCTGGCAATCATGGAGGCGGCCGACGCCGTCAACTCGCCGGTCATCATCCAGGCCTCGCGCGGAGCGCGCAGCTACGCCAGCGACATCGTGCTGGCCCGCCTGATCGACGGCCTCGTCGAGCTCTATCCGCACATCCCGGTCTGCATGCACCAGGACCACGGCAACGGCCCGGCGACCTGCGCCACGGCGATCCAGTACGGCTTCACCTCGGTGATGATGGACGGCTCGCTGATGGAGGACGCCAAGACCCCCGCCAGCTACGAGTACAATGTCGACGTCACCCGTCGCGTGGTCCAGATGGCCCACAGCTGCGGCGTCTCGGTCGAGGGCGAACTGGGCGTGCTGGGCTCGCTGGAGACCGGCATGGGCGAGGCCGAGGACGGCCACGGCTTCGAGGGCAAGCTGTCGCACGACGAGCTGCTGACCGATCCGGACCAGGCGGTCGAGTTCGTCCACGCCACCGGCGTCGACGCCCTGGCCATCGCCATGGGCACCAGCCACGGCGCCTACAAGTTCACGCGCAAGCCGGACGGCGACGTCCTGGCGATGAACGTGATCGAAGAGATTCACCAGCGCCTGCCCAACACCCACCTGGTGATGCACGGCTCCAGCTCGGTGCCGCAGGAGCTGCAGGACATCATCAACCAGTACGGCGGCGAGATGCCGCAGACCTGGGGCGTGCCGGTCGAAGAGATTCAGCGCGGCATCAAGCACGGCGTGCGCAAGATCAACGTTGACACCGACAACCGCCTGGCCATCACCGGCGCGATCCGCAAGGTGCTGATGGAAAAGCCCGCGGAGTTCGATCCGCGCGCCTATCTGAAGCCGGCCAAGGAAGCCATGCGCAAGGTCTGCGAAGCCCGCTTCACCGAGTTCGGCTCGGCCGGCTGGGCCGACAAGATCAAGCCGATGTCGACCGCCGCCATGGCCAAGCGCTACGCCTCGGGCGAACTGCACGCCAAGTTCGGCGACCGCCAGACCAAGGCCGCCGCCGAGTAAGGCGAGGCTGATTGTCGAGATGAAGGGCCTTCCGGAGCGATCCGGGAGGCCTTTTCCTTGCGCTCTACCAGCGCAGGACCCACCGCCCGACGACCGCGCCGATCACGGCCGGTAGCAGGACGCCCAGGCTGTACCAGAGCGCCACGAAGGTGAAGGTGTTCTCCGGGCAGTGCAGGCCATAGACCGTGGCCGCCACGCCGCCGGCGAACAGGCCCGTGGCGAAGCCGGCGGCGACGGGCCGCGTCGGGGCCATGCCACGCACGGCGACGAGGCCCAGCGCCAGCATGGGCAGGCCCAGGATCAGGATGTTGAGGCTGCACGAGTGCCACGAGTGGCCGCGCAGCATGTGCAGGGCCGCCTGGATGTCGGGGCTATGCATCGCCTGGACGACCCCGGCGACCGCGAACAGCGCCAGGGCCGCGCCGCCCAGCAGCCAGCCGCGCCGACCGCCGCCCGCCGGCCGAGATAGCCGCTCGATCGCCAGATAGCCGGCCAGTCCCAGCGCGGCGGTGTAGAGCGCCTTCATCCAGAACATGCCGCCCTGCATCGCCTGCATCAGGTCGTGACGCGGATGCAGCCAAGCGAGCACGAGCACGAGCGCCGTCAGGGCGCCGGCGGCCGCGACCGCCGCGAGACGGCGCGGCGGCGGACGGATCGGCGCGCCGTCGGCGGCCAAGGCCTCGATCAGGTCCTCAGTCCGCATGGCGCATCCTCTGGGCCAGGACCTTCAGCGCCCGGTGCAGGGCGACCTTGGCCGCGCCTTCGGAAATGCCGGCCCGCGCCCCGGCCTCGGCCAGGGACAGGCCCGTCAGCTTGACGTCGGAGACCAGGATGCGCTGCTTTTCGGGCAGGCTGGCGAGAGCCCGGTCCAGCTCGATCCCGACCGAGGGTTCGGGCTCTTCGGCGGCCAGGAATTCGATGTGGTCCTCGATCGGCAGGGTCTGGCGGATCTTCCGCCGGCGCCAGTGGTCGATCAGCTTGTAGCGCGCCACCGCGTGCGCCCAGGCGGTGAACGACTGGGACGGGTCCCACGTCGACCGCTTCAGATGCACCGCCAGCAGCGTCTCCTGCACAAGATCCTCCACATCGCCGGACGCGCCGGCCATCCGACGCGCGAAATAGGCGCGAAGCCGGGTCCCGAGCAGGGCCAGGCAAACGCGATAGGCGGCGGAGTCACCCTCCAGCCCGCGCAGCATCAGCGCCTTCAAGCGAGTCTCGGTCTCCGTCACGCTCACCCCTATTCGCGCGCGAGTCACCAATGGTTACACACCCGTCGCCGCCGCCGGAACCTGCCCCGGAAGATCGGTCGAAAATTTGTTCGCCGACCGGTGTAACCTCGAATGGTTCCGCTTCGTACTTCCCCACGACCGAGCGGTGATAGAGCCGCCTCGGCGCGAAACGCTTAGGAGAACTCCCATGAACCGCACCGCTTCCGCGGCCCTCGCCGCCATCATCGCTCTGAGCGCCGGCGTCTCGATGGCCGCCGCCGACGACCATAAGGCCAAGAACGACAGCGAAAAGTGCTACGGCGTGGCCAAGGCCGGCCAGAACGACTGCAAGGCGGGCGCGGGCACCTCGTGCGCCGGCACCTCCAAGGTCGACTACCAGGGCGACGCCTGGAAGCACGTGCCGAAGGGCACCTGCGTCACGATGAAGACCCCCAAGGGCATGGGTTCGCTGACGCCGAAGGCCTAAGCCCCGCCAACCCGCCGCCGGCGTTCGCAGGTCCCGCGCCTCCCCCCACATCGCGCGGACCTACAGCGACCTCGTCGGCGGCGGGCCCCTCTCCCCACAGCAGCGCTCGTGCCTCCCATGATCACCGCCGGCCTTGGCCTGAAACCCGAGCACTATGCCGACGCCCTGGCGGCGACGGCGAGCGGCCTGTGGTTCGAGGTCCATCCAGAGAACTACATGTCGGCTGGCGGCCCGAGGCTCGCGGCGCTGGAGGCGATCCGGCAGCGCCGGCCGCTCTCTCTGCACGGCGTGGGCCTGTCGTTGGCCGCCGACGCCGACCCGGACCGGGATCACTTGGCCGCCCTGAAGCGCCTGGTCGACCGGTTCGAACCGTTCGTCGTCTCCGAGCACCTGGCCTGGTCGACCCATCGGGGAACGCACCAACCCGACCTGCTGCCCTTTCCCCGCACGAACGCGGCGCTGGCGCGCATCGCCGACAATATCGACCAGATGCAGGAGGCCCTGGGTCGCCGCGTGCTGATCGAGAACCCGTCCCTTTATTTGCCGCTGACGGGCCACGACCTCGACGAGGTCGACTTCCTGAAGGCCCTGGTCGCACGCACCGGCTGCGGCCTGCTGGTCGATGTCAACAACGTCTTCGTCAGCGCCAGCAATCTCGGCTACGGCGCCGAAGCCTATCTCGACGCCCTGCCGGCCGAGGCGATCGGCGAGATCCATCTGGCGGGGCACGGCCCCGACGAAGGCGGCTCGGGCCTGCTGATCGACACCCACGGCGCGCCGGTGGCCGAGACCGTCTGGACCCTCTACCGTCGCCTGATCCGCCGCATTGGCCCGCGCCCGACGCTCATTGAGCGTGATGACGACATCCCGGCTTTCGCCACGCTGATGGCCGAGCGCGACCGCGCCGCCGCCGAGCTCTCCGCCCTGGAGAGGGTCGATGCCTGAGCTGCTCGATTTCCAGGACGCGTTCGTCGCCGCGATCGGCGGCCAGCGCGCGGCCCTGTCGCCGTGGCTGGACGAGGGAGAACACCCCGGCCTCTCGGTCTATCGCAACACGATCGCCAAGGGCTGCGTCGACGCCCTGGCCGCCAACTTTCCGACCGTCCAGGCGATGGTCGGCGAGGACTGGTTTCGCGCCGCCGCCGCGCTGTTCGCCCGCGAGGCGCCGCCGACCACCGCCGCTTTGCTGAACTACGGCGAGGGCTTCCCGGCCTGGCTGGAGCGCTTCCCGCCAGCCGCCGATCTGCCCTACCTCGCGGGCATCGCCCACCTCGATCGCCTGTGGACCGAGGCGCTGTTCGCCGCCGAGGCGCCGCCTCTGCAAGCCGACGCGCTGTCTCGCCTCGCGCCGGAAGTCCTGGCCGAGACGCGCCTGCCGCTTCACCCCAGCGTCCGCTTCGCCGCCTTCGACGCCGGCCTGCCCAGCCTGTGGCGCGCGGCCCGCGACGGCGTGGAGGACCTCGAGCTTGCCGAGACGCCCGAGACCCTGCTGCTGGTCCGCCAGGGTCAGGCCGTCGCCAGCCGCGTCGTCGGCGCCGCCGAGACCGCTTTCCTGAGCGCCTGCCGCGACGGCCTTTCGGCGGGCGAGGCCGCTCAAGCCGCCGCGACCGCCGATCCCGACACCCCGTTCGCTCCGCTTTTCGCCGCCCTGATCGCCGACGGCGTCTTCGCCGGCTCACCCTAGAGGACCATCCCGATGACCGACTTTTCGACGGCGCTGCGCGCGCCGATGACCCTGCTCGCCCGCACCGCTGAAAAGCTGCTGCCCGAGGACCTGCTGCTACTGGTCGCCCGTCTGGGGATCGCCAGCGTCTTCTTCCTGTCGGGCCGCACCAAGGTGGACGGCATCCTGCACATCACGGACGGGACCTACGACCTGTTCGAGAGCGAGTACCACGTGCCGCTGCTGCCGCCCGACATCGCGGCCCACGCGGCGACCTATTCGGAACACCTGTTCTCGATCCTGCTGGTGCTGGGCCTCTTTACCCGTTTCTCGGCCTTGGCCTTCCTGGGCATGACGGCGGTGATCGAGATCTTCGTCTATCCCGACGCCTGGCCGACCCACCTGTCCTGGGCGGGCCTGCTGCTGCCGCTGATCGCGCGCGGCGGCGGTCGGTTCGGACTGGATCGGCTGCTGAAGATCCCTTGAGCCCCTGGGGCTAGTGGATCGTCGGCGCGCGGGGCACGGGCTTGCGCCACAGCTGCGAGCTCAGGGCGTTGGCCAGGCCGACCCAGCCGAGGTCGGGCGCCGTGCCGCCGCCGACCTTGCGCGCCTCGATCGCATAGGCCGCCGACGCCGCCAGCGACGCGGTCGCGGCGCTTAGCTGACCGCCCAGGCGCTTGGCGCCCAGGCCCAGCCACAGGGCGTTGAAGCCCTGCACCAGGCTCCAGATCGTCAAGGCGCGGGTGCGGGCCGGGCTGGACGGCGCGTTCCAGGTGCGCAGGCCAGACAGCGTCATGGCGATGAACAGCGGCGGCAACAGCAGGCTGGTCAGGGGCTTGGGCTGGTGGGCCACCGGCTCGTGCATCTCGGCGAACTCGACGGCGTACATCTCGTCGTCCAGCACCTTCTCGTGCCGCCGGCCCATGACCAGCGCCGCGATGATGGCGCCGCTGGCGAGCGCCGCGCCAACGGCGATCTGGCCGACCGGATGGAAGTCCTTCCGTTGCTCCAGCTCGAACGCCTCGCGGCCGGCCAGAGCGCGCTCGCGCGACTTTCCGTGGGCGATGTGCATGGCGGAACTCCCTGTTGAACTCGAAGGTCAAACAGCCCAGTTGAAGCCTTGGTTCCAGGGCGACCGGGCTCGCCTCATCATGGCGCGATCCTGACGATGCGCCACCCGAAAATGGCGCGTCGGCGGCCTCGGACAGCCGCCTCGAAAAGCGTGGCCGCCCCCTGCGTCAATTCGCCGCAGACTCGGGCCGCTGATAGGAAAAACCTTGCGCCAAAAACGGTTGCGCATGCGCAAAGCACCCCATTCTGAGTAGGCAGCTTGAGCGATTAAGGCGCGGTTCACGCCTGCTATGGCGTTTCTAGACCTCTGTTTGGGGGGAGTGGGCGTTATGCGTCTCAAGTTGTCCGGAGCCATGAGCCTGTTTGGCGCGGCCTTGGCCGTGGGCCTGGTGCTGTTGACCGCGGGCTCGTGGAACGCGATCGCCAACCAGCGCGTCGGCGGACCGCTGTACCGCGAGATCGTCGCCGGCAAGGACCTGACCGCCGACATCCTGCCGCCGCCGATGTACGTGATCGAGGCCTATCTCGACGCCCAGACCGCCTATTTCACTCGCACGCCGGACTCCGCCCGCTGGGCCGCCGGCGAGATCAAGCGCCTGCGCGGCGAATACGAGGCGCGCACCAGCTTTTGGCGCACGACGGACGTCGATCCGCAGGTGAAGCAGATCCTGCTCGTCGACTCCGACACCCATGCCAAGGCGATGCTGGGCGCCGCCGACCGACTGGTCGCCGCCGTCGAGGCCGGCGATCAGGCGACGGCCGACGCGGCCTATGCCGAGCTGAAGACCACCTATGCGGCCCACCGCGCCCAGGTCGACAAGGCCACGCCGGTCATCGCGGCCGATAACGCCGCCATCGAGGCCTTTGCGCATCGCAAGCAGTTTTGGGACCTGGGCCTCATGGCTGGGCTCACGCTGCTGTTGGGCGCGCTGATCTTCGGCGGCATCTGGGCCATGCGCCGCGCCGTCGTGCGTCCGATCGAAGCCATCACCGCCTACATGGCCAAGCTGGCCAAGGGCGACTACGACAGCGAGGTCCCCTTCGCCAAGCGCTCGGACGAGCTGGGCGAAATGGCCAAGTCCATCGCCGTCTTCCGTGAGGCCGCGCTCGAACGTCGGGCGATGCGCGACCGCGAGGACCAGGCCCGCCTGGACGCCGAGCACAATCGCGCCGCGGCCGAAGCCGAGCGACGCGCCGCCGAGGAAGCCCGCCGCGAGGCCATGGACGGCCTGGCCCAGGGCCTCGCGCGCCTTGCCGGCGGCCACATTGGCGTGCGCCTGAACAAGGCCTTCCACGCCGATTACGAGCGCCTGCGTCACGACTTCAACGCCACCGCCGAGACCCTGAACGCCACGCTCGGCGACATCGGGACCTCCTCGCGCGGCGTCCATGTCGGCGCGGCCGAGATCGCCCAGGCCGCCGACGACCTGTCGCGCCGGACCGAACAGCAGGCCGCCAGCCTGGAAGAGACCGCGGCGGCCCTCAACGAAATCACCGGCGCCGTGCGTCAAGCCGCCGACAGCGCCGGCCGCGCCAACGGCATGGTCGACGCCGCTCGCGAGGAGGCCCGCGCGACCGAGGTGTCGGTGCGCGACGCCGTCATCGCCGTGCGCGAGATCGAGACCGCCTCGTCCCAGATCGGCCAGATCATCGGGGTGATCGACGAGATCGCCTTCCAGACCAACCTCTTGGCCCTGAACGCCGGCGTTGAGGCCGCTCGCGCCGGCGAGAGCGGCAAGGGCTTCGCCGTGGTCGCGCAGGAAGTCCGGGCCCTGGCCCAGCGCTCGGCCGAGGCCGCCAAGGAGATCAAGGTCCTGATCGGCGCCGCCACCGACAAGGTGGAGGTCGGCGTCACCCTGGTCGACCGCACCGGCACGGCCCTGGGCAGCATCATCCAGCGCGTCAGCGACATCTCCGAGCTGGTCGCCGAGATCGCCACCGCCGCGAAGGAGCAGGCCACGAGTCTCGGCCAGCTCAACAGCGCCGTGAACCAGATGGACCAGATGACCCAGCAGAACGCGGCCATGGTCGAGCAGACCACCGCCGCCGCGCATTCGCTGAAGGGCGAAGCCTCGCGCCTGGGCGAACTGGTCGAGAAGTTCGACGATCAGCCCGAGCAGCGCGCGGCCGCCTGACGCTTCGCCTCGACAGGGGCCTCGGATACGGTGGCGGGCATGACGCTCGCCATCCGCCCCGCCCTGGAGACCGAGATCGACGCGATCCGTGATCTGGAGCGCGCGTCCTCGCGACGCTTCCTGGGCGTGATGGACGCCCTGGCCGCCGACGATCCCACGCCCGCGAGCGTGCTGGCCGACCGCATCGCGGCGGGTGGCCTTCTGGCGGCGCTGATGGACGGGACGCTCGCGGCCTTCGTGATGTTTCGCCCGCTGGAGGACAGCCTTTATATCGAGCAGATCGACGTGGCGCCCACGTTCGAGGGTCGGCGCATAGGCGCGGCCCTGATCGACGCCGTGGCGGAACGCGCGGCGAGCGCGGGACTGGCGCGCCTGACGCTCTCGACGTTTCGCGACGTGCCGTGGAACGCCCCGTACTATCGGCGTCTGGGCTTCGTGGATATCGCCGACGTCGCGCTCTCGGACGCCTTGCTCGCGGTTCGCCGGGAGCACGAGGCGCGCGGTCTCGACGAGCGCGCGCGCCTGTTCATGCGGCGGCCGGTCTAGGCGCGGCTACGACGACGGCAGCTCGCCCATGGCCGACTGCAGGTAGTTGGCTTCGCCCAGCGACTTGACCAGCGACAGCTGGGTCTCGAGGAAGTCGATATGCTCCTCGGTGTCGCTGAGGATCTCGCGCAGCAGCTCGCGGCTGACATAGTCGCGGGCCTGCTCGCACTGGACGATGCCGGGGATCAGGGTCTCGCGACCGCCCAGCTCGACCTGCAGGTCGGCGTTCAGGCATTCGGGGACCGTCTCGCCGATCTTCAGCTTGTGCAGATCCTGGAGGTTCGGAAGCCCTTCCAGGAACAGGATGCGGTTGATCAGCATGTCGGCGTGCTTCATCTCGCCGATCGACTCGTCATAGGTGATCTTGCCGAGGCGCTTGAAGCCCCAGTTGTCGTACATCCGCGCGTGCAAGAAGTACTGGTTGACCGCCGTCAGCTCGTTGGTGAGCACCGCGTTGAGCAGTCGGATGATGCCGGGATCGCCCTGCATGGCGGCCTCCTAGGATTCGTCTTCGGGCGAACCTGAAGCAGGCCGGAAGCGGCTTCAACAGGATTGTCTGCGACTGTCTCGCGGTCTCACGAAAAGTCGTGGATGCGTCGCCTATTCGGCGGCGTAAGCCAGGGCCTCGCGGCTTTCCTGGATCATCTGGCGCATCTCGCACACGCATTTGGCGCACTGCGCCTGGCAGCCGTGATGACGGAAGATCTCCACCGGGCGCTGGGCGCCGGCGTCGATCGCGGCGCGCACTTGGCGCTCGCGGATGCCGTTACAATTGCAGACGTACAAGGAAGAACGCCCTACCGAATGAGTTTCATTCTCATCTAGCTTAACGCGGGGCGTTTTGCAACTGACTCGCATTGCGACGAATGATCCTCCCCCGCGATGCGGGGGAGGTGGCCCAGAGGGCCGGAGGGGGCTAGCTGGTCCTAGACAGCACTTGCCCCCTCAGTCGCTCCGCGACAGCTCCCCCGCATCGCGGGGGAGCATCTACTCTCGCGAGCCGATTTAGCCTAAAGCCAGCGCATGACGCTCGACTGCCGCCTCTATCTGATCACCCCGCCCGCCCTGCCCGACCTGGCCGCGTTCGGCCGGACGCTGGCCCAGGCCCTGGAAGGCGGCGACGTCGCCGCGCTGCAGATCCGACTGAAGGACGCGCCGGACGACGTCGTGGCCGCCGCCGTCGACGCCCTGGCGCCGATCGCCCAGGCGCGCGACGTGGCCGTGATCCTAAACGATCGCCCCGACCTGGCCGCCCGCCTCGCCGTCGACGGCGTCCACATCGGCCAGTCGGACATGCCCTACAAGGACGCCCGCAAGCTGATGGGCCAGCGGATGATCGGGGTCACCTGCCACGACAGTCGCCACCTGGCGATGGAGGCTTCCGAGGCCGGCGCGGACTATGTCGCCTTCGGCGCCTTCTTCCCGACCACGACCAAGGACGCCCCGACCACCGCCGATCCCGAGATCCTGACCATCTGGCAGGAGACGATGGAGACGCCGTGCGTCGCCATCGGCGGGATCACCGCCGCCAACGCCGCCGGCCTGGCGACGGCGGGTGCGGACTTCCTGGCGGTCTCGGCCGGGGTCTGGGCCCATCCGGAAGGCCCGGCGGTCGCCGTCGACGCCCTGAACGCCGCCATCGCCGAAGGCCTGACGGCGCGCGCCGAGGCCCGTAAGTAAAACGAGGTTCCCGCGCAGCCTTGTGACGCGCCGCACACAGGCCTAGCGTCCTTTCCAGCGAACAAAACCTGGGGAGGGCGCTCGACATGAAGCGGCTCGTAGTGTGTTTGCTTAGCTTACCGGTCCTGGCCGTCTCGACGGCCGCCATCGCCGAGACCTGGAAACTGGCGCCAGGGGAAACCAAGACCTATTACGACGCGGACTTCTCCCGCGTGGACCAGTCCACCGGACTGATCGTCACCCGCATCGCCGAGGGCAAGGCCAACGGCCCCTATAAGAACTGGCCCGCCTCGAAGGGACCTATCCTGCTGTTCGCGCTGGACTGCGCGGCCGACAAGTGGATGGACCTGGGCATGGATTTCGACGGGACCAAGGGCCTGCCCAAGGGCTGGCGCAAGGAGGCCAAGATCGAGGACATCTCCGGCGCGGTGGGCAAGTCCGGCAAGCTCCTGTGCGAGACCAAGGACAGTCTGCCGAAGGTGGAATTGCCCTGAGCGCTTCCATTTGAGGGAACGGGCGCGCCATTAACCCCACCAGAATCGGCGCGCCTTGCCTTCGCGCCTGTGGACGACTAGGTTCCGCGCCCGTTCTTTCACACCGTCGACCTACCGCTCCGCCGCCGGACTTTCCGGCGGGCGTCGACGGCTTCATTGAGGATAGCCGCCCGTGCCCACGCCTTCCGCCCTCCTGAACGTCATGATCGACGCGGCCCGGAAGGCCGCCCGGGGCCTGGCCCGCGACTTCGGCGAAGTCACCGAACTGCAGGTCTCCAAGAAGGGCGCGGCCGACTTCGTCTCCAACGCCGACCTGAAGGCCGAGCAGACCCTGTTCGAGATCCTGACCAAGGCCCGTCCTGGCTACGGCTTCCTGGGCGAAGAGCGCGGCATGATCGAGGGCACCGACAAGACCCACACCTGGATCGTCGACCCGCTGGACGGCACCACCAACTTCCTGCACGCCATCCCGCACTTCGCGGTCAACATCGCCCTGCAGCGCGAGGGTGAAGGCATCGTCGCCGGCGTGACCTACAATCCGATCAGCAACGACCTGTTCTGGGTCGAAAAGGGCAAGGGCGCGTTCCTGGGCGCCGAGAAGCGCCTGCGCGTCGCCGCCCGCCGTCACCTGGACGAGAGCGTCCTCGCCACGGGCGTGCCCTTCGCCGGCAAGCCGGGCCACGCCCAGTTCCTGAAGGAGCTGCACCAGGTCAGCCAGAAGGTCGCCGGCGTCCGCCGCTTCGGCTCGGCCGCCCTGGACCTAGCCTGGGTCGCCGCCGGCCGCTTCGACGCCTACTGGGAGCGCAACCTCAATCCGTGGGACGTGGCGGCCGGCATCCTGATGATCCAGGAGTCGGGCGGCAAGATCACCACCATCGACGAAAGCGACCTGGACCTCGTGTCCGGCAAGTCGCTGCTGGCCTCGAACCAGGACCTGCACCCGCAGATCCTGGAGCGTCTGCGGGCGGCTTAAGAGTCCTCGTTAGCGCCCCCTCCGTCACGTCGCGTGTCCGCGCCGCGCCACCTCCCCCGCTCCGCGAGGGAGGAGGAAGCATCATCCTCCCTCGTGCAACGGGGGAGGTGGATCGCTGCGGCTACGCAGCGAGACGGAGGGGGCGCTAAACAGCCCACTCCCCCCTAGCCAAACCGTCACATCCGCGCGCTAAATCGCGCGCCATGACCTTGCTGACCCGTCGCGCCCTGACCACCGCCGCCCTCGCCGGCACGTTCCTCCCGGGCCTTTCTCGCGCCCAGAGCCGCAAGCCGATCGTCATCGGCCACCGCGGCTGCAGCGGCGAGCGGCCCGAGCACACGGCCCTGGCCTATCAGCGCGCCATCGAGCAGGGCGCCGACTTCATCGAGCCGGACCTCGTCCCGACCAAGGACGGCCATCTGGTCGCGCGCCACGAGAACGAGATCGGCGGCACGACCGACGTCGGCGGCCGCCCTGAGTTCGCGGCGCGCAAGACGACCAAGACCATCGACGGCGAACAGGTCACCGGCTGGTTCACGGAAGACTTCACCCTGGCCGAGCTGAAGACCCTGCGCGCCCGCGAGCGCCTGCCGCAGTTGCGCCCGGCCAGCGCCGCCTTCGACGGCCGGGCCCACATCCTGACCTTCGAGGAGGTCGTGGCCATCGCCCACGCCGGCAGCCGCCTTACCGGCCGGACGATCGGCGTCTATCCCGAGCTGAAGCACCCGACCTATTTCGCCTCGATCGGCCTGCCGACCGAGGACCGCCTGGTCGCCAAGCTCAAGACCCTCGATCTGAATTCGGCCAAGGCGCCGGTGTTCGTGCAGTGCTTCGAGGTCGGCGCGCTGAAGCGCCTGCGGGCCAAGACCCCCGCGCGCTTGGTCTTCCTGGTCGCCGGCGAAGGCGGCCCGGCCGATCTGCCGAACGTCAAGTACGCCGACCTGGTGACCGCCCAGGGCCTGAAGGAGGTGGCGATCTACGCCGACGGCCTGGGCCCGGAGAAGACCATGGTCGTCCCGCAGAGCGCCGACGCCCTGTTGCCGGCCACGGACCTCGTCAAGAACGCCCACGCCGCCGGCTTGGTGGTCCATCCCTGGACGGTGCGGGCCGAGAACTACTTCCTGCCCGCGACCTTGCGGCAAGGCGACCCGAAGGATCCGGCCTTCCTGGCCCAGCACGGCGACGCCACCGCGGTCCTGAAGGCCCTGTACGCCGCCGGCGTGGACGGCGTATTCAGCGACTTCCCCGCCCTGGCCGTCGCCGCGCGGGGCTAAGGCCGCTCTTGCCCAAAGGCCGCGGACCGGTGCAGCGTGCCGGCCTCCGACCGCTTGGGTGAGTTCCATGAAGTTCCGTCACGCCGCCGCTCCGCTAGCGGCCACCGTCGCCCTGTCGCTTGGCGTTCCGGCCCTGGCCTCGCCCGGTTCCGACCTGCTGGACCGCGTGGCCGTCGACTTCGTGCGCCTGACCCTTGAGGCCGGCGAACGCGAGCCCGGCTATGTCGACGCCTATTACGGCCCGCGCGAGTATCTGAACGCGGCCAAACTGGCCCCGCGCCCCGTCTCGGTCCTGCGCAAGGAAGCCGACCGGCTGCAAGGCTTGCTGACCAAGGTCTCCGACAAGGACCTGACGCCCGACCAGCGCCGCCGCAAGCTGTTCCTGAAGGGCCAGGTCAAGGCCGCCCAGACGCGGCTGGCGATGATCGCGGGCGACAAGTTCAGCTTCCAGGACGAGGCCCAGGGCCTGTTCGGCGTGCGGCCCGCGATCAAGCCGCTGAAGACCTACGACCCGATCCTGGCGCGGATCGACAGGCTGGTCCCCGGCAAGGGCGACCTGGCCGCCCGGGTCGACGCTTTCCAGGCCGCCTATGTGATCCCGACCGACCGGCTGGAGCCGGTGATGAAGGCCGGTATCGCCGCCTGCAAGGCCAAGACCGAGGAACACATCAAGCTGCCGGCCGGCGAGCGCTTTGACCTGTCGTTCGTCACCAAGAAGCCCTGGAGCGGTTACAACTGGTACCAGGGCGGCGCCCACAGCCTGATCGAGATCAACACCGACCTGCCGATCTATATCAGCCGCGCCTTGGACCTGGGGTGCCACGAGGGCTATCCCGGCCACCACGTGCTGAACGCCCTGCTGGAAGAGAAGCTGACCAAGGAAAAAGGCTGGGTCGAGTTCAGCGTCTATCCGCTGTTCTCGCCGCAGTCGCTGATCGCCGAGGGCAGCGCCAACTACGGCATCGCCCTGGCCTTCCCAGGCAAGGCCAAGACCGAGTTCGAGCGCGACAAGCTCTATCCGCTGGCCGGCCTGGATCCCAAGACGGCCGCGGCCTACGGCGCGCTGATGGACGCCAAGGCGGCCCTGGCCCGGAGCGAGATCACCATCGCGGCGGCCTATCTGGACGGCAAGATGAAGAAGCCCGAGGCGATCAAGGCTCTCGCCAAGTACGGCCTGACCTCGACGGCCCGCGCCGAGAAGCGCCTGTCCTTCATCGAGACCTATCGCGCCTACATCATCAACTACAGCCTGGGCCAGGACTTGGTCCGCGCCCATGTCGAGCGGGCCGGCAAGACCGAGGCCGCGCGCTGGGCGGCGATGGAGCGCGTGATCAGCGAGCCGACGACGCCGGCTGATCTGGCGAAGTAACGAGACCCCCTCGCCCTTGCGGGGAGGGGCAGGGGTGGGGGTGTCGGCGCCAAGCCCGGCCGACACGGAACTCACACCCCCATCCCCAACCCCTTCCCCGCAAGGGGGAAGGGGCTACGACCTAGGCCGCCTCGACCCCGAACTGCAGGCGGGCCAGGCGGGCGTAGAGGCCGCCCTTGGCGAAGAGCTCGGCGTGCGTGCCCTGCTCGACCACGCGCCCCTCCTCCATGACCACGATCCGATCGGCTTTCAGCACCGTCGCCAGGCGGTGGGCGATGACCAGGGTGGTGCGGCCGGCCATGGCCGCGTGCAGGGCCTGCTGGACCAGGCGCTCGCTCTCGGCGTCGAGGGCGCTGGTGGCCTCGTCGAGCAGCAGGATGGGCGCCTCGCGGGCCAGGGCGCGGGCGATGGCCAGGCGCTGACGCTGGCCGCCGGACAGGGTCTTGGCCCGCTCGCCCACCGGGGTGTCGAAGCCCTGCGGCAGGGCCGACAAGAAGCCGGCGGCCTGGGCGGCCTCGGCGGCGGCCTTCAGCTGCTCGTCCGTCGCGTCCTGGCGGCCGAAGCGGATGTTGTCCAGGGCCGAGCCCGAGAACAGCGGCGAATCCTGGGCGACCAGGGCCATGCGGGCGCGAACCTCGGCCGGATCGGCGTCGCGCAGGTTCACCCCATCCAGGCGGATCGCGCCGTGCTGGGGGTCATAGAAGCGCAGGAGCAGCCGCAGGACGGTGCTCTTGCCCGCGCCGGAGGGGCCGACCAGGGCGACGGTCTCGCCAGCCTTCACGGACAGATCAAAGCCGTTCAGCGCCGGCAGGTCCGGACGACCGGGATAGGCGAAGGTCACGTTCTCGAACGCGATCTCGCCGCGCGCCGGAACAGGCAGCGGCGTGGGAACCGCCGGGGCGGCGATGCCGGGACGCGCGTTCAAGAGCTCGGAGATCCGGTCCATGGCCCCAGAGGCCTTCTGGACGTCGCCCCAGACCTCGCCCAGGGCGCCGATGGAGCCGGCGGCCATCACCGCCAGCATGGCGAACTGGGCCAGGGTGCCGCCGGTCATCTCGCCCGACAGCACCAGCCGCGCGCCGCTCCATAGCAGCAAGGTGATGCCGCCGAAGGCCAGGATGATGACGATGCCGGTCATGCTGGCCCGCGTGACGATGCGCTTGACCGAGGCCCTGTAGGCCGTCTCGACAGCGGCGGCGAAACGGCTCGACGAGGCTTTCTCGCGGCCGAAGGCCTGCACCGTCTCCAGGGCGTCCAGGCTCTCGCCGGCGTAGCCGACGGCGTCCGCGAACTTGTCCTGGGCGGTGACGGTCAGCTTGCGCACCCGGCGACCGACCAGGAACATCGGCGCCAGGATCACCGGCACCATCAAGACGATGAAGCCCGCCAACTTCGGCGAGACCACCGCCATGTAGGTGAGGCCCCCGACCAGGCTGAGGATGTTGCGCAGGGCGATCGAGGCCGAGGCCCCGACCAGTTGCTCGATCAAAGCCACGTCGGTCGTCAGGCGCGACAGCACCTCGCCGGTGCGGGTCTTGAGGAAATATTCCTGGTCCAGCGTCAGGGTGTGGGCGTAGAGCGCCCGGCGCACATCGGCCACGACCCGCTCGCCCAGCCGGGTGATGAAAAAGAATCGCAGGGCCGTCGCCACCGCCAGCACCATGGCGACCGCGCCGAGGCCGACGAAGGCGCTGTTGATCTCGCTTCCCTGCCCCTTGGCGAATCCGTGGTCGATGACCTCCTTGAAGGCCGCCGTGAGGCCCAGGGTCGCGCCCGTCGAGAACAGCAGGAAAAAGCCCGCCGCCAGGCCGTCGCCCTTGTGGGCGGCGACGAAAGGCAGCAGGTGGGCCAGGGGACGGATGTCCTTGCGGCGCGGCCGCCGGGCCTTGGCCTCGGCCATGCCCTGGACCAATTCCGCCCCCGCGCCGGGGCGGCCTTCGGCCTTTTGGTCGCCGGCGGTCACGTCGGTCATCAACTGTCCCTTGCCAAAATCGCGCGCGTTCTTTATAGCCGCGCGTCTTCGAGGGCCACCCCGCGCGTGCGCGGTTTGGCGCTTACCCCATTCTCACTCGCCGGCTTAGTCGGTCTGGATCGCCGCCATGAAACAAGACATTCACCCCGACTACCACTTCATCACCGTCACCCTGACCGACGGTTCGAGCTACAAGACCCGCTCGACCTACGGCAAGGAAGGCGCGACCCTGGCGCTGGATATCGATCCGCGCACCCATCCGGCGTGGACGGGCGGCAACGCCCAGCTGATGGACCGCGGCGGCCGCGTCTCGCGCTTCAACGCCAAGTTCGCCGGCTTCACCGGCAAGAAGGCCTAAAAACCCTTCTCGCCGTAAGGGCGACGGAAAGCCGGCTCCGCGCATCGCGGGCCGGCTTTTTCTGTGTCTGGACATCAGGCGAAGACCGGCGCCCAAGCCGCGGGGTCGGGATCATCGGACGTTTTGACCGAACGACGCGCGCGTCGGGGGCGGCTTTCCCTCAACCGTTCACGCCGGCCCGGCGAGATCCGCGAGACCCAGGCCTTGAACATCCGCCAACCGGGCGCCAGCCGCGTCACGACCAACACGGCGGCGAAGAGCTCGATCCAGGCGACGATATCGGCGGCCAGGACCCAGGCCATATCCATCAGCACCAGTTCCGACGCGCCGAAAGCCATCACCAGGACGATGGCTGTGACCAGCATCTGCCGCCACGTCATGGCGTCCAGCTTGCGCGCAGGGGCCTCGATCAGCATCCGCCAGAGCCGGCCGCCCGGTTCGCGCGCGACGGCCAGGGCCAAAAGCCCGATCAGGGCGGCGATCAGCAGCGACATGCACGACTCCAGCAAGCTCTACCGGAGATGGGCACGACCGCGATCACCGCAAGCGTCCCTCAAGGACAGCTATTCAGGCGTCGGATCATACGGATCATCGCCCTTATCGCGCATCAGGTCGGTCGCCGTGAAATCCAGGGCGTCCTCGGCGTCGTCGAAGCATAGCTCCGACACCGTCTGGTCGCGCACCGAGATCCCGGCCTTGTGGGTGCTCTCCGGATCGCCGGTGACCAGCGGATGCCATTGCGGCAGGTCCTTGCCCTCGTGCAGCCGCCGATAGGCGCAGGAGCGCGGCATCCACTCCAGGTCCTCGATATTGTACGGCGTCAGCTTGATGCAGTCCGGCACCGTCTTCTTGCGGTTCGGATAGTCCTTGCAGCGGCACAGGTGCTCGTCGAACAGCTGGCAGTGGACGCGGGTGGGAACGATCTCGCCGGTGTCCTCGTCCTCGAAGCGGACCAGGCAGCACAGGCCGCAGCCGTCGCACAGGCTCTCCCACTCGGGGACGGTCATCTCGGCCAGCGTCTTGGTCAGCCAGAAAGGTTTGCTTGAATTCATGGCCCCGTCCTAAACCCGAATGACCCGGCGACCAAACAGAGCCTAACCTTAGACGTGACCGACTCGACGCCGCCGACCGATGAGACCCCGCCCCCGGAGCCCTCCGCCCCCGCGCCCGCGCCGGTGGAAAGGCCGCATCGCTTCGAGACGAAGCCCGCGAAGACCCGCGGCGCCTGGCGGGTCTGGGCTTGGGTGCTCACCGGACTACTGGCCGCGATGCTGGTCGCCGCCCTGGCCGTGGCCGGCGGCGCCTATGTCGTCTGGGACAAGTACCTGAAGGACACGCCCCAACTGCCGCCGCGCGAGGCGCTGTTCGCCCTGAACCGCGCGCCCGCCATCCGCTTCGAGGACCGCTACGGCCAGGTCATCGCCACGCGCGGTCCGCGCTATGGCCGGCCGGTCAAGGTCGAGGAGCTCCCGCCCTATGTGTCCCAGGCCTTCCTGGCCGCCGAGGACCGCCGTTTCTACGACCACGGCCCGATCGATGTTCAAGGCGTCTTCCGGGCCGCCTGGATCAACTGGCGGGCCGGGCGCACGGTGCAGGGCGCCTCGACGCTCAGCCAGCAGCTGGCCAAGGGCCTGTTCCTCAGCCCCGACCGGATCATCAAGCGCAAGCTGCAGGAGATGCTGCTGGCCTATCGGCTGGAGCAGGTGCTGACCAAGGACGAGATCCTCGAGATCTATCTGAACCGCATCTATTTCGGGGCCGGGACCTATGGCCTGGACGGCGCGGCCCAGACCTATTTCGGCAAGTCCGCCAGCCAGCTGACCCTGTCGGAGGCGGCCCTGCTCGCCAGCCTGCCCAAGGCCCCCTCGCGCCTGGCCCTGAACCGCGACCTGGAGCGGGCTCTGATCCGCTCGCGCCTGATCCTGGCCAACATGCGCGCCGAGGGCTGGATCAGCGCCCGGCAGGAGCGCGAGGCGCTGGAGGACCGCCCCGCCCTCTCCCCCATCGGCCAGGACGAGGGCGACTTTGGCTGGGTGCTCGACTACGCCACCACCGAGGCGGTGAAGATCGCGGGCCCGAACGCGCCGGATCTGGTCGTGCGCCTGACGATCGACCCGCTGCTGCAGCGCGAGGCGGCCGAGACGATCCGCCAGACCATCGCGGTCGACGGCCCGGTCTCCGGCGTCTCCCAAGCCGCCCTGCTGTCGCTGTCGGCCGACGGGGCGATCCGGGCGATGATCGGCGGGACCGACTATGTCGAAAGTCCGTTCAACCGCGCGATCCAGGCCCGCCGCCAGCCCGGCTCGACCTTCAAGCCGTTCGTCTATGCGACCGCCGTGGAGCATGGCGTGCTGCCGACCGACATCCGCGTCGACGAGCCGGTGAAGTTCGGCGACTGGGCGCCGGAGAACTACGGCGGCGGCTATCGCGGGCCGATGACCGTCGAGCAGGCCCTGATCGCCTCGACCAACACCATCGCCGCGCAGCTGGGCCATGAGGTCGGCGGCGCGGCGATCGGCGAGCTGGCCCATCGCTTCGGCTTCACCAGCCTGCCAGACGCCCCGGACCTGTCGGTGGCGCTGGGCTCCTACGAGGTGACCCTGCTGCAGCTGACCTCGGGCTTCCAGGTGTTCCAGCTGGGCGGGATCCGGCTGGAGCCCTATCTGATCGAGTCGATCGGCACCCAGGGCGGCCAGGAGATCTGGACCCACCAGCCGCCGGCCGGCGAGCGGCGCGTCTATGACCTTGGCCACGCCAGCACCATGGTGCGGATGATGGAGAAGGTGGTGACCGAGGGCACCGCCCGCCGCGCCGAGTTCGGCCGTCCCGCCGCCGGCAAGACCGGCACCAGCCAGAACTGGCGCGACGCCTGGTTCGTCGGCTTCACGCCCGACTACGTCACCGGCGTCTGGGTCGGCAACGACGACGAACGGCCGATGAATAAGGTGGTCGGCGGCGACATTCCGGCGGCCGTCTGGCGGCGCTTCATGGTCGCGGCCCACGCCTCCCTGGCCGTCAGCGACTTCCCGTGGCTGCTGGACGATCCGGTGGCCGAGACGAAGCCCGACCCGCGCAACGGCTTCTACGAGACGCTGGCCGCCGAGTTGGCCCGGACGGCGTCGGAGCGGGAGGACGCCGGGGCGCCGGCGACGGAACCTAGCAACTAAGTCCCTTCTCCCCTTGCGGGAGAAGGTGTCAGCGAAGCTGACGGATGAGGGGTCGAAAAGCTTGTCCGGACAGCGGAGCAAGACCCCTCACCCGCCCCGCTTCGCGGGCCACCCTCTCCCGCAAGGGGAGAGGGATTTGCCTACCGATACCCCGTCATCGAGGTCGGCCGATCCTGCGGCCGGGTCGCCCAGGTCTTGTTCGGCGTCGCGCTCATCGTGAAGACCAGCTCGCCGCCAGCGATGATCTCCTCGTGCCTCAGGAACGCGCGGGTCAGCGGCTGGCCGTTCAGGGTGACCTTGGCGACGTAGGGCGCGGCGTCGGACAGTCCCACCGTCCGCACGGCGAAGCGTTTGCCGTTCGGCAGGTTCAGGCTCGCCCGCTCCACGAACGGCCGGCCGATCGCGTACTCGTTCGAGGCCGGGGTCACGGGATAGAAGCCCAGCGACGTAAACATCAGCCAGGCCGACATCTGGCCCAGGTCGTCATTGCCCGACAGGCCGTCCGGCGTCGGCTTGTACTGGCTTTTCACGATCTGCGTCAGCCGCGCCTGGGTCCGCCAGGGCGCGCCGGCGTAGTCGTACAAGTAGGCCACGTGGTGGCTGGGCTCGTTGCCGTGGATGTACTGGCCGATCAGGCCGGCGATGTCCTCGGCGTGCGAGTAGTCGACCTTCGAATTGTCGAAGTCGAACATGGCGTCCAGCTTCTTCGCCGTCGCCGCGTCGCCGCCCAGCGTCTTGACCACCCCGCCCAGGTCCTGCGGCGCGAACCAAGAGTACTGCCAGGCGTTGCCCTCGGTGTAGTCCGAGCCGTAGTTGATGGCGGTCGGGTTGAAGGGCTCGCGATAGGTCCCGTCGCTCTTACGCGCCCGCAAGAAGCCGGTCTTGGCGTCGAAGCTGTTGCGCCAGTAAGCGGCGCGCTTCTCGAACGTCGTGGCAACCTCGGCCTGGCCCAGGTCGCGGGCCATGCGGGCGATGGTCCAGTCGTCATAGGCGTATTCGACCGTCTTGGAGGCCGCCTCGGGCTCCTTATCGATCGGGACGTAGCCCAGCGTCATGTAGTCGCCCAAGCCCCCGTACGGCGCGTAGGTCGCGCTCTTGACCATGGCGTCGAGGGCGGCCTTGCCGTCATAGCCGCGGATGCCCTTCATCCAGGCGTCGGCGATGACCGGAACGGCGTGATAGCCGATCATCGTCCACGTCTCCTGGCCGTGGAACTGCCAGACCGGCAGGATCTGGTAGGGGCTCTGACGCTGCGAGGCGATCAGCGAATTGACGACGTCGTTGGTGTAGTCCGCCGGCTGCACCAGGGTCAGCAGCGGATGCTCGGCCCGGAAGGTGTCCCACAGCGAGAAAGTCGAGTGGAAGGTGAACGGCCGGCCGTCCAAGGTCCCATCGTGCACCTGGTCGTCGGGGCCGCGATAGCGGCCGTCGGCGTCGGCGAAGACGCTGGGGGCCAAGAGCGTGTGATAGAGCGCCGTGTAGAGCGTCTTGCGCATCGGCGCGGGCGCCGCGATGTCGACCGCTCCCAGGGCCTTCTCCCAGGCCGCCTTGGCGCGGGCGCGCTGGGCGTCGAAATCGAAGCCTGGCTCGTCGCTGGCGAGATTGGCGATCGCCCCGTCCTCGCTGACCGACGACAGCGCCACCTTCACCGTCAGCGGGCCATCGATCTGGCCAAAGTCGAAGACGCCGACCAAGGCCCGGCCCTGGATCTGAGCGCGGTCGTTGGGCGTCCGTCCCGGCTGGGCGAAGCCCTTGTAGGGCACGTCCGTCTCGCGGTTGTGGAAGGCCTGGCCGACCAGCGGCTTGTCGAAGCGGATGGCGAAGAACAGCTTGCGCCCCGGCGCCCAGCCGCGCGTCTCGCGATAGCCGGTGACCGTCCCGTCCGGCGCGACGCGCAGCCGCGACCACAGCACCTTGCCCGGATAGTTGTAGATCGAGCTCCTCAGATCGATCAGCACCTGGGCGCGCTGGCCCTTGGGAAAGGCGTAGCGGTGCAGACCCGTGCGCAGGCCGGCCGTGAGTTCGGCGCGCACCTGGCTGTCGCTCAAGGTCACCGCATAGTAGCCCGGCTGGGCGACCTCGCTGTCGTGGCTGTAGCGCGAGCGGTAACCGCTTCCCGGCTTGTCCGCGTCGCCCGGCTCCAGCTTGGCCTCGCCGACCACCGGGGTCAGCAGGATGTCGCCCAGGTCGGAGTGGCCGGCGCCCGAGAAATGAGTGTGCGAGAAGCCCAGGATCGTCGGATCGCCGAAGCGATAGCCGGCCGCCCGGGCATAGCTCTGCTTGAACGGCAGGATGTCGGTGTCCGGGCTCAGCTGCACCATGCCGAACGGAGCCACAGCGCCGGGGAAGGTGTGACCGTCGCCGCCCGTGCCGATAAAGGGATCGACGGCGTCGTAGGCGGAGGTTTGGGCCTGCGCCGCCGCCGCCAGGAGGGTGAGGCTCGCGGTCAGAACGGGAAGCAGGCGCATTGGAGAACTCCGGCACGGGGCGGAGGCACCCTATCGGCTAGGCGGCGCCTTTCAAGGCCCGCTCCACCGCCGCCATGGCGTGCAAGGTGGTGGTGTCGAACACGGGGACCGGGCTGTCGTCCTGGCCGATCAGCAGCATGATCTCGGTGCAGCCCAGGATGATCGCCTGCGCGCCGCGCTCGACCAGACGCGCGATCGCCGCCCGATAGGCCTCGCGCGAGGCGTCCATCACCCGGCCGGCGACCAGCTCCTCGTAGATGATGCGGTGGACGACGGCGCGGTCCTCGGCGTCTGGCGTCAGCACGGTCAGGCCGTGGTTCTTCTCCAGCCGCTCGCGATAGAAGCCGTGCTCCATCGTGAAGGCCGTGCCGAGCAGGCCGACGGTGGCAAGGCCCGCCGCCTTGATCGCCTCGCCCGTCGGATCGGCGATGTGCAGCAGCGGGATACGGACCGCGGCCTCGATGGTTTCGGCCTCGCGGTGCATCGTGTTGGTGCAGAGCACCAGGAAGTCGGCGCCGCCGGCCTCCAGCGCCCGGGCCGCGTCGGCCAGCCGCCGCGACAGCTCGGGCCATTGGCCGGCGTGCTGCAGGCGCTCGATCTCGGCGAAGTCGAACGACCACATCAAGGTCCGCGCCGAAGCCACGCCGCCCAGCCGCTCGCGCACGGCCTCGTTGATCAGCCGGTAGTACTGGGCCGAGCTCTCCCAGCTCATGCCGCCGATCAATCCGATGAGCGCCTGTTCGGTCATGGCGTGCTCCGCGTTGTGGACGCGACGCCCTCTAGCAGGCGGTGGCGCGTTAAAGAACCTCCCGCCGCGCCAAGTGGGCGATGGCGACGACCAGGGCTAGCAAGCCCAGTCCTCCGCCCAGCGCCAAGGCGGTCTCGACGCGCCAAGGCTGGCTCGCCAGCATGTTGACCGGCATCTGCCAAGGGAAGAACACCCCCTGCTTGGCGCTGGTCGCCACCACGGAAAAGAAGGTCCCGCCGATCCCTAAGGCCAGGGCTGGCGCGAAGCTGGCGAACCGCAGCGCCGTCCATATCTGGATGGCGATCATTAGCAGGGCGGCGGCCACGACCTTGGCGTTCAGCGCCATCGCCTTGGCGACATCAAGCGGTCCGGCCGGCGCCACGGCGGGCTTCAGCGCCGACGCGGCGGAGATCGCGCCCCAGGTGATCACCTGGTTCAGCAAGGTCATGACCACGACCAGGGCCACAACGCAGATCGCCTTGGCCGCGTAGAGCTTCCAGCGCGCCACCGGCAAGGCGCGCAGATGATCCCAGGCGCGCGGGGTGTGCTCCATCTGAGCGACCAAGGCCGTCAGGGCGGTGACGCTCATCGGCAGCATGAAAAAGGCCCAGATGCCCGTTGATGTCTGGAGCAAGGTCTCCCACGGCGACGGGTGCTTGTTCCGCAGCAGGGCGAAGAACGTGAAGAAGCCGATCAGACACGGCGCGGCCAGGACCAGCACGGCGGCCAGGGATCGGTTCAATTTGCGAAGTTCGACGGACAGGACGGCGAGCATCAGGCGGCCTCGGCTAGGGACGGACGGGAACCAGCGACGCGGCGATAGATGTCCTCCAAGGACTGTTCGCGCGGGCCGATGGCGAAGACAGACGCGCCGTTCTCGACCAGCAGGCGGGTGATGGCGGCGGCGGCCTGGTCGGCGTCCTCTCCGGCCCTCAGCGCCACGGTCAGGCCCGTCTCGGCGGCAACGGGCGAGCGGCCGTGCGCCAGCAGCAGACTCACGGCCCGCATATCGTCGCCGGTCCGCAGGATCAGTTCGGGCGCCAGCTCGGCCTTCAGCCGCGCCAGCTCGCCCTCCAGCACCAGGCGGCCCGCGTCCACGACGCCCACGTGGGTGGCGGTCTGCTCGATCTCGCCCAGCAGGTGGCTGGACAGCAGCACCGTGGCGCCGGCGCGCTCCGGCAGGCTCTTCAGGAAGCGGCGCATGTCGGCGATGCCGTCCGGATCCAGACCATTTGTCGGCTCGTCCAACAGCAGCACGGGCGGCGCGCCCAGCATGGCGCGGGCCAGTCCCAGCCGCTGGCGCATGCCCAGGGAGTAGCCGCCGACCTTGCGGCCCGCGTCGGAACGCATCTCGACCACCTCCAGCACCCGCTCGACCTCGGTCGCGCTAAGGCCCAGCAGGGTCGCCGTCAGGGCCAGATTCTCGCGCCCGGTCAGGTTGCCGTAGAAGCCGTGCGCCTCCAGCAGCGCCCCGATTCGACGCACCGCCGCCATCCGCTGGCGAGCGACATCCAGACCAAGAACACGCACGCGTCCAGCGGAGGGCCGCAGCAAGCCCAGCACCATCTTCAGCGTCGTGGTCTTGCCCGCGCCGTTGCGACCCAGGAAGCCGTACACCGCCTGTTCGGGCACGGTCATGGACACCCCGTCGACAGCCAGGCGGTCGCCAAAGCGTCGGGAAAGGCCTTCGGTCTCTATCGCGGCGATCATGCTTCAGCGCCCCTCGATCTTTAAGTTAGATATAAAGTTGCGAGCGGTCGATCTTTAAGTCAAGATTAAAGACACGACACAAACTCACGCTTGGAGAAGGACCGTGGGCCAGCCCGACATCGACCGTTTTCGCCGCCGGTGCGGCCAGTTTCGCTGGCTGGCCGTGTTCATGGTGGTCAGCGTGGGCGCGATCCTTGGCCTGGCGCTGGCGATCATTCCGCGCGGCTTCAAGTTGGAACTGCTCATCTCGAACCTTCCGGCCGTCTGTTACCTGTTCGGGGTCTGGTCGATCGGCCAGGCGCTGGGCGAGGTGTCGAAAGGTCGGCCGCTTCAAGCCGCGCTGCCCGGAGCGATGCGCAAGGTCGGAATCTCGCTGGCGATCGGCGGCGTGATCAGCGTCTTCGTCGTCACCAACCTGATGAGGCTGGCCGGCCAGGCCAAGGGCGGCTATCTGCACTTCGACGTGGCCGGCATGACGCTGGGCATGATCGGCGGCGCGCTTTTCCTGCTCGGCCGCGTCATGGACCAGGCCCTGGCGGCCCAGGCCGAACTCGACGAGATGATTTGATGCCCGTCCGCGTCACTCTGGACGCCCTGATCGTCGCCAAGGGCATCAAGGCCCGCGACCTGGCGGCCGAGGTCGGCCTCAGCGAGACCCAGCTGTCGCTGTTCCGCTCTGGGAAGGTGAAGGGTATCCGCTTCCGCACCTTGGCGCGCCTATGCGCGGCCTTGGACTGCAAGCCGGGCGATCTGCTGGACTACGCCTTCGACGCTCAGGACCTGGACGCGGCGGACGAGGGCGACTGAGCCGCTCGCCAATCCTCCGCCGTCTGGCCCCACATCTGGGTCGGCCCGGCCGCGTCCATCGGCGGCGGCAGAGTGACCAACTCGACCAGACGCGCCCCCAGCCGCTGGGCCACCGCTTGGGACGGCAGGTTGTCCGGATGGATCATGTGGCCGACGAAGTCCCAGCCCAGGGTTTCGAAGACATGTCCCAGGCAAGCCCTCGCCGCCTCGGTCGCGTAGCCCTTGCCCCAGGCGTCGCGATGGAACAGCCACCCCACCTCGGGCGCCGGCCAGCCTTCGGGGCGCCAGGGTCCGACGCGGCCGACCCAGCGGCCGGTGGCCTTCTCGATCGCCGAGAACTGGCCAAAGCCCAGCAGCGACCACATTCCGACCACCTGGGCTAGAGCCCGCCAAGCAACGCTTCGCGCCATCGCGCCGCCCAGATAGCGCATGCATTCAGGATCGGTGTGAAACTCGGCCCAGCCCGCGTCGAAGTCCGCTTGCTGGGGCAGGCGCAGGATCAGCCGGTCCGTTTCAAGGATCACCGCCACGCAAATCTCCCCTCGTTCTTGCCGGGCCAGGCGATCCGGGCTCTAAATTCAGTCGGGGACTGGATCATGAGGGGGCCATGGGGGGCTACGACTATTTGCGGCTGGCCGCGGCGATCCTGGTGATCGCCCACCACGCGCGGGTGCTGGACGGGCGACCGCCCCTCATGCTCGGCGGCGGCGCTGACTTGGGCGCGCTGGGCGTGGGGATCTTCTTCGTGATCAGCGGCTATCTGGTCGCCGGCAGCCTCGCGCGGGCGCCCAGCCTCGGCGTCTTCGTCGCCAAACGCGCGCTGCGGATCTTTCCCGGCCTGGCGATCGCGCTGCTGTTCACCGCCTTCGTCCTGGGTCCGCTGGTCAGCACGGTGGGCCTTGGCGACTATCTCCGAGATCAGGCCCCCTACGGCTACGTGCTGAGGAACCTCAGCCTCTATGCCGTCACCTACGACCTGCCGGGCGTGTTCCTGGCCGCGCCGATGGCCGGCGTCGTCAACGGCTCGCTGTGGACGCTGCGGCTGGAGTTCACCGCCTATCTCGCCCTCGCCGCCCTCGGCGCGGCGCGCCAGGCGACGACCAGGCCCCTGGCGTCGCTCGCGATCATCGCGGCGGGCGTGACGATCGGCTTGCACGTCGCCGGCCTCGACGCGCGGGGCGACTTCTTCCGCATCGTCTATCTGGCCAGTCTGAACGGTTTCCTGTTCCTGGCGGGCGCCGGGTTCTGGACAAGCCGCGCGGCGCCGCCGGTCTGGCTTGCGATCGTGACGATCCCGCTCCTGCTCACGCCACTCTGGTTCCTGGCCCTGCCCGCCCTGGTCGTCCGGCTGGGCGCCTTGCCCCTGCCCAGGCCCCCGGTCGACCTGTCGTACGGGCTCTACATCTACAGCTTTCCGCTGCAGCAGATGCTGGCCGAGCGCGGCGCGCTGAACCTGCTAAGCTCGCTAGCGCTCGCCTTGCCCTGCGCGGCCCTGTCCTGGTTGCTGGTCGAAAAGCCGGCGTTGCGACTGAAGACGCGGCTCACGCCCCCGACGCCGCGGACTGTCCTCAGTCCCGCAGCGGCCTTAAGCGATTGACGTGGCCCATCTTGCGGCCGGGGCGGGCCTCGCCCTTGCCGTAGAGGTGGACGCGGGTCTCCGGCTCGGCGGCCAGCTTCTTCCAGGCGTCGACGTCGGCGCCCAGCAGGTTGGTCATCTCGACGTGATGGTGCGGCTGGGTGGGACCCAGCGGCCAGCCGGCGACGGCGCGGATGTGCTGCTCGAACTGGTCGACCTCGCAGCCGTCCTGGGTCCAGTGGCCGGTGTTGTGGACGCGCGGGGCGAACTCGTTGACCAGCAGCTTGCCGCCAGCCAGCTCGAACAGCTCGACCCCGATCACGCCGACATAGTCCAGCGCGGTGAGGATCTTGGCGGCGATGGCCTCGGCCTGGTCGCGGGTCGCCGGCGTGATCTTGGCCGGGGCGACGGTGCGGCGCAGGACCCCGCCCTCGTGGTGGTTCTCGCTGACCGGATAGCAGGCGATCTCGCCGTCGCGACCGCGCGCGGCGATCACCGACAGCTCACGGCCGAAGTCGGCCGGGGCCTCGAGGATCGCGGCCTGACGGCCGATGCGGTCATAGGCTTCCTCGGCCTCGCCAGCGCGCTGGATCCAGGCCTGGCCCTTGCCGTCATAGCCTTCGCGACGGGTCTTCAGCAGAGACGGCGCGCCGATGCGGGCCACGGCCTGCGCCAAGCTCTCGCTGTCGTGGACGGCGGCGAAAGCCACGGTGGGCACGCCGATCTCGGCCAGGAAGCTCTTCTCGGCGACGCGGTCCTGGGCGGCGGCCAGGGCCTTGGCGCCGGGCGAGACCACCGCGCCCAGGGCGGCCAGCTCGGCCACCGTGTCGGCGGGGACGTTCTCGAACTCGTAGGTGACGACGTCGCAGGCCTCGGCCAGGCGCTTGAGGGCCCAGCGGTCGTCATAGGCGGCGACGATCTGGCGGGCGGCGACGCGGCCGGCGGGCGAGGCCTCTTCCGGATCCTGGATCACCACGTCGAAGCCGAGACGCGCGGCGGCCAGGGCCAGCATGCGGCCCAGCTGTCCGCCGCCCAGGATGCCGATGGTCGAGCCGGGGGCCAGGGGGAACTCAGCCATCTTGATCTCTTAGTCCTCGACGCTTTCGGCGACGCTGTCGGTCTGGGCCGCGCGGAAGGCCGCCAGACGCTGGGCGAGATTCGCGTCCGACAGGGCCAGGATCTGGGCGGCCAAGAGGCCGGCGTTCTTGGCCCCGGCCTCGCCGATCGCCAGGGTGGCGACGGGAACGCCGCCCGGCATCTGGACGATCGAGAGCAGGGAATCGAGACCCGACAGCGCCTTGGACTGCACCGGCACGCCCAGCACCGGCAGGTTGGTCATCGAGGCGGCCATGCCCGGCAGGTGCGCCGCGCCGCCGGCGCCGGCGATGATCACCTTGTAGCCGGCCTTTTCCGCGCCCGTGGCGAAGTCGAACAGACGCTGCGGGGTGCGGTGGGCCGAGACCACCTTCGCCTCCCAGGCCACGCCCAGGCTGTCCAGCGCATCGGCGGCGCCCTTCATGGTTGGCCAGTCCGAACGGCTGCCCATGATGATGGCGACAGGCGGGGTGGTCGAAGACATCGGCGTCATCCCGTTGATGAAAGCCGCCCCGTATGCGGGCGGCCCCCTCCGCGCAAGCCCAAAACGTCACCAAACGCCTGAAACACGAGCGCGCGGCGTCCTACGACCACGCCCTGGGTACGCCGCGATTGCGCCTGACGCGGTTGCCGTTAACCATATTCAAGCTGTGCCATTTCGATTCGCGTAGGGTCATGAAGATTACCGGCGCCCGGACCGAACCCTTCGCCGCCATCCGCAAGCGCGCCTTGGCGCGAGCGGGCGCCCAGGTCGCGGTCCGCGAGGTGTCCGCGCCCGACAGCGCCGCCTTCCTGGGTCTCGGCGAGACGGACCTGACACCCAAGGTGATCGAGGCCCTCCAGACCCTGATGACCGAGATCGAGGACCTGCGGAACGAGGTCTCGGCCCTGAAGCTGCGGCTGAACGAGGCCCAGAACCTGGCGGACATGGACGCCCTGACCCCGGTGCTGAACCGCCGCGCCTTCCTGCGCGAGATGAAGCGCGTCGCCGCCTTCGCCCAGCGCTACGGCTCGCCGGCCAGCGTGGTGTTCTTCGACCTCGATGGCTTCAAGTGGGTCAACGACCGCTTCGGCCACGCCGCCGGCGACCAGGCCCTGAAGGCTGTCGCCAAGCGCCTGCTGAACAATGTCCGCGAAAGCGACATCGTCGGGCGCATGGGCGGCGACGAGTTCGCCGTGCTGCTGGCCCAGGCCGATCGAGAGACCGCCCTGACCAAGGCCCGCGCCCTGGCCGATGCGGTCATGGGCGCGCCGGTCGAGTTCGGAGAGTGGTCTGCGCCGCTGCACATCTCGTACGGCGTGCGCGAGATCGAGCCCGGCGCCGATCCCGAGGTCGCCCTGGCCGAGGCCGACGCGGCCATGTTCCTGCGCAAGCGAAAAGCGGCCGTCGCCTAGATCCTTTTCAGGCCGCGTCGGGCTCGGACAACCGAAGATCGTGCGACCTTATCGCGCGGCGACCGAGAGTCATTCGCAGACTATGCTCTTCAGGGTCTGTTAAGCATGGCGGCGCGGGACGGATGCAGAAAATTCTGATCGCCGAGGACGATCCCGTCCTGTCGATGATCTACGAGATCACCCTGACCGAGGCCGGCTTCGAGGTCTTGCTGTGCCATGACGGCCAGGAAGCCTTCGAGGCGCTGGACAGTTTTTCCCCCGACCTGGTGATCACCGACCATTCGATGCCGCGCATGAGCGGCGGCGACCTGATCAGCGCCGTCCGCCGCGCCTGCCCGCACGCCGCGACCTTGATGGCCTCGGGCGTCGACACCCGCCTGCTGCGCGCCGACCAGCACGCCGACGCGCGGCTGGAGAAGCCGATCACGCCAGGGCGATTGCTGGATACGGTCCGCGCGCTGGAGGCCGCGCGCGGCTTAGCCTGACAGAAGTTTAAGCTGACCCGGACCGCCCGCCCAACCTAGGGTGCGGCCAAGTTCCGGGGGACTTTCCTTGATCCGCAGATCTCTCGCGGCGGCGCTGGCCGCCCTGTTCGCCGCGCCTGCGCTGGCCGCGACGCCCAAACCTTCGGTCAATGTCTATCGCGTCGCGCCCGTGATCGAGGATGGCAAGGTCAGCGCCCTGGCGATGACCGTCAGCCTGACCGCCGACGCCGATGGCGAAACGCGCCTGGATCTTCCGGACGACTGGGGCGGCGGAGAACGATTGTGGCGGTTCATCAAGGACCCCGTCGTCATCGGCGGCCGACTCTCGACGCCGGACGAGAGGACCTGGATCGTTCGGTCCAAGGCCCGCGCGCCGCTCACCGTGCGCTATCGCGTCGTCAGCGCCTATGAGGGCCCGCCGCCGGTCGATAGCATCACATACGCCCAGCCGATCATTGGGCCCGACGGCTTCTATGTCGTGGGGCATACCGTCTTCGTTCGCCCCAAGGATCGCGACCGCGACCGGGTCCGCTTCGTCTGGGCGCCCGGCACCTCGGGCCTGACGCTGGCGTCCGATCTGGAGCGCCTCGAGAAGACCCCCGGCAAGATGGACGACCTTGGCGACAGCGTGATGATCGCCAGCAAGGATTTGCGGATCCTGACCCGCGACGCCGTCGGCGCGCCGGCCCGCCTGGCCGTCCGGGGGAGCTTCGGCTTTACGGACGACGACTTTGTCGACATGACCGCCCGCATCATCCGCGCTGTCCGCGGCTTCTGGGGCGACAAGGGCGAGCCATTCCTGGTCACCCTGATGGCCCAGGACGCGCCCAAGGGCTGGCGCTCGATGCGCGGCTCGGGCCTGGGCGACGCCTTCGCCGTGATCTCGACGCGCGAGCAGCCGCTTGAGGACTACCGGATTTTCCTCACGCACGAGTACTTCCACACCTGGAACTCAAGCCAGGTCGGCGGGCTGGCGGATGGTCCGGACGAGCCAGCGGGTTACTGGTTCAGCGAAGGGTTCACCGACTACTACGCTCGTCGACTGGCCCTGCGGTCGGGGCTGATCAGCCTCGAGGCTTTCGCCGCCGACTGGAACGCGGCGCTGGAGGCCTACGGGACGTCACCGGCCCGCTCGACGCCCAACGCCGAGATCGCCAAGCGCTTCTGGGGCGACAAGTTCGTGCACAAGCTGCCCTATCAGCGTGGCGCCCTGTTCGCCGCCCTGATGGACGCCCAGTTCAAGGACAGGGGCGGGCTTGATGCGATCATGCGGGCCATGCGCGACGACGCCAAGGGACGCGACCCGGCCGCCTGGGGTCATACGGCCGCGACGCTGTTCCCAAGGGTCGTCAAGGCCAGGACCGGCGTCGACGTCGCGCCTCAGATCAAGCGGTACATCACCGAGGGCGAGCCCATCGTCCTTTCGCCCGGCGTGTTCGGCGGCTGCCTTTCGGTGGAAACTCGAACGCGCGCGAGCTTCGACCCTGGCTTCGACCTCGACGAGACGCGCAGGACCCGGATTGTCAGCGGAGTCATCCCTGATGGCCCCGCCTATGCCGCCGGGCTACGTGACGGCATGAAATATATGGGTCGCGACCGGGGCGTGGACGGCGACGGCTCGATAGAAGCCGGCTACGCGGTGCGAGACGGAGGGCCAACCCGCGTCATCCGCTACATGCCCGCCGGCAAGGGAACGGTGACTGTCCAGAGGGTCATGGTCCCCGCCGCCCTGACGCCCGAAGCCCGCGCCGCCTGCGCGAAGGCTGTCGCCGGCTAGCTAGGCGATGATGTCCGGCATCAGCAGGTCTTCCAGACGGATGATCTCGTCCTTCAGGGCCAGCTTCTTCCGCTTCAAGCGGGCGATCTGCAGCATGTCGGGCTGGTAGCGCTCTTCCAGGGCCTGGATGGCGTCGTCGAGATCCTTGTGCTCCTCGCGCAGGTCGGCGAGGCGGCGTTCGATCGCGATGTCGGAGTCGTCCGACGGATCGTCGTCGTTCATGGACATGATCTCAGATGGGCCCGCTGACTAGATAGATGGGAAAGCCTGACGACCGGTAAAGGCCGCCTAAGACGTTTGATTTTCAAGAGCCTTGGCGAGCTGTTCGAGCGCGGCCCGGCGCGGCGGGTCGCCGGAGGCCTCGGCGGCGGCCACGAGGCCCTCGATCACCGAGGCCGGCGCGCCCGCGGGACCGCTCAAGGCTTCCAGGCTTTCCAGCAGCACCCGCTCGCCCTGAAGCTCCACGGCCTTGACCGCGTCGCGCAGGGCCTCCTTGGCGGCGTCGTCGACCGGAGGACGCGGCGGCTTCAGGGCCCGGCGCACGCCCCGCAGCGGCGCGCCGATCTCGGCGTCCCAGTCGCGCATCAACCGGGCCGCTTCCTTGAGGTCGGCCGAGCGCCCCTCGCCCGCCGCCCAGGCGGCCCACAGCAGGTAGGGCACGTTCTGACCGTGGCCGTCCTGCAGGTTCAGGCACGCGGCCGCGACAGGTTGTCGCGCATAGACCTCCAAGGCCCAGTCCCAGATGCGCATCGGCGTTAACCCTCACCCTTGCTGGTGATGGTCTCCCCAATCGACGGCAAGTCCTCGCCCCAGCGCTTCACCGGTCGCCAGGAGAGGTCGAAGAGGTCCAGGACCCGGCCCACCGACTGGTCGACCATCTCGGCGATCGAGGCGGGCTTGGCGTAGAAGGCCGGCAGCGGCGGGGCGATCACCGCGCCCATCTCGGCCAGCTTGGTCATGGTCCGTAGATGGCCCAGGTGCAGCGGCGTCTCGCGGATCATCAGCACCAGGGTCCGGCGCTCTTTCAGGGTCACGTCGGCGGCGCGGGTCAGCAGCGAAGACGTTACGCCCGTGGCGATCTCGCTCATCGTCCGCACCGAGCAGGGCGCGATGATCATGCCCAGCGTCCGGAACGAGCCCGAGGCGATCGACGCCCCGACGTCGGCGGCGCGGTGGACCACATCGGCCTTGGCGTTGACCTCGGCGACGCTGAGACCTGCCTCTTGAGCGAGCGTCAACGCCGCGGATTTAGACAGGACGAGGTGGCTCTCGACGCCCAGCTCGCGCAAGGCGTCCAGCGTCCGCAGGCCGTAGACGACGCCGGAAGCCCCCGTGATCCCGACCGCTAGCCTTTGTCGATCAACGGTCTTCGAAACGTCGGTCATGGTGAATGTTCGTCCGTCATGGGAGCAAAAACGGCCCCGTCAAGCGCCGCCTGTTGCAATCATATGTGATCTGACAGCGTCGCGCAGCGGGTGTTCACTTTCCTCTCCAACAGCAAGGAGCCGAGAGCCATGGCCATCGAATCCCGTATCCGCGAGCTTGGGTCCCGTCACGAGAACCTCGACCGCAAGATCCAGGAGGAGACCAACCGACCCGGTTATGATCCGACGCTGCTTCGAGAGCTGAAGCGTCAGAAGCTTAGGCTGAAGGAAGAGATCGAGGGCCTCAGGGCCCGAATGCACTAGCTGCGACGAGCAGCCGAAAAACGAGAGGCCCCGCTCCGGCAAGGAGCGGGGCCTTTGTTTTTTCAGGCCGGCCGATGGTTCCGACGCCCGCCGGATGATCGGCCTCCTTGGGTCGTTACTCTTCGTCTTCCTCATCGACGTAAGCCGTCGACTTGCCGAACACGTCCTCGGCCTTGATGTCGCCGCGGGGCGCGCGGAAGTCTTCTTCCTCTTCCTCGACTTCCGGCTCGAACTGGCCGGCTTCCGAGGCGGGACGCAGGGTCGGGTCTTCCGGCAGGATGCCCTTCTTCAGGTCGTCCTTGGCCTTCTTCTCGGCGGCCTTCTTGACCAGGGCGTCGAGTTCCAGCTGGCCGACCAGGCCCAGGGTCACCGGGTCGACCGGCTTGATGTTGGCCGCGTTCCAGTGCGTGCGGGCCCGGACCTGCTCGATCGTGGCCTTGGTGGTGCCGAGGATCTTGGAGATCTGGGCGTCGGTCACTTCGGGGTGGTGGCGCAGGAACCAGGCGATGGCGTCCGGGCGGTCCTGGCGACGCGACACCGGCGTGTAGCGCGGCGCCTTCTTCTGCGGCTTCAGCAGTTCGGCGTGACGGCTGACCTGGGCCTTCATCCGGTAGTCCGGATTGGACTGGGCGCGGTCCAGCTCCTCGCGGGTCAGCTGGCCGTTGCCGATCGGGTCGGCGCCGCGGATGTCGCGCGCCACTTCACCGTCGGCGATGCCGCGCACTTCCAGCGGGTGCAGGCCGCAGAAATCGGCGATCTGCTCGAAGCTGAGCGAGGTGTTGTCCACCAACCAGACGGCGGTCGCCTTGGGCATCAGGATGTCGGACATGCGGTCCTCCAGAAATGACGGCGCCCGGCCTTTCGGCCGGGCGGGATGTAGTCACCGCTATAATGCGGTTCTCGGAAAAAGGGAACGGGGGACAAGCGCCTAACCACCCTATTCTATTGCGCGACCAAGGCCTTGAGGACATCGGCGTCCTGGGGCGCGGCGCTTTTGATGTCGTTATCGAAGTAGCTGTAGACGTCGCGGCCGGCCCTGCGTTGGTCGTCGAGGAACGTGGCCCAGGCCTGGAGGTCCTTTTCCGGGTAGCGGCCGACGTAGCGCCCGCCCGGTCCATGCCCTCGCACATAGGCGAAATCGGCGGTGACGAGCCACGGCGACGGGGCGTCGTGGTGGTCGGAGATGCAGAGCGCGACGCCGTGGTCGCGCAGGATCGAATAGACGCCCTCGTCGTACCAACTGTCGCGCCGGAACTCGACGGTGACCCGCTGTCCCTTGGGCAGCCAGGACAGGAACCGCTTCAGCCGCTCGTCGTCCCGATGCAGCATTGGGGGCAGCTGGACCAGGGCGGGCCCCAGATGCTCGGCCAACGGCGCCATCCGGCCGAAGACCAGGTCCACGCTGTCCTGGCAGTCCTTCAGCTTCTTGTTGTGGGTGATGTAGCGCGAGACCTTCCAGGCGAAGACGAAGCCATCGGGCGCCTGGTCCGCCCATCGCCGCACGGCGTCTTCCGTGGGAAGCCGGTAGAAGCTGCCGTTGATCTCGGTCGTGTCGAAACGGGACGCGTAATAGGCGAAGTGGTCCTTCAGCCGGATCGTCTCCGGATAGAACGGCCCGCGCCAGTCCTTGTAGGCCCAGCCGGAGCACCCGATGCGCGTCTCGCTCATGCGAGAGAGAACGCCCGGCGCTCCGCGAGGGTTCAGACCACCAGCACCACCTTGCCCACGTGCTCGCCGGCCTCGAGGTGCGCGTGGGCCTTGGCGGCGTCGGCCAGCGGGAAGGTCGCGTCGACGATCGGCTTCAGCTTGCCGGCCGCCACCCAGGGCCAGGCCACGCGCTCGACCTCGGCGGAGAGGCGCGCCTTCTCGTCGGCCGAGCGGGGACGCAGGGTCGAGCCGGTGATCACCGCCCGCTTCTGCATGATCTTCATCACCGGGACCTCCAGCGTCGAGCCGCCCAGGCTGGCGATGTAGACGATGCGGCCGCCGGTGTTCAGGGCGTCGAGGTTCTTCTCGAAATAGCTGGCGCCGACCATGTCGAGGATCACGTCCGCCCCGCCGGCGGCCTTGACCACCTCGGCGAAATCCTCGGTCTTGGCGTCGACGGCGATGTCGGCGCCGAGTTCCAGCGCCTTGGCCTTCTTGTCGGCGCCGCGGCCGGTGGCGATGACCTTGGCGCCGGCGGCCTTGGCCATGGCGATCGCGGTCGTCCCAATTCCGGACGTCCCACCATGAACCAACAGGGTCTCGCCCGCCTTCAGGCCGCCATGCTCGAACACATTGGCGAAGACCGTGAACACCGTCTCGGGCAGGGCGGCGGCGTGGATCAGGTCCAGATCGCCGGGGATCGGCAGGGCGTGGCGGGCGTCGACCACGGCGTATTGCGCATAGCCTCCGCCGCCCAGCAGGGCGCAGACCTTGTCGCCGGCTTTCCAGCGGCCAGCGCCCACAACCACCTCGCCCGCGACCTCCAGTCCCAGGGTCGTCGGCGCGCCTGGCGGCGGCGGATAGAAGCCCAGGCGCTGTAGAAGATCCGGACGGTTCACGCCGGCGGCGGCGACCTTGATCAGAATTTGGCCCGGTCCCGGTTCGGGACGGTCGGCGCTCACGGCCTTCAGGGCCTCGGCGGGTCCCTTGCCGCCTTCGATCGCGATCGCGGTCATCGTCTCGCCCATGGGCGGCTTCCCTCTGTGACTTGCCTTGCGGCCTAGGTAGGCGTCAGATGACGGCTGGAAAAGGGAGAATGCCGATGTTCGAGGATGCCGCGGAGCCGCGCGCCTTCAGCGGACGCGCTCTAAGCGAAGCCACGCATGAGGATCTGGAGATCTACGGCGTTGCGGAATTGGAAGAGCGGATCGAGGCCCTGCAGGCCGAAATCGAGCGCACCAAGGCCCAGCTGGCCAAGAAAAAGGCCGGCCGCGACGCGGCCAATGCGCTGTTTGGTCGCCTCGACTAACGGTTCTTTTAAGGTTTCGGTGAGGTTACTGACGTCTTAAAGCATTCCAATCCGCTTTCGGACGGTCTTAAAGGCGGGGGGCGGGTCGCGAAACGGGACATCGAGCTCTGGCACGAGGGTTGCAGCACCCTTAATCCAGCGAGACGTCCTCGCGGCCTTTCGAAGGGGCATTGAGTAGCTATGACCGAAGTCAACGCGTTGGCCGATACGCCTTGGCGCGCCGGAGTCATCCAGGACTTCGCCCGATCGGAGCTGTTTGACCGCACGTTCGAGGAAGGCATGCAGCTGGTCGAGGAGACCGCCGCCTATCTCGACGGCGCCGGCCGGCATGACAGCAAGATCCTCTCGCGCAACGCCGCGCTCAGCTACGCCAGCGAAAGCATGCGCCTGACCACCCGCCTGATGCAGGTGGCCTCGTGGCTTCTGGTCCAGCGCGCCGTCCGCGAGGGCGAGATGCCGCCGGAAGCCGCCTGCGCCGAGAACTATCGCCTGGCCGAGGAGATGATCGGCGATCCCTCCCCGATCGAGGACCTGCCGTTCGGCCTGACCAACCTGCTGCACCGGTCCGAGCGCCTGTACGAGCGCGTCCGGCACCTGGACCGCCGCATGTACGTGGAATCGCCCAGCGAGGAAGCGCCGCGCCCCGTGCAGGCCCACTTCGACCGGCTGGCGGCCGCGTTCGGGGGCTGACGCCCCCGCGACCTATTTCGCGCCGTACCGCATCTTCGCCAGGCCCTCGACCATCTCGGTGGCCAGATCCATCGGCTTCAGGCCCGCCTTCCACTTCTCGAAGGCCATGACATTGTCGATGCGGGCGTCCAGGTGCGACAGCGCCGAGGTCCGGCCCGAGGCCATGTCGACCGCCAGGGTCGAGACCAGGATCCCCGACAGGATCGCGCGCTTGGAATAGTGGTTCTCGTCGGTCGCCGTATCGCCGGCCCAACGCCAGATCGCGTCGGCAGATTCCCAGGTCAACCGAGCGGCCAAGGGCAGATTCGTCGGGAAGGCCAGGAACACGGCCAGAGGCCGCAGCACGTCGCCATTTTCCTGAGCCGCCTCGAGGCGGGCGATGACGCCCTCGCGAATCCGCTGTCGAATCTTCAACGTCGCCAGGTCCAAGGCCCGTAGGCGTTGCAGCGCCGCCGCGTCATGGCGTCGCGACAGCAGGGCGGCTAGGTCGCGCGGCCCTTCAGGCAGCAGCAGCTGGCCCTCGGCCTCGGAAAGGCCCACAGCGCTCAGGGCGCGACTGACGAGTCCGGCGTTCCAACCGGCGCTCGGCGCCAGGCGCAGGGCCTCATCCAGGACGCGTTGCTCCGTCGAGTCGGCCCAGCTGGCGCCCGCCTGACCCGAAGCTTGACCGGATGTGTCGATATTTTCGCTCATGAATCCGAGTCTACACCGTGGTTTAAGCCGCGTCGCGCATGGACAGGACGCGCGCGCTCTGCTATCAGCCCCGCCTCATCGCCTGGGAGCACCCCTTCCAGGTTACCCGGTTTTGTTCGCCCGCCCGGCCCCTCAAGAGGGACTTGGGAATATTGGTCGGGCTGTCGAATGGAGAGATACCCCTGGTCCAGATTTTCGTCCGCGACAACAACGTCGATCAGGCCCTGAAGGCTCTGAAGAAGAAGATGCAACGCGAAGGCTCGTTCCGCGAAATGAAGCGGCACGTGCACTACGAAAAGCCGTCGGAAAAGCGCGCTCGCCAAAAGGCTGAAGCCGTCCGTCGCGCTCGCAAGCTGGCCCGCAAGCGCGCTCAGCGCGAAGGCCTGCTGCCGATGCCGAAGAAGGCTGGCGGTCGCTAAGACCTCTTCCCTTCGCATCGCCGAAGATTTCGAAGGCCGCGCGGCGATCCGCGCGGCCTTCGTCGTTTCTGGATCGGCGCGACCTCAGCGCCCCCTCCGTCACGAGGCTTCGCCTCGCGACACCTCCCCCGTTGCACGGGTGAGGAGGAAGCGGCTCCCCTCCTGCCCCGCTCGCGGGGGAGGTGGATCGGCGCCGATAGGCGACGAGACGGAGGGGGCGCTATCCCTTCCGCGCGTCCGCCACGAACGCCACCGCGCGGACGATGTGGTCGGCGAAGCGGCGGCCGATCAGCAGGGTGTGATTGGCGGCCTCAACATGGTCGACCATGCCGTGCTCCGAACGGCGGGCGGGGGCGGCCTGCATTTCCTTCCAAGCCTCTCGGCCGGCCAATGGGCCCGCCGTGACGACCGCCACCGGCCACTTCGGGTCGAAGGGCGGCTGCTGGCCGGCCTGGGCCGAGGCCTGCGCCCACAGGCCGACCTCCTCGGCCGCCGTGCGGTTGTGGCGGCCGTTGGCGAACGCCCAGCCCTTCTCGGCCTTGGCGGCCGGCGGCAGGTCGATCTTGTCGCCCAGGCGCGTATGGGCCAGCGGCTTGTAGAGCCCGATGGAGGCCCCGCGCGCCGCCCATTTCGATAGGCTGGCGAAGGCCTTGATGAAGCCCCGCACCTGCGGGTTCTGCGCGGCCTCGGGCGTGGCGGCGTCGGCCAGGACCAGACCCGCCACCTTGTCCGGATTACGACCGGCGTACTCCCTCAAGCGCAGCCCGGCCATGGAGTGGCCGACCAGGATGTAAGGCCCCGGCTCGCCGGAGGCGGCGATCAGCTTCTCGAAGTCGGAGACGATCGCCAGGCCATCGCGCGGCGAAGGTCCGGGCGGCGAGAAGCCCATGCCGGCGCGATCATAGGCGCAGGAGCGCCAGCCAGCGGCGGTCAGGGCCTCCTGCACGGCGCCCCAGTCGGCGGCCAGGCCGAACGCGCCGGCCTCCAGCCAGACGACGGGACGGTCGCTCTTGGGTCCTTCGCAGACCAGCCGCAGCGTCCGCCCCGGCTCGATCTCGACCATCTGGCCTCGGGCCTTGGGCGCGCCGGCGGCGCTCATCAGCCCTCCGACCGCGATATAGGAGACAAGCAGGAGCGCGAAGCCCGCGACGCCACGGCCGAGAAACTGGATCATGGCGTTCAATGTAGGGACGGTTTGTGACGCGTCGAGGCGCGTTGCGCCGGGTGCGGAGATTTATCCTTCCGAGACGGGAATCCGCGTCCGCACACGGCCGCTCTTGGCGCGCGTGACCGGCCCGCCCTTCACGCCGTCGGGCCATTTCGACACGACCGCCAGCCGCACCTTCTTGGAGACCCGGCCCGCCGCGCGGATCGGCATGTCGTCGGCCTCGGCGAAGCTGCGTCCGATGAAGAAGGCCGGGTTCAGCGGCTTGTCGCCCTTGCGGATCTCGAAGTGCAGGTGCGAGCCGGTCGAGCGCCCCGAATTGCCGACGAAGGCCACGGTCGCCCCGCGCCGGACAAAGGCGCCCTTCTTGACGCTCCGGGCGGGGGCCTTGAGGTGGGCGTAGAGGGTGGTCATGCCGCCCTTGTGCATCACCTCGACGAAACGGCCGTAGGTGGGGCTGACGCCGGTGCGCTTGACCACGCCGTCGGCCGAGGCCTTGACCGGCGCGCCGGCGGGAGCGGCGATGTCGACGCCCTGGTGCAGGCGGCCATTCTCTTCCCAAGGCAACTGGCGCAGGCCGAACGGCGAGTCGATGACCCGACCGGGCAGCGGCGCGTCGAACACGAAAGCGGGCGGCGGCGGCGCCGGGGCTTCGAACTCCGTGACGGGCGGGGCGACATCCTCTTCGACCGTCGCGACCGCGGGCGGCTCGGACATCCAGGCTCCAAGGACCGCGACGCCGTTCAAGGCGCCGATCGTGGCCGCCACGCCCAACGCCACGAGAAACACCACGCGCAGTTGTTGAGCTGGAATAGCCAGGCTTCTAGAAATCAAACCACTACCTCTCGGGATATCCGGTCAATCGAGAGGACCGCGCCAAGGCGGCTCAGATCTCATAATTGACCTTTCGGGATCATGAATGGCGGGCTCTATGACTGGCGGTTTTGACCAAAACAGGGCGCAGCTTAACCATTCGTTTGCGATAATCTGGGTTTTGAGCGCGATTTGCTTCTGAAGACAAGGTCGCTTCACTTGAACTTGGCAAGCGAAACCTTGAAGTCCGCCATCATGGAAAGCACGACACGGACGGAAATGTCGCGGCGCCCAACTACATTACGACAAAGTCATCTGTTAATAGTCGTTCATTCGCTTAATTACGCGTCATGAAACAGACGTAACGGGACTTTGGGATATCATGAAATTAGACAGTATTCATTGGCGCAAGAAACAGCGCCATCAAGAGGGATACTTCTAATGCGCAAGTTCATCATGAGCATCACCACGGTCGCCAGCCTGAGCCTGGCCGCCGTTCCGATCCTGGGCCTGACCCAGGCCGCCAACGCCGCCGAACCGACCGCCCGTGTCGCCTATGGCGACCTGAACATGGCCGACCCGGCGCAAGCCAAGATCTTCGACGCCCGCGTCGAACGCGCCGGCCTGGACCTGTGCCGTTCGATGATGCGCAGCGGCGACCTGGCCATGCCCGTCCGCGCCTGCGTCGCCAACGCTCACCGCGAAGCCGATATCCAGGTCGCTCGCGCCAAACATCAGGCCCGCCCGGCTCAAGCCAAGACCGTCGAGGTCGCCGCGAAGTGATCCTTGCCCGACAGCGGGGACGCCCCTGAAGCGTCTCCGCCCGGACCACACGAAAAAGGCCCCGGCGTCACCGCCGGGGCCTTTCGCATTTCACCTTTGGATGGGTCGATTAGAGCGCCTTCACGATGCCTTCGACCATCTTCTTGGCGTCGGCGAACAGCATCATGGTGTTGTCCTTGAAGAACAGCTCGTTCTCGACGCCGGCGTAGCCCGAGGACATGCCCCGCTTGACGAAGAGGACCGTGCGGGCCTTCTCGACGTCCAGGATCGGCATGCCGAAGATCGGGCTCTGCGGATCGGTCTTGGCCGCCGGGTTGGTGACGTCGTTGGCGCCGATCACGAAGGCGACGTCCGCCGTCGAGAACTCGCTGTTGATGTCTTCCAGCTCGAACACCTCGTCGTAAGGCACGTTGGCTTCGGCCAGCAGCACGTTCATGTGGCCCGGCATGCGGCCGGCGACGGGGTGGATGGCGTACTTCACCTCGACGCCCTCCTCCTTCAGCTTGTCGGCCATTTCGCGCAGGGCGTGCTGAGCCTGGGAGACGGCCATGCCGTAGCCCGGGACGATGATCACCTTGCTGGCGTTCTTCATGATGAAGGCCGCGTCGTCGGCCGAGCCTTGCTTGACCGGACGCGTCTCAACCTTGCCGCCTGGACCAGCCGCCGCGGCGTCGGCGCCGAAGCCGCCCAGGATCACCGAGATGAAGCTGCGGTTCATGCCCTTGCACATGATGTAGGACAGGATCGCGCCCGACGAGCCGACGAGGGCGCCGGTGATGATCAGGGTCGTGTTCTCGAGCGTGAAGCCCAGGGCCGCCGCCGCCCAGCCGGAATAGCTGTTCAGCATCGACACCACGACGGGCATGTCCGCGCCGCCGATCGGGATGATCAGGGTGACGCCGATCAAGAGGCTCAGGGCGAAGATGCCCCAGAAGGCCCAGATGGCCGAACCGCCGCTGACGACCAGCACCACGACCAGAGCGACGATCGCCAGCGCGATCACGATGTTCAGCAGGTGTCGGGCCGGCAGCAGGATCGGCGCGCCGCCCATGTTGCCGTTCAGCTTGGCGAAGGCGATCACCGAACCGGTGAAGGTGATGGCGCCGATGGCCAGGCCCAGCGACAGCTCGATCAAGCTGTTGAGGTGGATATGGCCGTCCGCGCCCACGATGCCGTAGGCGGCGGGCGTATAGATGGCGGCCACGGCCACGAGGCAGGCGGCCATGCCGACCAGCGAGTGGAAGGCGGCGACCAGTTGCGGCATCGAGGTCATCGGCACCTTGCGGGCGATCACCGCGCCCACGCCGCCGCCGACGGCGACGCCGGCGATGATCAGGCCCAGAGTGACGGCGTCCAGCGCGCCTTGGCTCCATAGCGTGGAGAGCACGGTGGCCACGGCGATGGCCATGCCGACCATGCCGTAGGTGTTGCCCTTGCGGCTGGTCTCGGGGCTGGACAGCCCGCGCAGCGCCAGGATGAACAGCACCCCCGAGACGAGGTACAGGATGGCGGCGAGATTGGCGTTCATGGTGTTTATCCCCTCTCGACCGCTTACTTCTGCTTCTTCTTGTACATCGCCAGCATTCGCTGGGTGACCAAGAAGCCGCCGAAGATGTTGACCGCCGCGAAGGCCGCGGCGACGGCGCCGGCCCCCTTTGAGATCCAGACCGAGCCGGCGACGGCCTCGCCCGACGCGCCGTGGGCGGCGGCGGCCAGCAGGGCGCCAACGATGATCACCGACGAGATGGCGTTGGTCACGGCCATCAGCGGCGTGTGCAGCGCGGGCGTCACGCTCCAGACGACGTAGTAGCCGACGAAGATGGCGAGCACGAAGATCGCCAGACGGAACACGGTGGGGTCGACGGCTTCCATGGGAGCCTCCCTTTCGATGGCGTGGTTAGGCGGTCTTCAGGTTCGGGTGGACGATCGCGCCGCCCTGGGTGACGACGGCGGCCTTGAGGATCTCGTCCTCGAAATCGGGGGCGAAGGCGCCCTCCTTGTTCGTGAACAGGGCCGACAGGGCCACCAGGTTGCGCGAATAGAGCGCGCTGGCGTCGGCGGCGATGCGGCCGGGCAGGTTGGCGTGGCCGAGAATCTTCACGCCGTTCGGGGTGACGACCGTCTCGTTCAGCTTGGCGCCCTCGACATTGCCGCCCTGCTCGATGGCCAGGTCGACCAGGATCGAGCCCGGCTTCATCGAGGCGACCTGGGCGGCCGTGACCAGCTTCGGCGCCGGACGGCCCGGGATCAGGGCGGTGGTGATGACGATGTCCTGCTTGGCGATGTGGCTGGAGACCAGTTCAGCCTGCTTGGCCTGGTATTCCTTGGACATCTCCTTGGCGTAACCGCCGGCCGTCTGGGCGTTCTTGAACTCCTCGTCCTCGACGGCCAGGAACTTGGCGCCCAGCGACTCGACCTGCTCCTTGGTGGCCGGACGCACGTCGGTGGCGGTCACGACCGCGCCCAGGCGGCGGGCCGTGGCGATGGCCTGCAGGCCGGCGACGCCGACGCCCATGATGAACACCTTGGCGGCGGCGACGGTGCCGGCGGCGGTCATCATCATCGGCAGGGCCTTGCCGTAGGCCTCGGCCCCTTCGATCACGGCGCGATAGCCGGCGAGGTTGGCCTGGGACGAGAGCATGTCCATCACCTGGGCGCGAGTGATGCGCGGGATGAACTCCATGGCGATCGCCGTCGCGCCGGCCTTGGCCAGGGCGTCCAGCGTCTCCTTGTCCTGGTAGGGATTGAGCGCGGCGGCGACGATCGCGCCGCTCTTCAGGGCCGCGATCTCGGCGGCCTCGGGCGCACGGACCTTGAACAGGACATCGGCGCCCTGGATCGCGTCCTTGGCGGTCTTGGCGATCTTGGCGCCCGCCGCCTCGTAGTCGGCGTCCGGATAGGACGCGGCCGTCCCGGCGCCCGCCTGCACGACCACCGAGAAGCCGGCCGCGCCGAGCTTCTTGACGGTTTCAGGCGTGGCCGCGACCCGCGTCTCGTTCGCGCGGGTTTCTTTTGTGACGGCGATGACGGCCATCGGCATACCCCTCCCAGAGCGCTGGTTTCCCCATCAGGATGAGGCGCTCTGTAGGGGATAGTCTTGCCTCTTGTCGAGGCGTGACGTGCAGGTCAGGGAAAAAATATGCCGATGTCTACCGGTGTCAGTGGGCCGGAGCGGGCTTTTCGCGAAGCAGAACAATGCCCAGCGCCAGCAGCACGACAGCAGCGATAGCGCTACCAACGAAACCGGCCGGGGTGCAGAACAGCAGGGTGATGAACAGCAGCAGCGTGGCGACCGCCAGCGAACCCCACTTCGTCATCTTGCCGAACGCGGCGTAGGTCGCCGCCTGTTCCGAGATATCCATTTCACCGCGGTGATAGTCGCCGGCCATGTGTCGTCCTCAGTGGAAAAGAATTACGCCCTCGCCCGATACAACGCGGGCCGCCGGGGCTCAAGCGTCCGAATTGACCCAGGCCTCGGCAGTGAACCTACCGCGCACGGCGTCGACAGCCTGGTCGACGGTGATGTCGGCGATTCGGCCCTCGCCCGCGTCGAGGCGGGTCAGCCAGCGCGAATAGGCCGGCACGGGCGCCGTGCCCATCAGCCCAACGCACGGCGTGCCGACGGCGGCGGCGACGTTCAGCGCGCCGGAGTCGTTGCCGAGGAAGCCCGCCGACAGGGCGATCAGGGCCGCCGACTGGTCCAGCGGCAGGTCGCAGGCGACGAGATTGCCGGGCAGCTCGCCGATCGCGGCCTTGGCGGCCTGGGCCTCGTGCGGCCCGCCGACCCAGAACACCGTGCCGAACAGGTCCGAGAGCCGCTGGGCGGTCTCGGCGAAGCGCTCGGCCGGCCAGGTGCGCGCCGGCTCGCTGGCGCCGATCCCCAGGCACAGCCAGGGCCCCGGCCGGTCCCCGTAGCGCGCCTTCACCGCGGCGACGGCGACGGGGTCGAGCTTCAGCGCCGGCTCTCTGCTTTCGACCGCCAAACCATGCGCCGTCTCGAAGGCCGCCAGCTTGTCGAGCCGGTGGGCGGGGCGCATGGCCTTCGGCAGGAACGGCCCCTTGTTCAGGAACCGCTCCTGGCTGTGTCCCAGGCCAAAGCCGCGCCGCTCGGGCACGCCCGCCAGAAAGGCGGCGATGGCGGGTCGGTCGATCTTCTCCAGGATCCAGACCGCGCGCGGCTTCTCGGCCTTGCACAGGCGGAGGAAGTCGAGGGTCTCGCGCACGCCCTTCAGGCGGCCCTTGTAGTGCGGCGCATGGAGCACGCGCGCGACGGTCGGTTCGACCTTCAGCACCTCGGCCGCCCGACTGGAAGGTCGGGCCACCAGGACCACCGCGCCCTCCGGCGTCGTCGCCGCGATCGCGCGGATGGTCGGCAGGTGCCACATCAGGTCGCCGATCCCGCGATCGGGCGCATAGACGAGGACGGGTCCGGTCACGGCCGTCAGGCCCAGGCCGCCAGCAGTCCTCGCAACCCGGCCACGAAGGCCAGGGGCTGATCGATCATCACGTGGTGGTCGGCGTCGGGAATAGGCAAGAGCAGGACGTCCTTGGGCATTTGCCCAAGCATATAGTCGACGGTCTCGGCATGCATCAGGTTCGAGCGCTCGCCCCACATCAAGGCGGCGGGACAGGCGATCTGGGGCAACAGAGCCCCGAGATCGGGCATGCGGAAATTGTGCCAGAGGTCTGGATCGAACTTCCAGGTCCAGGCGCCGTCGACCTCTTTCAGAGAGCGGCGGGCGATGAAGTCGGCGATGTAGAGGTTCTCGCAGGGCTGCGGCGGCGCCAGGCGGAACCGCGTCAGCGCTTCTTCCAGGCTCGGATAGGACGGCAGGCCTTGGCCCGAGCGCGGCGGCGGGCCTTTCCAGCGCTTCTCCGGCGGCTGGATGCTGCTGTCGACCATGATCGCCCCGCGCAGGCGCTCGGGATGGCGCGCGGCGCAATAGAGGGTCGGGAAACCGCCGAACGAGTGGCCGACCACGATCGGCTTGCCCCCGCCGGCCTCAAGCCCCGCCGCCTCGACCGCCGCGAAGATCTCGGCCGCGAACAGCTCGGCGCTGTAGGCGGGCCGCCAGTCGCTGCCGCCCATGCCCGACCACGAGATCGCGGCCACCCGCCAATCTTTCGCGAAGAACGGGGCGATGAAGCTCCACCAGTCGGCGTGGGCGCCGTTGCCGTGCAGGAACAAGAGGCCCGGCTTGCCGACCTCGCCCCAGGTCAGAAGCTCGATGTTCGCGCCCTCGACCGTGATGGTCGAGCGCTCGGGCGGATGATCGATAGCTGCGTAGAACCACACGGGCGCGGGCGGAGGCTCGCCGCCGAACGGCGCGAGCAGCGAGACGGGCGCGGCCCGATCGTCGGCCATGCCTTAAGCCTCTTCCTTGTAGTTCAGCTCGCCCGGACGCGGCTTGCGCGGGCTCAGGGCCTTGAAGATCCCGGTGCCGGTAATCAGGGTCCGGTCGCCGGACCAGATGCGGCCGCGCACGGTGAAGACCAGGTCCTCCTCGGCGATCAGTTCGCCCTCGCCTTCCACCCAGTCCCCCAGCTTGGCCCCCGACAGGAAGTCGCACATCAGCCGCACGGTGACCCAGCTGTAGGACTTCTGGAGTGAGATGATCCGCCCCCAGGCCATGTCGGCGAAGCTCATCAGCATGCCGCCATGGCAGTTGCCCAGACCGTTGGTGTGGTGCTCCTCGACCCGGAAGGCCAGGCGCGCCTGGCCAGGGCCTTCGCGATGCTCGAACAGCGGCCCGATCTGCCGGCCAAAGCCCCGCGACCAGTTCAGTTGCGAGAAGCCTTCGGGGATTGCCGCGGTCTGGGCGTCTGTCAGGTCGTCGGACATGCGGTCAGGCTAACGAGCGTTTGAAAAAAGAAAAGCCTTCCGTAAGGACGGCGCGGCGTCCGGCATCTAACCTTTCGAAACGGGGGATCGATGGGCCGGGATATCGCCAGAGACGCCGATAGGGACTTCGCCGACTGGCTGGGGCCGCATCTGCCGATGCTGCACCGGACGGCGCGGGCCTTCGCCGAGCCGGCGGACCAGCACGACCTGCTGCAGGAGATGATCCTGGCGCTGTGGAGGGCGCGGCCGAGGTTCCGCGCCGAAAGCGCGGCGGGCACCTTTGTCCACCGCGTGGCGCACAACGCCGCGCTCACCTGGCGACGGGGCGAGACACGTCGGCGCCTGCGCGGCGTCGCGATCGAGGCCGAGCTGCTGATGCGCGAGGCGGGGAGCGATCCGCAGGACGCCCTGCTGGAGCGGCTCTACGCCGCCATCCGTCGGCTTCCGCCTGTCGAGCGCTCGCTGATCCTGCTGTCGCTGGACGGCCTGCCCTACGCCGAGATCGCCCGCCTGCACGGCCTTTCGGAAACCAATGTCGGCGCGCGGCTGACCCGGATCCGCCAGCGCGTCGCCAGCCTCGTGGAGGAGGCCGACCATGGAGTTTGACCGCCTGGAAGCCGCCTGGCGCTCGCCGGCCAACACGCCCGACGACAAGGTTCGGGCCTATCTGATGGAGACCCTGATGCGCACTCTGAAAGCTCGCCGGCGGGGCGAAATCCTGCTGTTCGCCATCCCCGCGACCACCATGACGATCTTCACCGTCATCATGGCGCGAACGATCGCCGGCGGCCGCATGGACGTCGCCCGCGAATGGGGCGCTCTCGCGATGATGGGCGTGTGCTGGCTGGTGCTGCTGGGCGTGTTCGCGGCGGGCGCGCTGCTGCGCCATCGCCGCCAGCCTGGAGAGCCGGCGGTGCTCGACACGCTCAGGGCCATGCTGGCCGCCAACCGCCGGGCGCGGACCAACATGAGGATTTTCTGGATGATGCTGCCGGTGTTCCTGGTTCCGATGGCGATCGGCGTCACACAGCTGCGCGAGGTCGGCAAGGCCAGCGAGCGCGACGCCTGGCAGATGCTGCTGGTCTTCGGCCTGGCCCTCGGCGCCAGCGTCACCTGGAACGCGGCGCGGTACTTCGGGGTCATGAAGCCGGAGCAGCGGCGATTGGAGGCGCTGCTGAAGGAGTACGAGGCCTAGACCCCGACCGCCGCCAGAGCCTTGGCCTGCCGTTCGGCGACCGCCTCTTCCGAGAACCCTTCCAGCGACGCCTCGAACAGCTGCTTCCAGTTATGGCGCGCCCCAAGGTGGAGGAAGGCCGCGCCCAGACCGATGGCGGCGCGGTCCATGAACACGAACTCGCGCGGGATGGTGATGCCGCCGACCGCCTTCAGGGCCTGGCGCACCTTGAAGGCTTCGCGGCGGCCGTACTCGCCGGGCGGCACGTCGTCGGCGACGGTGCGCACCCGGTCGTCCAGCAGCGGGCCGTAGATGAAGCGCGCCCAGACGTTCAGGGTGTCGACCAGGTCATCGGTCAGCCCCTGGAAGCCCCAGGTGCGATAGGCCTCCATCTGCTCGGCGCGGTCGTCGTTGGACAGCGCCCGATAGAGCCGCACGACCCCGGCCACGAACTTTGGCGGGAAGATGCGGATGCAGCCGAAATCGAGCAGGTTCAGGTGCGAGGCGCCCTCTCCGGCGAAGGTGTAGTTCCCAAGATGCGGGTCGCCGTGGATGACGCCCAGATGGGTCATCGGGCTCCACCAGGCCTCGAACAGCAGGGCGGCGATGTGGTCGCGGACTTCCTGCGGCGCGGTCTTGAAGGTCAGAAGTCCCTGCCCGTCCAGCCAGGTCATCGACAGCAGGCGCCCCGTGGACAGCTCCCGAACGGGCGTCGGCGTGCGGATAGCCTCGCGGCCGGCGAAGAACTCGCCGTACAGCGCCATCAGCTTGGCCTCGCGGCCGTAGTCCAGCTCCTCGCGCAAGCGGTCGCCGATCTCGACGATCATCTCCGACGGGTCGATCGAGCCGTCCATCCGCTTGAACAGGTTGATCAGGGCGCGCAGCTGGCCAAGGTCGCTTTCGACAGCGCTCTGCATGTCCGGATACTGCAGCTTCACCGCCAGGGCCCGGCCGTCATGGGCAGTGGCGCGGTGGACCTGGCCTAGCGAGGCGGCGGCGGCGGCCTCGTGCTCGAAGCTGGCGAACTTGGCTTGCCAATCGGGCCCCAGCTCGGCCGCCATCCGTCGGCGCACGAACGGCCAGCCCATGGCCGGCGCGTTGGTCTGCAGCTCGGCCAGCTCCTTGGCGAACTCGGGCGGCAGCAGGTCCGGCACCGTGGCGAACATCTGGGCCGCCTTCATCAGCGGGCCCTTGAGGCCGCCCAGCGCCGCCTTCAGCGCCTTGGCGTTGCGCGCGTCGGCCTCGTCGCCGCCGAACATGCGGTTTGCGCCATAGCTGACGGCGGCGCCCGATAAACCCGCGCCCACCTTGGCGAAGCGGGAGAGGCGGCCGGAAAGCCGGTCGCGTTCAGGGTCGTCGCGGTCAGCCATCTAGATCCTCCCCCCAGCGGGGGAGGTGTCGGCGCAGCCGACGGAGGGGGAAGAGGCAAGCCCAGCAGGACTTCCCCCTCCGGCGCTTCGCGCCGCCTCCCCCGCTGGGGGGAGGATTTGGATCGGCGATCCGCTCACACCAAAGCCTCGAACTCATCCACCAGACGCTCCAGCTGGGCGCAGCCGGCGGCCCAGAAGGCCTTTTCGCGCGGGTTCAGCCCGAACGGCGCCAGGGCCTCGACATAGGTCTTGGTCCCGCCCGCCGCCAGCAGCTGCTCGTAGAGCGGCGCGAACCTGGCGGGGTCCTCGCGGCGCTTTTCCATCAGGCCTCGCACCAGGAGGTCCCCGAACGCATAGGCGTAGACGTAGAACGGCGCGTGGCAGAAGTGGCTGACATAGGCCCAGTAATGCTCGTAGCCCGGGTTCAGCTTCACGGCCGGGCCGAGACTTTCGCCCATCACATCCAGCCACAGGGCGCCGATCTGGTCGGGCGACAGCTCGCCCTCCAGCCGGGCCTCGTGGAACCGTCGCTCGAAGCGGTGGAAGGCGATCTGGCGCACCACGGTGTTGAGGCCGTCCTCGATCTTGCCAGCCAAGAGGCCCTTGCGGTCCTCCGGCGAGGCCTCGGCCAATAGGCGGTCGAACACCAGGCCCTCGCCGAAGATCGAGGCCGTCTCGGCCAGGGTCAGGGGCGTGTCGGCCAGCAGGGTGCCCAGCGGCTGGCACAGGGTCTGGTGGACGGCGTGACCCAGCTCGTGGGCCAGGGTCAGCACGTCGCGCCGCTCGCCCATGTAGTTCATGAACACGAACGGGTGGCGGTCGGCCGTCACCGGGTGGGCGAAGGCGCCCGACTGCTTGCCGGGACGCGGCTTGGCGTCGATCCACGGCTTGTCGAAGAACACCCGCGCGGCGTCGGCGAACTGGGGCGCCAGGTCCTGGAAGCTCTCCAGCACCATGCCCTTGGCCTCGTCCCAGGCGTAAGCGCGCGGGGCGGCGGCGGTCAACGGCGCGTTGCGGTCCCAATAGTCCAGGACCTCCAGGCCCATGACCTTGGCCTTGAGCGCGTAGTAGCGGTGCGACAGGCGCGGATAGGCCTCGACCACCGCCTGCTCCAGGGCGTCGACCGCGTCGGCGTCGACCTCGTTGGCGAGGTGGCGCGACTGGGCCGGCGTCTCGTAGCGGCGCCAGCGGTCCTCGACCTGCTTTTCGAAGGCCAGGGTGTTGAGCACCAGGGCCTGGGTCGAGGCGCGCTCTTCCAGAGCCTTGGCGAGCCCCTCGGCGGCGGCCTTGCGGCGGGCGACGTCCGGGTCGGAGAGACGATTCAGCGCCTCGGACAGAGTCAGGCTCTCGTCGCCGACATTGGCGGTGAGCTTGGCCAGGGTCTCGTCCCACAGCCGCACCCAGTTGGCGACGGCGGGGGCCTTGTCGACGATGAAGCGCTCCAGCTCGGGCGACAGCTCGTGCGGCCGCGACAGGCGCACGCGACGCAGCCACGGCGCCCAGCGCGCGGCCTCGGGATGGGCGTCGAGCGCCTTGGCGATCTCGCTGTCCTCCAGCTGGTTCAGCTCCAGGGTGAAGAACAGGCTCTCGGCGGCGATCTGGGAGGAGCGGGCCCTCAGGTCCGCCTCGAACTTGGCCCAGGCCGGATCGTCGCGCGCGACCGAAGCCGCGAGGGCGGCGTAGGCGCCGACGCCCCACAAGCCGTTGGTGGCCTGCTCATAAAGCGTGATCCCGCGATCCAGCAGCACGCCCAGGCGCTGGGGCTCCTTGCGGGCCTCCAGGAACATGCCCTCCAGCGAGGCCAGCTCGTCATTGGCGGCCTTGGCGGCGGAAAGGTCGGTCTCGATGCGGGGATCGTCGCGGCCGACATAGAGGTCGGCCAGGTTCCATTCGGGCGGGGTGTCGGGCTTGAAGGGCGCGTTCATGGATCAGCAGATAGGCCTCCGCCCCCCGCCCGCGCAATGCGTCAAACGTGCGGATGCCGTTTCTTGACGGCGGCCGGCGCGACGGTCTTCCACGCGCCGCGCAGCAGGCTCTCTAGTTCGTCCGGCTCGATCGTCTCCAGTCTGACCAGCACCGCCGGATAGTTCCGATAATGGTCGTCGGTGAAGAAGCGGTCGGGCGCGGCCTCGAGGAGCATATTCTTGGTCTCGGTCGGGCAACGAACGGCGAGCACGCCCGGAACCAGGACGCGCTTGGCCTTGGGGGCGGGACGCGCCAGATAGCTCCAGGCCAAACCCTTGCCGCCGACATCGAAGCCGACTTGGCCGCCGTCGCCGATCCCGCCCGAGACCTCCGGCAAGGCCAGGGCGAGCTTGACCGCGCCCTCCATGTCCATCACGCACGCTCCCCGCGTAAGACCCTGTTAAGGCTAAACCTTAAGGTTCGCGACACCTCTCCGAAAGCCGGTGTTTACCCCGCGAGTGTATCACTCTGAACCAACAAGAGCCTCGCTCCACGTGGGCGTGGCCGGTTCTGGTGGATGTGCCCAATGACCAAGACGGTGCTGGTCGTCGATGACGACCCGACCCAACGTCGATTGATCCAGGCGGTGCTCGAGCGCGAAGGTTTCGCTGTCTCGCACGCCGACAGCGGCGACGCGGCCATCGCGCACCTGACCTCGGGCGCGCCGGCGGATGTCGTGCTCCTGGATCTCGTCATGCCCGGCCTGTCGGGCCAGGACGCGCTGGCCGAGATGCGCGCGCGCGGCTTCACTCAACCCGTCATCGTCCTGACCGCCAGCGGCGGCGTCGACACCGTGGTCAAGGCCATGCAGGCCGGCGCCAGCGACTTCTTCATCAAGCCGGCTAGCCCCGAACGCATCACCGTCTCGATCCGCAACGTCCTGTCGATGGGCGAGCTGAAGGGCGAGGTCGAGCGCCTGACCAAGCGCGCCGTGGGCAAGACCACCTTCTCGGACCTGATCGGCGCCTCGCCGGTCATGAGCATGGTCAAGCGCATGGGCGAGCGCGCGGCCAAGAGCGCCATTCCCGTGCTGATCACCGGCGAAAGCGGCGTCGGCAAGGAGCTGATCGCCCGCGCCGTGCATGGCTCGTCCGACCGCGCCGGCAAGCCGTTCGTGGCCGTCAACTGCGGCGCGATCCCCGAAAACCTCGTGGAGTCGATCCTGTTCGGCCACGAGAAGGGCAGCTTCACCGGCGCCACCGACAAGCACCTGGGCAAGTTCAAGGAAGCCGACGGCGGCACCCTGTTCCTCGACGAGGTCGGCGAGCTGCCGCTCGATGTGCAGGTCAAGCTGCTGCGCGCCCTGCAGGAAGGCGAGATCGACCCGATCGGCTCCAAGCGCTCGATCAAGGTCGACGTCCGCATCGTCTCGGCCACCAATCGCGACCTGGCCCAGGCCGTCTCGGCCGGCCGGTTCCGCGAGGACCTCTACTACCGCCTGAACGTCTTTCCGATCGAGGCCCCGTCCCTGCGCGAGCGTCGCGAGGACATCCCGGCCCTGGTCGAGGCCTTCATCCGCCGTTTCAACGTCGAGGAAGGCAAGCGCGTCATCGGCGCCGCGCCCGAAACGCTGCAACTGCTGACCGCCTTCGACTGGCCCGGCAACGTGCGACAGCTGGAGAACGCGGTCTATCGCGCCATCGTCTTGGCCGACGCGCCCTATCTGCAGCCCTACGATTTCCCGGCCATCTCGGGCCAGGCCGCGCCGCTGGAGGCCGCGACCTCGACCCCGCCGCCGACGGCGGCCGCCATGCTGCAGGCCGCCCACGCCGCCATGGCCGCCCCTGCCGCCGAGGCTCCGGTGCGCATCCTCGACGAGCGCGGTCACCTGCGGACGCTGGAAGAGATCGAGCGCGACCTGATCCAGCACGCCATCGACGTCTATGCCGGCCACATGAGCGAGGTGGCCCGCCGCCTCGGCATCGGCCGCTCGACCCTGTATCGCAAGGTTCGCGAGCAGGGCATCGAAGTTGATCTGAAGGAAGCCGGCTGAACATGCGTCCAACCGACATCGAACCGGCGCCGCAAGGCCGCGCGCCCGCGCCCCTGATGATGTTCCGCCCTGTCTCCCGGGAGCAGCGGCTGAAGAGCCTGCTGAAGCCGGCGCGGCTGTTGGGGAAGATGCCGCGGCGGTAGGATTCGGCGTTCTTTAATCCGACCCTCCCGACGAAGGCCGGAACCCAGATGGCATGGCTCTGAGGGGCATGCAAAGACGCCCGCGATCCTTCCAGGACGCGGGCGCTCTTGCATCTGGGCCCGGCGTTCGCCGGGGAAATCGGTATCCCCCAGAGGGGCGGCGCGAGCCTAGTGCCCCGCAGCCACGCTGAGGCGCTCTTCGTCCTCGACTTCGGCGCGCGGGGTTTCGGCGGCGGTGAGGTCCAGGCGGATCCAGCCCGGGCCCGAGCGGCGGGTCAGGCCTTCGGCCGCCATCGCCTCCAACTCGCGCCCCACGGCCGTCGGGGTCACCGGGCGGCTCCAGCGGTGGTCCAGCTGGCGGGCGATCTCGGCTTCGTTGAGGCCCGGCGACTGGGCCAGGGCCATCAGGATCATGTCGCGGGTGGTGCGGCCGCGGCGGCCGCGGCGGCTGGGCTGGGGCGCGGCGAAGGCCGCCGGCTCACCCGACGACAGACGCTCGGCCATGCCCGCCTGCTTGAGGGCGTCGAGCGCCAGCACGATGGCGCGCAGCTCGCTCTCGAACGGCGCCTGGGCGCGTCGCTGCGCCTCGATCATGCGGTTTTCGAGCTCCGACTTGCGGCGCATCAGCATCTGATAGGTGGTCGCCATAGTCCCTAATCCAGCGAATGGCAGGGTTCGCTCTGCGCCGAGCCAGGCCCAAGGGCCCGTGCGCATCGAGGGCGGGTCGCCGTGAGCACACGACCCGGAACCCCACGTCCATTAAGACTTTAAACCATTACAATCGTTTGTATTTTCGGGGCGTATGATTACCAAGGCCTTAACGCAACGGGGCGAACACGGGTTTTTGGTAAGCCTTTCGGGAATTATTTAGGGTGGCGTCGCAAATCGCGGCACACGCCATCCGGGTTATGCTCAAGCTTCCTGCGAAACGGCGATCACGCGTCGTCCTCCGGACGCGCCGTTTCGCGGCGCGCGGCCCGTCCGAAGCCGCCGCTCCGGCGCATCGGCTTGCGCCCGCCCTTGGGCTCGGCCGCCTTGTCGCCCTTGGCCTTGGCGGCGATTTCCCTGAGCTTGATGGCCTGGTTGCCCGACAGGGCCTGGCCCCGCGCGCCCTTCTCGGGATCGGCGAAGGCCCGGCCGTAGGTCTCGACGCGCTGGGCGACGCTGGTCAGGAACTCGCCCTCCCATTCGGAGAGCTCGACGCCCGACTTCTCGGCCGCCCGGCGGGCGCGCTTGAGAGCGTTCAGCGCGGCGCGCTTGGCCTGCTCTTTCGGGTTGGGCGGCTTGGCGCGCATGGCGCAACGCTAGCGCGATCCCTCTCCCATGGGGAGAGGGGTAAGGGTGAGTGGGTAAGACGTCAGCCGCTGAAGCCCCTCACCCTTCCCATCGCGACGCGATGGGTCCTTCCCTCTCCCTCTGGGAGAGGGACGCATTCTTAAATCTCGCCGATGGCCGACAGATACAGGTCGAGGATCGCATCCTCTTCCTGGCGCTTGGCGCGGTCCTGCTTGCGGATGCGGACCACCTTCTTGAGGATCTTCACGTCGAAGCCGTTGCCCTTGGCCTCGGCGTAGACCTCCTTCATCTGCTCCATGATCTCGGTCTTCTCGACCTCGAGGCGCTCGACGCGCTCGATGATCGACTTCAGCTGGTTCTGAGCGGTGGAGTTCAGGACGTCGGCGTGGGGAATGGCGTCGTCGGCCATGGGCGGTCTCGCGGAAAGGCTGGAAATCGGAGGCGCGGAACCTAGTTCGAAGCCGCGCCGCTGGGAAGCGCGATTCAGCGGCCGTCCACTACCTTCCTTCAACCCGGCCGCGCGCCACCTCGGCCAGGGCCGCCAGGTCGAGATTCTTGTCCCCGCCGCCCAGCAGCATCTCCAGGCTCGCTTCCGCCAGATCGGCCTGCGGCATCGACAGGCCCTTGGCCTCGGCGGCGTCGAGCACCAGGCGCACGTCCTTCAGGCCAAGCTCGGCGGCGAAGCCGGGCGGGCTGTAGCGGCGCTCGGCGATCATGGCGCCATAGATCTTGTAGATCGGCGCGGCGAACAGGGTGCTGCTCAGCATGTCCAGAAGCTCGGGCGCGGGCACGCCATAGGCCTCTCCCAGCGCGACGGCCTCGCCCATCGACTCGATGGCCGAGACGATCATGAAGTTGCCGGCCAGCTTCAGGGCGTTGGCGCGGACGGGGTCCTCGCCCAGCGGCCAGACCTTGGCGGCCAGCATCTCGAGCACCGGCATGGCGGTCGTGACGGCGTCGGACGCGCCGGCGGCCAGCACGTTCAGCCCACCGGCCTGGGCGACGGGCGGGCGACCGAACACAGGCGCGGCGACATAGCCAAGGCCAAGCCCGGCGTGCAGCGCCGCCAGCTCGCCGGCCAGGGCGGTGGAAATGGTGGCGAGATTGACGTGGACCAGCCCTTTGCGCGCCCGCGCCAGCGCGCCGCTGTCGACCAGCACCTCCTTCACCGCCTGGTCGTGGGCCAGCATCGACAGCACGATGTCGGCCTTGAAGGCCTCGTCCACGCCGGCGGCGGGGATCGCGCCCTCGGCGGCCAGCTCATCGACGATGGCGCGCGATCGGTTCCACACCGTCACCTTAACGCCCTTGGCCAGCAGATTGCGGACCATCGCCGCGCCCATGGCGCCGAGGCCGATCATCGAGACGTTCATGGAGAGGCTCCGCATCTGTGTAGGAGCCCCAGATAGGCGCCTTCGCCCCACAGCGCCATGGCGGCGTAGCCTTGATCAGATCAGGCCGTGCGCCTCGACCGCCCCGCGCAGCCGCGCCGGGTCGGTGAAGTGGTGGGTGTGGAAGCCCAGCTCGCGAGCCGCGGCGATGTTGGCGGCGCTGTCGTCGATGAACAGCAGGTCGTTCGCCGACAGCCCCGTCCGCTCCAGCACGATCTCGTAGATCCTGCGGTGGGGCTTGATGACCTTCTCGTCGCCCGAGACGATCGCGTCACGGAACAGGCCAAAGTGCGCCGGCGAGATCGCCTGGACGGCGGGCCATTTGCTTTGCGGCATGTTGGTCAGGGCGAACTGCGGCACGTCGCGGGCGGCCAGGGCCTCGATCACGGCGGCGGTCTCGGGGATCGGTCCCGACAGCATCTCGTCGAAGCGCTCGTCCCAGGCGCGGATCTCGGCCTCGTGCTCGGGGAATCGCGCGATCAGCGGCGCGGCGTTCCGCACGAAGTCGACGCCCTTGTCGTGTTCGACGTGCCAATCCAGGGTGCAGACATGCGAAAGGAACCGGTCGAGATCGGCCGGTTCCTTGAAGATCTTCGCGTAGAGTGCGCGGGGATCCCAGCGCACGATGACATTGCCGACATCCCAGAGAACGGCTCTGGGAGACGCGGCAGCCGTCATCAGCCCTGCTTGGCCTTGAAGCGCGGGTCGGTCTTGTTGATGATGTAGATGACGCCCTTGCGGCGAACCATCTTGCAGTCGCGGTGGCGACCCTTCAGCGACTTCAGCGAGCTGCGAACCTTCATGACCGTCTCTGTACTCAGCGGAGAGGTTCGGGCGCGCCAAGAGAGCGGCCGGAACATCCGGGTGTTTCGGAGGCGGTGCGTATAAGTGCGACGGGCCCTTGAGTCAATGCGCTAGTCTATGCGCTCCGGGGCTCTGACGCACGTTTGAGGGAACTTACCCCGGGCCGCGCGCTTGTGATTGAACCCATCGTCCGAACGCCGGTAGCTTCCCAGTATGGCTCTTGATCGTCGCGTATTCCTTGTCCTGTTCCTCGCCGGCTGCGCGGAGACCGCCACGCACCCGCAGATGACCCCCGCGCCGGCCCCCAAGCCGGCGTCCCAGCCCCAGACGCCGCGACCGCCTTCGCCCACGCCCGCCGCGCCGCAGACGCCGGTCGACGCCGAGACCCAGGCGTTCGACGCCTGGCTGGCCGACTTCCGCCCCCGAGCCATCGCCGCGGGTCTGTCCCCCGCCCTGCTGGACCGCGAACTCTCGGGCCTGACGCCCGATCCGAAGGTCATCAGCCTGGACGGCCGGCAGCCCGAATTCTCCAAGCCCGTCGGCGCCTATATCGCCGGCGTGGTCAGCGACGACCGCATCGCCATCGGCCGCGCCAAGCGCGAACAGCTCACCTTCCTGCCCCAGATCGAGGCGCGGTACGGCGTGCCGCGCGACATCCTGCTGGCCGTCTGGGCCATGGAATCGGCGTTCGGCCAGCTGCAGGGCCGCTTCGACGTCGTCCGCTCGATGGCCAGCCTGGCCGCCGACGGTCGTCGCCGGACCTGGGCCGAGGGCGAGTTGATCGCCGCGCTGAAGATCATCGATTCCGGCGAGGTGAGCCGCGAGCAATTGAAGGGATCCTGGGCCGGAGCCATGGGCCAGACCCAGTTCCTGCCCAGCAGCTATCGCGCCACGGCCGTGGACTTCGACGGCGACGGCCGGCGCGACATCTGGGGCTCGGACGCCGATTCTCTGGCCTCGGCCGCCAATCTGCTGATCAAGGGCGGCTGGAAGCCGGGCGTTGGCTGGGCCAAGGAGGTGATCCTGCCGCCCGACTTCGACTATTCCCTCGCCGAAGGGCCGCGCGAGATCCCAGCCTGGTGGGAGGCCAAGGGCGTTCGCCGCGCCGACGGCCTGCCCTGGACCGAGACGGACGCCGCCCAGCCCGCTGGCCTGATCCTGCCCGCGGGCGCGGCCGGCCCGGCGTTCCTGGCCCTGCCGAACCACTTCGCGATCCGGACCTATAACAACTCGACGTCCTACGCCTTGGGCATCGGCCTGCTGGCCGACCGCTTTGGCGGCGGCGGACCGCTGGTCACGGCCTGGCCGCAGGAGACGGCCCTGTCGCTATCGGACCGCATGGCCGCCCAGATCGCCCTCGCCCGCGTCGGTTTCAGTCCGGGCCCCGCCGACGGCGTGATCGGCGCCGGCACCCGAAGGGCCCTGCGCGCCTGGCAGCAGAGCCAGCAACTGCCCGCCGACGGCTATCTCTCGAGCGACATGGTCGCCCGGCTGAAGGCCCAGGCGGGGATCAACCCGTAACGATCTGCATCCAGATCGAGCGACGCTCGCCCGGCCGCAGCACGACCATGCCGGTGTCACCCTCGCCGAACGGGTTGGGGCGGCTAGCGCAGGGCTCGACGCACAGGAAGCCCTCTCCCGGCGGCACATAGACATGCAGCCAGCGGCATTCTGGCGAGGCGGTGATCACCGTTTCCGGCTGGCCCGGGGCGCGGAGCACCGCGCGCTGGTCCCAGCCGGTGTAGCAGTGGTCGATCAGGCCATGGCCGGCGACCGCCGCGCCGGCCGCCCAGTCGGCCTCCCACGGCCCCGGATGATGCTCGGTCGGCAGGACGTCGGTGTCGATCAGCCAGACGCCGTCATTGGCGGCGGTCAGGGTCTCGCCCGGGCGACGCGGGAAATAAGGATGGAAGCCCAGGCCCGCCGGCATCGCCGTCTCGCTGGCGTTGATCACCGTCAGTTCGACGCGGAAACCCGAGTCGAGGAGCTGGAAGCGCTGCTCGGCGCGATAGGCCCAGGGCCATGCGTCCGGCGCGTGCTCATACGATAGCAGCGCCTCGCCATCGGCGGCGTTTTCGACGGCCCAGGCCGAGCGCCAGCCCTGGCCGTGCAGCGGATGCGGGTGTCCGGCCAGGTTCGGCGGCAACACGACCTCGCGCCCCTCGAACACGAACCGGCCGTGCGGGATGCGGTTGCAGAACGGGACCAGCGGAAAGCTGGCCGTCATCAGGGCGTCGCTGGTCCCAGGCGCGGCGGGCCGCAGCACATCGCGGCCGCCGACCGTGAAGCGTGACACCGCGCCGCCGACCTCGGGAACGAACGACAGGCGGGACTGGCCCTTGTCGATGGCGGTCATGCGGCGGCTCCCGAAGATTGACGGCGCATCGGTAGGATCATTCGCCGCAGAGGCCAAGCGCGATGGGAGCGCTACCGTGGCGATCATGGCGACGGCGATGGACGCCGGCGCTCGACAACCCCAACACGACCACCGCGACATTTCGCCACATGATGCAGAGCCTATTCGAGCGACGTTGCGCCTTTCGCGGGGCCGTGATCGCTTCAGAACATGACGCGACAGGACTTTTCGCGCTCAAGGCGCGGACGCCGGAGACTTCGCCAATGAGACGTTGTCCGACACCGGTGTCCTGCGATCGCAACAAACGATCGTCTTTCCGCCCAAAAGATGGATATTGCTCCGCTGCGGGGGACGCGTTGTGTGGATGCGGGTGATCTTTTGAGCGCAACAGGCTCGGACAAGGCCGTGCTGTTGAGCCTTTATGAGGAGAAACGGGCCAATCTGGTGCGCTTCTTCGCCGCGCGACTGAGTTCGCGCGCCGAAGCGGAGGACCTGGTGCAGGATCTCTATCTGCGGCTTATGGCGATGGAGGCGGACACCGCGGTGGACAACCCGTCCGCCCTGCTGCACCGCATCGGCTCGAACCTCATGCTGGATCGCCTGCGCAGCCAGAAGCGCTCTGGCGCGCGTGATCACGACTGGCGCGAAGCCAACACCACGGTCCTTGCGGGACATGAGGTGGCCGACGAGCCGGCGGCCGACGAGGTCGTCCATTCCCGCCAGCGCCTCAGGGCTTTGGTCGAGGCCGTCGACGACCTCCCCGAAAAGACCCGCCACGCCTTTCAACTGCACAAGCTGGAGGGCCTCAGCCATGCCGAAACAGCCCGTCGCATGGGCATCAGCACCAGTACGGTGGAAAAGCACATAAGCTCGGCCCTAAAGACCCTGACGAGGCGACTGCGTTGATTTATGCATCTGTCAATGGAGGGCGAGGCGTCGTTGCGACGTCCTTCCCGTGGGGGATGATGGGTCCTCGTCGGAGCAAAACCGGATGAGCCGGTCAGCGCAGCATCTGCAGGAGGCGGCCGATTGGCTGACCCGATTGCAGCGGCCGGAGGTCGATGAGACCGACTGGCTGGCGTTTGACGCCTGGCTTTCCGAGCCGGGCGCGCAGGAGGCGTATGACGCCATCCAGGCCGTCGACGAGGAGATCTTCCAGCGAGGGGCGGCCGTCCGGGGGGAATTGGCCGAACCCAGGCGCGCCGCGGCTAGGCGGGCGTTCACGATCGACTGGCGTTGGCTGGGCGGTCTGGGCGCCGCCGCCGCCGCGGCCGCCATCGCGATCACGGTGGCGCCGTGGGGCGAACTGCTGCCCCAGCCCGATACGCTCTACTCCACAGCCAAGGGCGAGAGCCGCACCCTGGACCTGGCCGACGGCACCCGTATCGACCTGAACACCGACTCGCACCTGTCGGTCCGTCTGGAAAAGGACGCGCGGCGCGTCACGGTCCATGACGGCCAGGCCCTGTTCGACGTGGCGCACGACAGCGCCCGCCCCTTCCTGATCACCGCCGGCGACGAGACGGTGCGCGTGGTTGGCACCAAGTTCGACGTCCGCCGCCGCGACGGCCAGCTCAGCGTCACCGTCCTGCGCGGCCTGGTCGAGGTCTCGACCGACGGCGAGGATACGCCCGTCCGGCTGCGTCCCGGCCAGATGCTGGAGCATGTCGAAGGCGCTTCCGGCGTCTCGGTGCGGTCGGTTGCCGCCGAGGATCAGGTGGGCTGGCGCTCGGGCCGCCTGGTCTATCGCGACCAGCCGCTGGGTCGCATCGTCAGCGACATGAACCACTATTTCGACCGCCCCATTCGCCTTGAGGGTGAAAATACGGCCACTCTTCGGTTTTCCGGCGTATTGATCGTGGATGGACAGGATGCGATGGTTCGCCGCCTGTCCAGCCTGATGCCTATTTCGGCGACGCCGACCGATGATGCCATTGTCCTGCGCGGAAGGCCGTCCGCTTCGAACTGACGCGCGTAAGCGGGCCCGACCCTGAGGCGGGCCCTTCTCCTTTTCGCCGCCAGCTTCCTGGGACTAGGCCTTAGCGGACGCGGCGCCGTCGCCGCTGTCGACGGTCGCGTGCGCCTGGACATCCGCAAGACCACCGCCTCGGAAACCTTGATCGAGCTGGGCGTCCGCATGGGCGTCAGCGTTGGCGGCGTCGAGGCCTGCAAAGGCCCAGGCGTTCCGCTGGTCGGGTCGTTCACGCTCCGCGAGGCCCTCGACCGCGCCGTCGCCGGACGCGGTTGCGCCTACGCCCTGGTCGACGCGCGCGCGGTCCGCTTTTCTCCGCTCAAGCCGCCGGCGCGCCCACAGATCGTCGCGCGCCCTGTCGCGCCGACCGCGATCGAGCCTGTCGCTCCCCTGGCGCCGCTGATCATCACCGCCGGCAAGCGTCCCGCGCGGCTGGGCAGCCTGCCGGGCGGCGTCAGCGTCATCGGCTCGCCCCAGCTGCAGGACACCGGGGTCGGCGAAACGGGATCGGTGGCGCGCCAGACCGCCGGCTTCATCACCACAAACCTCGGCGCGGCGCGCAACAAGATCCTGTTGCGCGGGCTGTCGGACGGCACCTTCACCGGACGCACCCAGTCGACGGTCGGGACCTATCTCGACGACCTGCCCGTCAACTACAACGCCCCCGACCCCGACCTTCGGCTGATCGACGTCGATCGCGTCGAGGTGCTGCGGGGGCCGCAAGGCGCGCTCTACGGCGGCGGCTCGCTCAGCGGCATCTATCGCATCGTCACGCGCGCGCCAGAGCTTGGCGCCTATACGGCATCGGCTGGCGCGACCTTCGCCGACACCGAGTCCGGCTCAAACAGCTATCGCTTCGAGGGCGTGGTCAATGTGCCGACCAGCGCCCAGTCGGCCTTGCGGGCGACGTTCTATCACGACGTCGACGGCGGCTATCTGGACGATGTGAACCTGCGCCTTTCGAACGTGGACAAGACCGCGCGCCGGGGCGGGCGCGTGGCGTGGCGGGTCGAGCGCGGCCAATGGGAGATCCGGCTGGGCGTAGCCGGCCAGAGCGTTTCGTCCAAGGACACCCAGTACGTCACCTTGATGCCCGGCGGTCCGCGCCGCGCCAACCAGGTGCGCGAGACGCATCGCAATCGGCTGGGCCAGACGTCGCTGAAGATCAGCGGTTCGGGCGATTGGGGGCAGTTCGAGTCCGTGACTGGCTACGTCACCCACAAGTTCGCCAGCCGCTACGACGCCACCCTGGCCCTGACGCAGTTCGCCGAAGAAGGCGTGGAGCTGGGCCTCTACGACGAAAGCTCGCGCGTGCGCATGGCCGTCCAGGACGCGCTCTACACGGGTCCGGAGCGAGGCCGGCTGCGCTGGATGGTGGGCCTCTTCGCCGCCAACAGCATCGAGGAGGGCGACGCGGACCTCCGCGCCCGCAGCGCGAACGTCACCCGCACGGTCTACAATGAGGACCGCAAGGACCTGCTGAACGAATACGCGGCCTATGGCGAGGCCAGCTACGATCTCGGCGCCGGCTGGAAGGCCTCGGTGGGCGGACGCCGGTTCAAGACCACGGTCCACACGCGATCCTACGTGCTGGCGCCGTCTCCCGGGACGTCGCGGGATCTCGATCGCAAGGCCTCCTTCGGCGGCTTCTCGCCCAAGGTTTCGCTGCAGCGCGATCTGTCCGGCGGCGGCATGATCTATGTGCTGACCTCGGAGGGCTATCGCGCCGGCGGGTTCAACTCCGGCGGCCTGGTTGTCCCCGCCGAGACGCGCCGCGTCTTCCGCCCCGACCACCTGCGCAACTACGAGATCGGCGCCACCCTGACCCCGTTCCGAGGCCGCCTGAACCTGCGCACGGCTCTGTTCTACGACGACTGGCGCAACATCCAGACCGACCAGTACTTCTCCTCGGGCCTGTCCTACACCGCCAATATCGGCGACGGTCGCAATCGAGGCGTCGAGATCGAGGCCGCCTGGCGCGCCACCAGCCGCCTCACCGTCTCGGGCAACGCCCTGTTCAACGAGCCCAAGCTGACCCGCATCGCCCCGGGCTTTGGCATCGGCGAGACCGCCAGCCTTCCCGGCGTGCCGGACGTCTCCTTCGGCAGCCTGGTCACCTATCACCGGCCGCTGACGTCAAGCGCCTCGCTGATGCTGACGGCCGAGACCGGCTATATCGGCCGTTCGCGCCTGACCTTCGACCCGCGCTATTCACCGTCCATGGGCGGCTATTACACCGGCAAGCTGTCGGCCCAAGTGATGACCGACCGCTGGCGCGCGGCGGTGTTCGTCAGCAATCCCTGGAACAGCTCCAGCGACACCTTCGCCTACGGCAATCCGTTCAGCTTTGGCCAGGTCCGCCAGGTGACGCCGCAACGGCCCCGCACGTGGAGCCTGTCGCTGTCGGCCAATTTCTAAGTCCCCACTGTTGCAAAGCTTACATATTTCTTAGCGCCGGCGCGGGGGGCCGCCGCTGGCGGCGCCGTCATCTTCTGTGAGAGCGACCGCGGGGGCGCGGGACGCTCGACCAGGGATTTCGAGTGATGACCAAGCTTACCGCGCTGCTCTGCGTCCACAATGAAGAGCAACGTCTGCCCGCCTGTCTGGCCGCCCTGTCGTTTTGCGACGAGATCGTCGTGGTGGCCGACCGCTGCAGCGACGGCACCGAGGCCATCGCGCGCCAGTACGGCGCCCGGGTGATCTCCGGCATCTTCCCGATCGAGGGCGCGCGCAAGCACGCCGGCCTGGCGCGTTGCACCGGCGACTGGATCCTGGAGCTGGACGCGGACGAGGGCGTCACCCCGGCCTTCGCCCACGAGGTGCGCGAGACCATCGCCCGCGCCGGCGCGGCCGACTGGTATCAGGTGCCGATCGACAACTACATCGGCGACCAGCTGGTCCGTCACGGCTGGGGCGGCTCGTTCGGCACGTCCTCGGCCGCGCGCCTGTTCCGCCTGGGCGTGAAGTCTTGGAAATCCGAACGCGTGCATCCGGGCGCGAAGCTGGACGGCGTCTACGGCGGTCGCCTGAAAGAGCCGCTACGCCACATGGTCGACGAGGACATCGGCGACATGTTCGCCCGCCTGTCCCGCTACACCGCCCTGCGGGCCCAGGACCTGGCCGACAGCGGCAAGGTCAAGAGCATCCCCGACGACGCCTTCCGGGGCGTGCGCCGGTTCTTCAAGTGCTACGTGTCGCGCAAGGGCTATCGGGAAGGCGATCTGGGCTTCCTGATCTCGCTGATGGCGGGCCTTTATCCGATCCTCTCGAACCTGCGCGCCCGTGAGATCCTGCGCAACCGCGCCCGCGAGACGGTCAAGCCGGCCCCGGCCGCCCTGCCGCTGCGCCGGGCCGAAGCCGCGAGCCATTAGTCCCGCGCCATGCGGCGGCTCGCCCCCCTCGCGTTTCGCCTGATCCTTGGCCGGGAGCTGCGGCTTTGGGCTGAGGCTGGACGCGCGCCGATCCTGTGGTGGCGCGACGACGACGCGCGCGCGCCGGGCGAGGCCCTGGACAGGCTGCTGGCCCTGTCACGCCGATACGCGGCGCCGCTGACCCTGGCCGCCATCGCAAACCCTCACCTCGCCGCCCTGGTTCGCCGGGTCGAGGTCGAACCGGCGGTCGAGATCGCCGTCCATGGGTTCAAGCACATCAACCGTCAACCTGAGGGGCGGGGCTTTGGCGAGGTGGTCGCCGAGGACAGTCTTGAGTGGGTCCGCGCTCAACTCCGGGCGACCGTCATGGCGTTCCACAAGGCCGGCGCGCAGCCCACCCTGTTCGTGCCGCCCTGGAACAATCTGCAGCCTCGGCTGATCGACGCGCTCGGCGACTCGCCGATCATCGCCGTCTCGGCCTTCGATCAAGCGCGCGGCGTGTCCGAGGGCGTAGCGCGCCTTGACGCGCACCTCGACGTGCTACGCTGGAAGGGCGGCGGGCGTTTCCGCGGACGCTGGCGATTTCTGTCGCGCATGCGCCGCCTGATGGCGCAGCGGCGGATTTCCGAAAATTGGGACGAGCCGATGGGCCTGTTGACCCATCACCTCGATCACGACGCGGCGACCTGGGCGTTCCTGGACCAGTTCCTGGCCGCGTTCCAGATCAGCGCGCGACAGAACCTGACGCCGGCCAGCCCACGCGCATCTGAAGCGCTCAGCGCCTAGCCTTAAGCCAGTTCGGGACGGTCGCGCAGGCACTCGCCGATCGCGCGGGCGCAGCCCGGCAGGCCAAGGGCCCCCACGAACGACATGGCTACGGCGCAAACCAGCATGATCGGTTGGAAGATGCGCATCGGGAATCTCCACACGGCGTTCGTCGGTGGCACTGTGCCGGAACAGTAAGACGGAACCTTGACGATTGTTCCGCGCTCGAACGGAAAAATTTCAGAGGGCGGCTTTTTCGCTACGCGGCGCGCCTAGACCATAGGCTTGGCGCGCCGCTTCGATCCGCTCAAGCTTGGCGTTCAGCGGCGACCAGTCGTCCGCCTGATCGATCGGCGCCCACAGGGCCTCGACCTCGCCGATGATCAGCTCCTCGGGCTCGGGACGCTGGAAGATCGGGTCGGCCAGACGCTCGGGCCGGTCCGGCGAATAGTCGCTCAGGCGCGCGCGGAAAGCCCGGAACGCTTCGCTGTCATAGAGGCCGGCGCGCGGGCCCGACAGCGCCCGCGCCTCGGACGCCTCGCCGCCGAACCAATCGAAGAAGAACGGCTCCCAACGCAGCGCCTCGCCCCCGTCGGCCAGGGCCCGGAAGGCGGCGTTGACCAGCTCGATGTCGGTCTCGACGCCCCGGCTCCGCAAGCCAAGCCGGTCCAGGATCGCCTCGCGCAGCGCCGTGCGATAGGCGTCCGAGAAGCCGTTCAGCGCCGCCAGCAGCCCGGCCTGCTCGCCGACCAGGGTGAAGCAGGCGGCCAGCTGCTGCAGGTTCCAGAACACCGCCTCGGGCTGGCGGCCGAAGCTGTAAAGGCCCGACTGGTCGAAATAGGCGGCGACGAAGTTCGGGTCGTTGCGCGGCAGGAAGCGCCAGGGGCCGTAGTCGAAGCTCTCGCCCGTGACGACCATGTTGTCGGTGTTGAGCACGCCGTGCACGAAGCCGGCCGCCATCCAGCGCGCCAGCAGGCGAGCGCTGGCGGCGACCACCGCCTCCAGCAGCGCCGCCGGGCGGTCCGGCGCATCGGCCAGAGACGGATAATAGGTCTCGACGACGTGGTCGATCAGGACGCTGATCAGATCCCGGCGGTCGAAATAGGCCAGGCGCTGGAACGTACCGAAGCGGATATGGCTGTGCGACAGCCGGGTCAGTACGGCCGAGCGGGTCGGGCTGGGCTCGTCGCCCCGGGTCAGGGCCTCGCCGGTCTCGATCAACGAGAAGGCCCGGGACGTCGGGACGCCCAAGGCCTCCAGCAGGCTGGCGGCCAGGACCTCGCGCACCCCGCCCTTCAGGGTCAGTCGGCCGTCGCCCGAGCGCGACCACGGCGTCTGGCCCGAGCCCTTGGTGGCCAGGTCCAGCAGGCGATCGCTTCCCGCCTCCCGCAGCTGGCCGAACAGGAAGCCGCGGCCATCGCCCAGGTCGGGGTTGTAAACGCGGAACTGATGGCCGTGATAACGCATGGCCAGGGGAACCGGCTGGTTGTCTGGCAGCGGCGCGAAGCGGCCAAAGCGCTCGATCCATTCCGCGTCGGTCAAGCCCTCCAGGCCCACGCTCGCCGCGGCCCGATTGTTCCGATAACGGAGGATTGCCTCCGGAAAGTCCGCGGCCTCGACCGGATCGGCGAAATCGCGCCCCAAGGACTGGAAACGCGGGTCGGGACGGTAAGCGGAGGACAAGGTCATGGTCGCCAGATGAGGCCGCCGCCGCCCTCGCGCAACCCTTCTTCGAAAGTACGTGATGCTCGGCGAACGCTGTCACATCCCAGCAACAGAGGCCGCTAGGCCTTTTTGTCACAAGGGATTTCGCTTGCCAACGCCATGAGGCCGGCTAACCCTTGGTCATCCATTCGAACGATCGTTCGAGCGGAGCAACGAAAAACAAGCCTGGGGACGGGCAAGCGTCTCCGGGCCAACGAACCGAGGTAGGAAATGCGCTTCACCCAGGTGCTTTGCGGCACTGCGTCCGCTGTCGTCCTCGCTGGTCTTGGCGCTTCGAGCGCCGCGCAGGCTCAAACGAGCGACGCCCAAACCGTCGATAGTATTATCGTCACCGCCCAGAAGCGGGAACAGAACCTGCAGGACGTGCCGGTCGTGGTCACCGCCGTCGGCGCCAAGCTGCTGCAGGACACCGGCGTCAAGGACATCAAGGATCTGACGATCCTGACTCCCGGCCTGACGGTGACCTCGACCTCGTCCGAAGCCTCAACCACCGCCCGCGTGCGCGGCGTCGGCACGGTCGGCGACAACCCCGGCCTCGAAAGCTCGGTCGGCGTCGTGATCGACGGCGTCTATCGCCCGCGTAACGGCGTCGGCTTCGGCGACCTCGGCGAGATGGAACGCATCGAAGTGCTGAAGGGTCCGCAGGGCACCCTGTTCGGCAAGAACACCTCGGCCGGCGTCATCAACGTCATGACCAAGGAGCCGGAGTTCGGCTTCGGCGCCAATGGCGAGCTGACCTTCGGCAACTACGGCGCCAAGGGCGCGGCCGCCTCGGTCACGGGTCCGCTGTACGAAGACAAGCTGGCCGGCCGGCTCTATGTCGCCGCCCGCAAGCGCGATGGTTACAACGACGTGATCACCGGCAACGGCCCGTCCAAGCGCGACCAGGACGCCGACCAGAACTTCTACACCGTCCGCGGCCAGCTGCTGTTCGTTCCGGACGACCGCGCCACCTTCCGCGTGATCGCCGACTACAGCCGTCGCGACGAGAACTGCTGCGGCGCGGTCCAGATCCGCACCGGCCCGACGGCCGCCCTCTTGGCGGCGGTTTCCGGCCAGGCCGCTCCGGTGGCCGCCACGGCCGACCCGTTCAAGCGCGTGGCCTATTCGAACCGCGGCGCGCCGGCCAAGATCGAAGACAAGGGCGTTTCGCTGCAAGGCGACCTCGACCTGCCCTTCGGTTCGCTGACCAGCATCTCGGCCATCCGCAACTGGCGCACTGACAACGGCCAGGATTCCGACTTCAGCACGGCCGACATCACCTATCGCAACAAGGACGGCACGAACTATTCCGAGTTCACGACCTACAGCCAGGAACTGCGACTGGCGGGCCGTAGCGACAAGTTTGACTGGCTGGTCGGCGCCTTCCTGGCCGATGAACGCCTCGAGAACCGCGCCAACTTCTACTACGGCAACGACTACGAGCAGTATCTGGGCCGCCTGCTGTCGCGCTCTGCGGCCAACCCGACGGGTATCCCCAACTTCATCGCCCTGCTGCTGAACCGCGCGCCCAACACCTCCTTCGCGGGGGGGCAAGGCCTGAAGGACCGCTACGACCAGCGCGCCACCACGATCGCTCTGTTCACCAACGACACCTGGCACGTGACCGACGCGTTCGAGATCACCGCCGGCCTGCGCTACACCTCCGAGAAAAAGAAGCTCGACACCTACCAGACCAATACCGACGGCGGCGTCGCCTGCGGCACGGCCCTGTCGGCCGCCGGCCAGGCCCGGATCGCCAGCATCGTCGGCGCGGCGGCTACGCCGACCATCATCGGCAACCTCTGCCTGCCCTGGGCCAACACGCTGTTCAACGGCCGCGGCACGAAGCAGGAGCGGACGGACAAGGAGTGGAGCGGCACGATCAAGGCCTCGTACCGCTTCTCGCCGGAAGTGTTCAGCTACGCGTCGTTCGCGCGCGGCTACAAGGGCGGCGGCTTCAACCTGGACCGCACCCAGTCGTCGAACGGCCTGCCCTCGGGCGGTTCCGGCGTGACGCCGATCTATGACACCTCGTTCCCGGCCGAGTTCGTCGACAGCTATGAAGTCGGCCTGAAGAACACTCTCTTCAACCGCACCGTCCTGTTCAACGTCAGCGTCTTCCAGCAGAAGTTCACCGACTTCCAGCTGAATACCTTCCTGGGCACCTCGTTCGTGGTGCGCTCGATCCCCGAGGTGAAGTCCAAGGGCGTCGACGCCGACTTCCTGTGGTTCACGCCGATCCATGGCCTGACGGTCCAGAGCGGCTTCACCTACGCCGACACCAAGTACGGCAAGCAGGCGATCCCGAACGATCCGGGCAACGCCCTGGCCCTGCTGCCGGGCAGCCGCCTGTCGCTGGCGCCGAAGTACTCGACCTCGGGCTCGCTGACCTATGAGACCCCGGTCGGGGACAACATGAAGGCCCGCTTCAACATCGGCGCGAAGTACTCGTCGTCGTACAACACCGGCTCGGACCTGTTCCCGCCCAAGGTCCAGAAGTCCTACACCGTCGTGAACGGTCGCGTGGGTCTGGGCTCGGCCGACGAGCGCTGGACCATGGAGCTGTGGGCCCAGAACCTGCTGAACGAGAAGTACATGCAGGTGGCCTTCAACGGCCCGCTGCAAGGCTCCTCGGGCCTCAGCGCGACCCAGAGCACCTACAACGCGGCGCTGGATACGATCACCTACGACGCGTTCCTCGGCGCGCCGCGCACCTACGGCGTGACCCTGCGCTCAAGGTTCTAACCGGGAGGGGGAACCCTCGGGCCGCCAAGGGCCCAGAGGGCTTTCGGAAGAGGGAAGGGCGATCCGGGCGACCGGGTCGCCCTTTTCCTTCGCCGGGCTCAACTTTTCCGATTTCAGGTCTTCCGGACGACGCCGCATCACCTCAGCATGGCGCGGGGGTATCGATGGACGCCGGGAGACCGCCAGCATGAAGACGATCCGCTTCCTCGGAGTCTGGATCTGCCTCGTGATCGGCCTGGCGCTGGGGGTGTGGAGCCTGCGGACGCCCGCGCCCCTGCCCGCCAACGCGCCGCCGGCCGCCTTTTCGGCCCAGCGGGCCATGGCCGACGTCGCCGCCCTGGCCCAGGCTCCGCATCCGACCGGCTCGGTCCAGATCGCCAAGGTTCGCGACCATCTGCTGATGCGGATGGGCGAGCTGGGCCTGGAGGTCTCGGTCCGCCCTGACCAGGGCTTCTACGCCAAGGCCAGCAACCCGCGCGTCCTGACCGTCGCCGCGGTCCAGAACCTGGCGGGCGTGCTGCCTGGGACCCAGCGCGACCTGCCGGCCGTGCTGGTCATGAGCCACTATGACTCGGTCCACAATTCGCCTGGCGCGGCCGATGACGCGGCCGGAGTCGCCGCCGCGCTCGAGATCGCCCGCGCCCTGAAGGCCGGCGGCCCAGCCAAGCGCGACGTCATCTTCCTGTTCACCGACGCCGAGGAAGCGGGTCTGCTGGGCGCCGAGGCGTTCTTCGCCCGCGACCCGCTGGCGGGACGCGTCGGCCTGGTCGTGAACCTCGAGGCGCGCGGCGACGCCGGCCGGGCCTCCATGTTCCAGACCGGCCCCGGCAACGGGGCGCTGATCAGCGTCTTCGCCCGCGCCGCCAAGGGCCCCTCGGCCAATTCCCTGGCCTCGGCCGTCTACGCCAAGATGCCCAACGACACCGACTTCACCCACGCGGTGCGCAAGGGCCTGCCCGGCCTGAACCTGGCCTTCATCGACGACCAGCTGGCCTATCACACGCCGTTGGCCAAGCCTGATCACCTGGAAAAAGGCAGCCTCCAGCACGTGGGCGACCAGACCCTGCCGACGATCCGGGCGCTGGCCGACGCAACCGAGCTGCCGCCGCCCGCGCCGGACGCGATCTATTCCGACGTGCTGGGGCAGTTCCTGGTCAGCTATCCGCCCGTCGTCGGCTGGGCGCTCTTGGGCCTCGCCGCGGCGCTGCTGGCGTTCGCCGGCTGGCGCACCCTGAGCCTCGGCGCCGCCAGCGGCTGGGAGATCGCCCGGGGCGCGGCCGGCCTGCTGCTGCTGGCCTCCGCCGCCGCTCTCGTCCTGCACCTGGCCGGTCGGCTGCTGATGGTCCAGGACGTCCAGCGCTATTACGACCTGCTGGTCAGCTTCGACTATGTGCTGTGGGGCGCGGGCCTGCTGGCGATCGCGACGGGACTGGGCGTCGCCACGGCCATGGCGCGCGGCGCCGGCCGGATCATCCCGTGCGTCGCCGCGCTGGTCCTGGGCGGCGCTGGCAGCCTAGTCGGCGGCTTCGATCCCGTAGGCCTGGGCCTGGGCGTCGCGACCGCCGTGCTGGCGGCGCTGGCCCTCGGCTACCGAACCGACGCCCTGGGCGGCTGGATCGGCGGTCTCGTCGTGCTGCTCATCCTCGCCGCGGCCGCCCAGGTCCTGGCGCCCGGCGCGACGGTGATGCTGACATGGCCGCTGCTGATCGCGGCCCTGGGCGTGGCCCTGGTCATCGGGATCGGCGGGACCCGGGACAAGCGCGTGGCCCTGGCCCTGACCGTCGTGATCGGCGTCCTCGCCATCGTCTCTCTGGCCCAGCTGACCGCGTGGGCGGCCTTCACCTTCGCCGGCCTGGGCCTGCAGGAGCTGGCCGTGCTGGCCTTGTTCGCCATGCTGGCCGCCCCCGCCCTGTCGCCCCTGACCCACGATTTCGCCGCCACCCGCTGGGCCTGGCGCGCGGCGCTCGTCCTCGTCCTGGCCGGCGGCGGCCTGATCGGCTACGCGGCCCTGGCGGAGGGGACCGCCGCCCGCCCGGCTCCCACCGGCGCCCTGCACCTGGCCGACCTCTCGACCGGCAAGGCCTGGCGGGTCGCCGAGCATCCGCGCCTCGACGCCTGGACCAAGGCCGCTCTGCCCGACGACGGCGGCGGCCAGCCCGTTCGCCAAGCGCTTTCGCCCTTCTGGCGCAAGCCCGTCTGGATGTCAGAGACCCGCGCCGCGCCGGTCGAGGTCCCGCAGCTGTCGATCGACCGCGCCGAGGACCGCCTGCTGGTCCGGCTGATCCCGGCCCCCGGCGCCGAGACGGTCAGCCTGCGCCTGAAGCCTAGCGCCCCGCTCAGCCAGCCGCGCCTCAACGGCCGCCCGATCAGCCTGAAGACGGAGGCCGGCGAGTGGTCGAGCCTGACCTATCACGCGCCGGACCCGAACGGCGTGACGCTCAGCTTCACGACGCAGGGACCGGGCTCCGTCGAGGTCGCGGCGCTGGAGTATCACAACGGCTGGCCGGCCCTGGCCAAGGCGCCGCCGCCCAAGCCCGCCAGCCTGATGGCCTTCGGCATGTCGGACAAGACGGCGGTGCTGGTGCGCGGCCAGATGAGCTGGTGAGGCCTCAGACCGCGAAGACCCCCTCGCCCGGCTCCTTGGCGTAGAGGGCTTCGACCCGGTCGGCGCGGCGTTCCAGCGTCGCCCGCTGGTTGACGTAGCCCTTGTCGGTGATCTCGCCGGCGTCGATCGAGGGCGGCTCGGTCAGGATCGTGAAGCGCGCCACGCGCCGCGACGACCCGCCCGCCGCCGCGTTGAAGGCCGACAGCCGCTCGCGCAGGATCGCCACCAGTTTCTCCAGCGGCGTGCCCGGCCCCGGGTCCGCGACCAGGGCCGCGAGGCCCGCGGGCGAGGGCCACAGCATCGCGCCGATGAACGGCTTGTCCTGGCCGGTGATCACCGCGTCGTGGATGTAGGGGCTGCAGGCGGCGACGAGGTCGGGTCGCAGCACGCCGACGCTGACCCAGGTGCCGGTGTCCAGCTTGAAGTCCTCGGTCACCCGGCCGTCGAACACCAGGCCCTTCGCAGGATCCTCCGGATCGACGAAGCGCGCCGCGTCGCCCAGGCGGTAGAAGCCCTCCTCGTCGAAGGCCGCCGCGGTCTTCTCCGGGTCCTTGTGATAGCCGGCCGCCACGGTTGGCCCCTTGACCCGGACCTCGTACTTCGAGCCGCTGGGCGCCAGCTTCAGCTGGACGCCCGGCAGGGGAAGGCCGACCAACCCGACCCGTTCGGTGACCCAGTGGGTGACGGTGACGCCTTGCGTCTCGGTCGCGCCGTACATGGTGGTCAGCGGGATCCGGTGGCCGGTCTCGGCCACGGCCAGGGCCTGGATCCGCTCATAGACGTCGTTGGACAGGGTCGCGCCGCCATAGCCCATGTAGCGCAGGTTCTTGAAAAACGACCGCCGCAGCGCGGGGTCCTTCTCCATCGCCTCGGCCAGCATCGAGAAGGCGATCGGGGCCGAGCCGAACACGACCGGCGAGACCTCGTAGAGGTTCTTGATCGTGGTCTCGAACATCCCCGGCAGCGGCTTGCCCTCGTCGATGTGCAGGGTGCCGCCGCCCCAGATCACCGCGTTGAAGGTGATGTTGCCGGCCGAGATGTGGCTCCAGGGCATCCACTCAAGGCTTTGCGAGACCTCGCCGGTCTCTGGCTCCTCGGCGCGCAAACCTTCCTGGCCGGCGATGACCCCGGCCATCATGCCGTGGGTCTGGGGGACGGCCTTGGGCAGGCCGGTCGAGCCGGAGGTGAACAGGTACTTGGCCACGGTCTCGGGACCCACGCCCTCCAGAGCCGCCCGCAGCGCCGGGGTCGGCGCGGTGGCCGCCACGGTCGCATAGGGGATCGCCCCTTCGCCCGTCCCGTCGGCGGTGACGATCAGCAGGCTCGGGTCCAGCGCCTTCAAGGTCTCGATCGCCTTGGCGAACATCGCCCCGCTCTGGGCGAAGACGACGCGCGGCGCCACGCGCTCGAAGCAGTGCTTGAGCTTGGCGTGGTCGGTCGAGATCAGGCTGTAGGCGGGGCTGACCGGCGCGGCCGGGACGCCGGCGGCGTAGGCGCCCAGCGTCATCAGGGCGTGCTCGATCGCGTTGGAGGACAGGATCATGACGCTGTCGGCCGGCGTCAGGCCTTGGTCCAGCAGCCACTGGCCGATCCCCTCGACCTGGCGCAGGGCCTCGCCATAGGTCACCTGCCGCCAGGGGCCGTGGTTCGGCTCGCGCTGCTTCAGATAGGGCCGCTCCGGATGTTCGGCGGCCTTCTGGGCGAACAGATGGGCGATCGAGCGCGGACCCTCGCCCGGCGCGTGGTTCGAGGTGATGACGATCGAGCCGTCGGCCCGGCGCTCGACGCTGACGTCGGGGCCCTTCATCGGCAGCGGCTTGAACGGAGCGGTCGAAGGCTCGCGCACCGGCGAGCCGCCGTCGGGCGGCGTCATGGTTTCACTCCCTCAAGTTATCGTTGTTCTGTTGAGCGTGAGCCCAAACCCGCCGCGCGGCAAGGCTGACGTAGGGAGAACGTCCTTGTCGGCCGTGTCAGGCCCGGCGGCGCGCCCGCCGAGCGGCCTTGGCCGCGGCCTCGGCGGACGAGACCTGCTGGGCGAAGGTCTCCAGGCAGACGCCGAACCGCTCGCCGCAGGCGCAGTCGATCACCGGCAGGAACCGCACCGCCTCGATCGTCGCGCGGGCGGCGCCGCCGCAGCGCGGACAGGCGAACTCAAGCTCAACGCCCCCCACGTCCAGACCCGCCATGCCGGTCCCTCCCGCCGTGCGCGACTTTCGAATCCCTCGAAAGACGTCTCGACGATGGCAGGCCTGACGCCGCCCGTCCCTGCGACGTTCTGTCCCTCTGAGCTAAGCGATGCCCAGCCCGCGCCAGCACGGCAGCACGGTGTCCGCCCAGGCGACCGCCTGAGCCTGCAGCGCCGCCTGGGCCGCGTCGCCTTGCAGGGGCGAACCGCCGGCCAGCAGCGCCTGGCCCTGCTCGGCCAGGGCGCGGGCCGCGAAGGCCGCCCAGTCGGCCGGACCGCCGCCGTCCCGCTCCCGCGCCAGCCAGAACAGCTGGTGGAAGCGCTGGGCGGTCACCGCGCCGCCGGTCACGGGCGAGGCCAGGAAGCCCAGGTTCGTCGCCTCGGCCGCCCGTCGCGCCAGCTCCAGGTTCAGGGCCCGCGCCGTTCCGGCCCCGCGCGCTGCGGTCTCCGCGCCTTGCGCCGAGGCGACCACGCCCTGGGCCATCAGCAGGGCCAAGGCCGTGGTCAGCTGCGGCAAGGGCGTGCCGGCGGGCGCGGCGGCCTCCAGCTCGCCGATCGGGCGGGGCTGGCCGTCGCCGAGGGTCTCGAGGATCGCGTCGTACAGCGGGCCGCCCAGGGCGACCTCGGCGAAGGTCCCGCGCGCCTTCTCCAGCGGCTGGCCGGCGGGCCGGGCCAGCACCACGCGCTGGTCGCGCAGGGCCCGGCGCTGGTCGGCGGCGGCCAGGGGCGAGAGACCGCGCAGCCAGTAGTCGCGGCGGAACTGGGCCTGGACGGCGAAGTCGCGGAAGGTCTCGCGCAGCGACGGATCGGGCAGCTCGCGCAGGAAGCCGGCCATGCCGGGCGAGACGTTCAGCTCCTCGACCTGGTCGGGCATGTAGGCCGAGGTCGCGAACGACAGCTTGGCGTTCGCCAGCCGCGCCTCGACGTCGGCGAACCACATCGGATGCCAGTCGCGGTTCATGTATTCGTGGACCATGTAGGCGCGGTCCTGCTTCAGCAGGCCCTCCAGCCGGTCGATCACGCCGGGATTGAGCCGCGAATAAACGGGGTCCTCGGCGAAGAAGCGCTGCATGGTCAAAAGCGCCGCGTCCAGGTTGGCGGCGGGGCCCAGGCCCGGCGCGCCCAGGGTCTCGGCGTGGCGCTTCATCAGGTGGCGCAGCGGCGCGGCCATCGCCCAGCCCGGCTGGGTGTTGTACGAGATGTAGACGAGGCCGCCGGGCTTCAGCTTGCGGCGCAGGAACGCGACGATCTTCTCGCGCGCCGCGTCGTTGACCCAGCTCCACACGCCGTGCAGCGAGACAAAATCGAACTCCGGCATCCCCGGCCGCTCGGCGAACTCGTCGAAGGCGTCGTCGAAGAAGTGGGCCCGCGCGCCGCTGGCCGCCACGAGGTCGCGAGCGAACACCGCCTGGGCCGGGGCGAAGTCGCAGCCCCACCAGTCGATGTCGGCCTGGGTCGCCGCGTGCACCGCCGCCGAGCAGCCCTGGCCGAAGCCCAGCTCGCAGGCCGCCTCGATCTTCGGCGCCCGCAGGCCCTTCAGCAGCAGCGGAAAGGCCGAGCGGACCGGGTTCAGCTCCGGATAGGCGCCGTAGGTGTACCCCGTCTCGACCACATAGCCGGCGCTCCAGTCTTCGTTCATCCGCGCTCTCCCCGAGTCAGGGTCACGGTGGGCCGGGGATCGGGCGGGGGCAAGGGGGTGAGCGTTTCAAGTTCCTCCCCCCCGCTATGCGGGGGAGGTGTCGCGGAGCGACGGAGGGGGCGAGTTGGACGGGCGCCGAGCTAGCCCCCTCCGGCCCTCTGGGCCACCTCCCCCGCATCGCGGGGGAGGATCTGGTCAGCCCAAGACACGCCGCCGCCGCTTCACGCGATCGCTCGCTGAAGGTGTGGAAGGGGACGCGGAGCGCCCGGACATCCGTCCGGATTATGGGTAGTGAGTACCGTTTCGACGAAGCCAAACGCTCCGCGCAGCCGTTATCCGGTGAGCCTTCGACGCGCGGGGTTTTAACCCGCTTCCGAAAGAGGCCCCCGGCGGGCGGGCCGGGCTGGCGACCCGGTCCCCGGACCGTCCGGGCGATTTCAGCCCAGACCCTGTCCCGCTCGACCACCCCCGACAGCCGTCACGATCGCCGGCCGGACGTCCCTTCCAAGCCATCGGGTGAGGAAAAGTATGGGGCGCGATTCAACGCGGATCACAGAGCGGCGTGTAAAAGTGAGAAGTCATTGAAATCGTTCGTTTCGATTCTGGATACGCGGATGATAGAGCGCCGCGAACGCTCGTAGATCCGCTCTCCTCCCCCATCGGGGGAGGGGGACCGCCGAACGGCGGTGGAGGGGCCAGCCGAGCTGGCGACGGTCCGTAAGATCAAGACGACGCAACGGCCGATCACAGGATGTAGCCCCTCCGCACAGGGCCCCTTCCACCAGCTTCGCTGGTCCCCCTCCCCCAAAGGGGGAGGAGAGAGACATTGCCGCCCCTCAGCTATTGCTGGCGATATAGGCCCGCACGTCCTCGGCGCTGGTTCCGGCGCGTTCGACGGCTTCGTTCAGGACGTCCTCGGTGACGCCCAGGACCTCGGTCCAGTAGCGCACCTCGTAGGGCTCGTTGACATTGATCCGGGCGGCGTCTTGCGGGCCGGTCTTGGTCTTGTCGTCTGACATGGCGGTCTCCTTCTCTCCCGAGTCGAATCCGGGAGAGCGGCAGGAGGTTCCGCCCGACGCCCCTCAGCGCTTCTTGCCGAGCTCGGCGGCGATGTCCTTGGTCATCTTGCCGACCTTGCGGTGGGCGGCGGTGATCTGGTCGCGGGTCACGCCCCAGCGCTTCATCCAGTACTCGACGGCCTGGCGCTCTGAGAGGTCCAGCCGGTCCTTGTCGATGAAGCCGCGCTTGTCCTTGAGGCCGGCCATCAGCGGCTCATCCACGGCTTGGCGGCGCCGGTCGCGACCCGCGCGGCCTGCTGGCGCTGGAACTTGCCCCCGCGCGGCGGCTTGGGCCGCGCATCGAGCGCCGCCTGCTTCAGGCGCAGGGCGCGCTGGATGGGGGTCTCGTCAGGCGGGGCGGTGGTCATGGGGGGAGCGTACCTGAAACCCTCTCCCACGGGGAGAGGGAGGGACCCGCGCGAAGCGCGGGAGGGTGAGGGGTTGCGCCCCGTCGGGCCGAAGTAGGGAACGACCGCGCCTGGACCGGCCGACCTTGGAGCCCCTCACCCTCCCACCGCCTCCGGCGGCGGGCCCCGCCCTCTCCCGATGGGAGAGGGTTTTCGCGCGCGCCTTCCCGCCTCGGGAAGGGAGCCATCCTTACATCTCGCGGCGAGACGATCGCCGCCCAATACCCAAGAACGCAGTTATCCAACCTGGACGCCCGGATAACTAGGCCATAGCCTCCCTCGCAACTTTGGGGGGATACATCACATGAAGACCATCACGGCTCTGGGCCTCGTCGCGGCCCTGCTGGCTGGCCCTGCCTTGGCCGGACCCGTCGTTTCCGAGGGAACCGAGTTCCAGATCCGGGTCGAGGACGCCCTGTCCAGCTCGACCGCCCACGAAGGCGACCGCTTCACCATCAGCCTGGACGACGACGTCAAGCTGTCCGACGGAACGGTGCTGCGCGCCGGCTATCGCGGCGTCGGCGAGGTTGTCGAGGCCCGCGACAACGGCATGCTGGGCAAGAACGGCAAGCTGAACATCCGGCTGCTGTATCTGAAGGTCGGAGACGACCGCATCCGCCTGCGCGCCAACAAGGGCGCCAAGGGCGAGACCAGGGTGGGCGCGACGGTGGCGACCGTGATCCTGTTCTGGCCCGCCGCGCCCTTCATCAAGGGCAAGGACGTCAGCATCAAGAAGGGCACGATGATGACCGCCTATGCGGACCAGGACCTGACCCTGCCCTCGCCTGTTCCGCCGCCGCCGGAAGGCGCGAACTAACCTCTGCCAACCGTCATTCCCGCCCTTGTGGCGGGAACCCCTGGTTCAGCCCGCACGTGCGGCGCAAGCGGATCGCCAGCGATCCGCCTCTCCCGCCCTTGCGGCGGATAGAGGGGTTCCCGCCACGAGGGCGGGAATGACGGAGCTTGTTGTAGGTTTCGTGGGAGACCCCTTCCCGCCCCGGGAAGGGAGCCATCCTTACATCTCACGGCGAGACGATCGCCGGGCTGTCCAGGTCACTCAAGGACGACGCTGCGCGTCGCCGCGGAGCGGCCGGCGGAGCCGGTCCTTGACTGACCTGGTCAGTCCGGCACGCTGCTGCCTCCAAGAGATGTAAGGTTGGGTCCGCACTTCGTGCGGCTACACTATGAAAGGCGGAAAAGCGGGCTTTTTCTGCACCACTGATAGGGATGAGCAGTTGCGGTACATCTATATGGATGAAGCAGGAACCGCCGACCATGAACCTGTAACAGTGGTGGCGGGCATTGTCGTGCATGCCGATACACAATTTCGCCCGGCAGAGAACGAACTCAATAGTCTACGAAACGACTACGTGCCAGAGCATCATCGGACAGGGTTTCTCTTTCACAGCACATCAATTTGGAGCAACCCAAAGTTTCGCGAGGGTTGGGATAGAGAGGAGCGACTTGCACTTCTCATAGGAATGATGTCGCTGCCACGAAGACTCGAAATCCCAATTTCCTTTGGAATCGTTCGACGGTCAGCACCTGAGATAGATGTTCAGGGGCTAATGTCCCAAGCACAATTCCGTCACCTAATGGCTTTCATAGGGGCCGTTGGCAGAGCTGACAAATATATCAGAGATCACGGCACAGAAGATGAAGTCGCCACCCTCGTTGTCGAGAACATCCCAGAAATGCACCGCTTTTTAAAGCTTGGACTTAGGACATTAAGAGAGCACCCGAGGCAGCTGGACCAAAATCTACTGCGCCGCACTCAACTAGAAATTTCTGCAGGGCAAACGATTCAAGAACCTGAATTTTCCTCGGAGCGAATTCGAGACGGGGTACATTTCCAAGAAAAATCAGAAAGCCCTTTCCTACAGATCGCTGACGCGGTGGCCTTTGGCTTAAGAAGAGGCTTCAGCAGACAAAAGGACGGCGACGTATTTCTCGACGCAATTTTTGGTGAGCCGCTCAACATGAGCGATTGGGAAGGACCTTCCTCTTATGCCACTTTCATGTGGCATCTTCATCGCGCCTGGCCGAATGCCGTTCAACCTGGATAGAACTCGAAGGTCCGCCCCTAAGAGTATTCGGGCGGAGCCTCCCGGCCCCGCCCTCTCCAAATCCAGCTAACTCAGAGCCAGAAGCCCTACTCCGCCGCCACCTTCGCCGAGTAGCCCAGGATCGCCTTGGTCTCCAGGAACTCGCCGAAGGCGTGGTCGCCCCACTCGCGGCCGTTGCCGCTCATCTTGTAGCCGCCGAACGGGGCCATCAGGTCGGGGCTGGCGCCGTTCAGGTTCACCTGGCCGGCGCGAAGCTGGCTCGCGATCTTGCGGACCTCGCTTTGGTCGCCGCCCGAGACATAGGCCGCCAGGCCGTACTCGGTGTCGTTGCCGACGGTGACGGCTTCCTCGACCGTGTCGTAGCCCAGGATCGAGACCACCGGGCCGAAGATCTCCTCCTTGGCGATGGTCATGTCGTTGGTGACGTTGGCGAAGACGGTGGGCTTGACGTAGTAGCCCTTGTCCAGGCCCTCCGGACGGCCGGTCCCGCCGGTGACCAGGGTGGCGCCCTCGTCGATGCCCTTCTGGATCAGGCCCTGGATCTTGTTCCACTGGGTCTCGGAGACCACCGGGCCCATCTTGGCGTTGCCGTTGGGGTCGCCGACATTGTGGGCCTCGGCGGCGGCCTTGGCGATGGCGATCACCTCGTCCATGCGCTTGCCGGGGACCAGCATGCGGGTCGGGGCGTTGCACGACTGGCCCGAGTTCAGCATCACCGAGGCGACGCCGCCGGCGACGGCCTTCTGGAAGTCGGCGTCGTCGAGGATGATGTTGGGACTCTTGCCGCCCAGCTCCTGGTGGACGCGCTTGACGGTCGGGGCGGCGTTCTTGGCCACCTCGATGCCGGCGCGGGTCGAGCCGGTGAACGAGACCATGTCGACTTCGGGATGGCTGGACAGCGCCGCGCCGACCGTGGGGCCGTCGCCGTTGACCAGGTTGAAGACCCCGGCCGGGACGCCGGCGGCGTGCATGATCTCGGTCCAGATGTAGCCGCTGAACGGCGCGATTTCCGAGGGCTTCAGCACCATGGTGCAGCCGACGGCCAGGGCCGGGCCGACCTTGCAGGCGATCTGGTTCACCGGCCAGTTCCACGGGGTGATGAAGCCGCAGACGCCGATCGGCTCCTTGACGATGCGGGTCGTGCCGCGATCTTCCTCGAACTTGTAGTCCTTCAGCACGGCCAGCGCCGTCTGGACGTGGCCGATGCCCATGGCGGCCTGGGCGCGCTGGGCCAGCCAGGCGGGGGCGCCCATCTCCTCGGTGATGGCTTTGGCCATGTCCTCGAAGCGCTTCTGGTACTCGGCGATGATCCGCTCCAGCAGGTCGATGCGCTCCTCGCGGCTGGTCTGGGAGAAGGTCGCGAAGGCCTTGCGCGCGGCGCGCACGGCCTTGTCGACGTCGGCGGCCGAGCCCATCGAGATCACGCCCGCGACCTCTTCGGTGGCCGGGTTGATGACGTCCAGGGTCTTGGGCTGGGCGGGATCGACCCAGGCGCCGTCGATGTAGAACTTGGTGTAGTCGCGCATGACGTTCTCCTGCCCGTATGGGATCGCCCGCTCTAGTTGGGAGAGACGGCGGGCGCCTTCAAACAAGCATTTAATGTGATCGGCGATCAGGTGTGAAGGGGGTAACGCGCAGCGCCCCCTCCGTCACGATGCTACGCATCGCGCCACCTCCCCCGCTTCGCGGGTGAGGAGGATGTCATCCTCCCCCGTGCAAACGGGGGAGGTGGATCGGCGCGAAGCGACGAGACGGAGGGGGCGCTTGCCCGCTTCACCACATCGCGTCCGGCTCCTCCCCGTGCAGCACCTCGGCGATCCGTCGCCGCGTCGCTCGTGTGGTCTCTTCCGGCAAGTCATGCGGATCAAACCACCCCACCGCGCAGATCTCGCCGGCCGCGTTGCTGGCGCAGGGCTCCCAGGTCTCGATGCGATAGACCAGGACGTGGTCGCCGGGATGCAGGACCTCGTTGCTGTGGGCCGAGACCAGGCGCGGGCGGCTCAGGGCGCGCACCCCGGCCTCCTCGGCCAGCTCGCGGACCACGGCGGTCTCGGCCGTTTCGCCCCGCTCGACACCGCCGCCGGGCAGGTACCAGCCCTTGATGTAGGTGTGCTGGATCAGCAGGACCTTGCCGCCCTCGTCCGTGACCACCGCCCGCACGCCCAGGGTCAGCCCCCGCGCGACGCGGAAGAAGGCGTAGACCAGGGGACGGGTGAACGGTTCGATACGGCGGCGCCAGAGCATGGGGTAGGTAGTAGCGCGGGCCGGCCTTGCGGTCAGTCCCCTCGACCGCTAAAGCCGAGGCCATAACGTCTTTCTCTTTCGGAGCCGCGCCATGCTCGCGATCCTCGTCATCGCCATCTTCCTGGGCGTCGTCTGCACGCTGAACCTGTCCGAGTTCGGCCGCATCGACTGATGTCTGGTTCGGCGCGCGGCGCGGCCCTGGTCACCGGCGCGGGGCGTCGGATCGGCCGGGCCCTGGCTCTCGAGGCCGCCCGCGCCGGCTACGACGTCGCCATCCACCACCGCGCCTCGGCCGACGAGGCCGAAGAGACGGCCGCCGACGTGCGGTCGCTGGGCCGCCGCGCGGCCCTGGTCCGCGCCGAGCTCACAAGCGAGACCGAGACGGGCGGCCTAATCGCCCAGGCCTCCGAGGCGCTGGGCCTTCCCGTCACCCTGCTGGTCAACAGCGCCTCGGCCTTCGAGGACGACCGCGTCGGGACCCTGTCCCGCCAGACCTGGGACCTGCACCTCGAGACCAACCTGCGCGCGCCGCTGGTGCTCAGCGAAGCCTTCGCCGCCGCCCTGCCGGCGGATCGGGCGGGCCTCGTCGTCAACATCATCGACCAGCGCGTGTGGCGGCCCAATCCGCAGTTCTTCAGCTACAGCCTGAGCAAGGCCGGCCTGTGGTGGGCGACCCAGACCTTGGCTCAAGCGCTGGCGCCGCGCATCCGCGTCAACGCGATCGGCCCCGGCCCAGTCCTGCCCTCGGTCCACCAGGCGCCCGGCGAGTTCCAGGCCGAGGCCGCCGGAACCCTCCTGCAACGCCGCGCCACGCCCGACGAGATCGCCGGCGCGCTGCGCTATCTCATTGACGCCACGTCGGTCACGGGCCAGATGATCGCCGTGGACGGCGGCCAGCACCTGGGCTGGAAGACGCCGGACATCGTCGCTCCGTAATAGAGAGGCCGCCCTTGGCCGCAGCTCCGCTCCCCGACACCGCTCCTGCTCAGGACCTGGCGCGCGTCATCGTGACCAAGGTCTTCGTGCGCGGCCTGAAGGTCGAGGCCCAGATCGGGGTCTATGATCACGAGCACGGCCGCATGCAGCCGCTGGTCGTCGATGTCGAGTTGGACGTGGCGGCCAGCCACTGCGAGCGCCTGCCCGACACCGTGAACTACGAAATGGTCGGCGAGGCCGCCCGCGCCATCGTCGCCGAGGGCCATATCGACCTCGTCGAGACCTTCGCCGAGCGCCTGGCCCAGGCCTGTTTCGCCGATCCGCGCGTCACCCGCGCCCGGGTGCGGGTCGAAAAGCCCCTGGCTCTCGCCCCGCACGCCGCCGCCGCCGGCGTCGAGATCACCGCCGTCCGAGGCTAGATCCGATGAGCATCCGCCACGGCGCCCGGCTCTCCCCGCTCCAGGCCGAGACGGTCTGGACGCTGGAGCCCGGGGTCCTGGTGGAGACGCGCGGCAAGGGCCAGCGCCGCTTTCCGCTGAGCGGCCTGACCCGCTATCGCCTGGCCGTGGGCCGTGACGGACGCCAGCGCAGCCTGCTGCTGACCTTCGGCCGGCGGCGGATCCTGATCGTCTCGCAGAGCTACCAGGGCCCGGGCCGGTTCGAGGATCGGCTGCCCAGCTTCTCGACCCTGGCGCGGGCGCTCGCCGCCGTCGGCGCGGACCTCTCGCCCAAGGCCCGGTTCGGCGTCGCCCGGCTGGAGGCGCGGGCGGCCCTGACCGGCATGATCGCCCTGACCGCCCTGGGCGCGATCGCGACGCTGGCGTTCTCGCTGAGCGCCGGCATGGTCGCCGTCGGGATCGACATGGCCGCGCGGATGGTCTTCGTGCTGCTGCTGCTGACCGCCGCCCTGCCCTGGATCGGCGCCGGCCGCGCCTTCGACCCGCACGATCCGCCAGCCGACCTCCTGCCGTAAAAGAAACGCCCCGACCATCGGCCGGGGCGTGCGCAGTCAGCGGAGGGAAAGAGAGGTTTCGATCAGCGGGGCATCAGCACGCTGTCGATCACGTGGATCACGCCGTTGCTGGCCGCGACGTCGGTGGCGGTGACGGTGCTCTTGCCGCCCTTCTCGTCGGTGATCACGACCTTGCCGCCCTCGACCGCCGCCTTGAACTGGCAACCGCCGACGGTGTTGATCGTGTAGCCGCCGCCGTTGGACTGGATGGCGCCGAGCAGGGTCTTGGCCTCGACCTTCCCGGCCACGACGTGGCAGGTGAGGATCTTGGTGAGCGTCGCCTTGTTCTCGGGCTTGACCAGGGTCTCGACCGCGCCGGCCGGCAGCTTGCCGAAGGCGGCGTTGGTCGGGGCGAACACCGTGAACGGACCCGCGCCCGACAGGGTGTCGACGAGCCCGGCGGCCTTGACCGCCGTGACCAGGGTCGAGAAGTCCGCATTGCCCGCGGCGACGCCGACGATGTTGGGCTTGTCGGCGGCGAGGGCGGGGGTGGCCAGAGCCGTGGCGGCGAGCGCCAGCACCGCGGTGCGGCGCAGGATCGAACGCATCATCTTGTGGGACCTTCCATCGGTTGGGGGGAAGAGATGGGAGAAAGTCGACAGCGCGCGTTGTCGGTCTTCTCTACGGCCGCCACGCCCCAGCGGATGGCTTGGGCGAACATGACTTTTTCGTAAGATTCGCGGCCGAAGGTGAAAACGGCGTCATGACGCCACCTTCATTTGCATCGCGACCCCGGCGGCGCGATCGTTGGGCCAACGACGATATCTCTAGGCTCAAAACCGTGTCAGACCCTTCGATAGACCCCGCCGTCCCGCCCCGGCTGCAGGACGACAAGACCCTGCCGGGGATCGGCTACGCCCTGCTGATCGCGGGCCCGCCGACCGGCGGCCTCACCTGCGCCATCGCCGCGATCCTGGCCTACATCAGCCGCAAGGACGCGCCCGAATGGCTGGCCAGCCACTACGAGTTCCAGATCCGGACCTTCTGGCTGGCCGTGCTGTTCGCCGTGATTTCGGGTCTGTTGACCGTGATCGGCGTCGGCGTCGTGCTGATGGTCGCGGTCGGCCTGTGGGTGATCGTCCGCGGGATCATCGGCCTGTCCAACCTGTTCAAGAACCAACCCTATCCCACGCCCAAGAGCTGGATGCTTTGATCATGACCGACACCCTCGTCACCGAACGCCCCGAAGAGGACAAGCTGCTGCCGGCGGTCGTCTACGGCCTGTACCTGCTGGGCTTCGCCAACGGCCTGACCTTCATCGTCGGCCTGATCGTGGCCTATGTCAGCCGCGACAGCGCCGGCCCCGTGAATGAAAGCCACTTCACCTTCGCCATCCGCAGCTTCTGGCTGTCGATCGCTGGCTTCCTGCTGGGTTTGGCGATCTTCCTGCTCAGCATTATCCCGAGCTTTTTCCTGATCGGCATTCCGGGACTGATCGCGGGCGGCCTCCTCATGGGGGGGATCAGCCTGTGGTTCATCGCCCGCTGCATCGCCGGCATCTACTACCTGTCGCGCGGCGAAGCCTATCCGCGCCCGCTGAGCTGGCTGATTTAGAGGCGCCCGGGGCGGCGGGCGCCCGCCGTCTGGTCGCCCGCTCCCCCGCGGCGTCCAGACGGGGCCTCGCCTCTCGACCTGGCCCCATCGCTTCCTTCACTTGCGCCCCTGGCGGACATTCGCGTCTGGGGAGGCGCGGAGTCGGCGGGCGGTTGGATCATCTGGGGGTGATCCGCGCGACATCGGGAAAGGCGGCGGCGAGCCTGCTCGCCGAGGGGACGGACCGCCCTTCCCGTCACGGACCGTCCGCACACGGCATGTCCGCCGGCGCGGCGGCGGCGAGATCCTCGCCGCCGCCCAGACGCCATAGAGCCGCTCTATTCCGTCCAGAAGATTTATCAATTTGCTCGATCGCTAGCCGAGCCTTAAAGACAGCGCATCCTTTCAACGGAGCGCCCCATGTCGCTGATCAACACCGAGATCAAACCCTTCACCGCCCAGGCCTTCAAGGACGGCAAGTTCGTCACGGTCAGCGATGCCGACGTGAAGGGCAAGTGGTCGATCTTCTTCTTCTACCCGGCCGACTTCACCTTCGTCTGCCCGACCGAACTGGAAGACCTGGCCGACAACTACGACACGTTCCAGAAGCTGGGCGTCGAGATCTACGCCGTGTCGACCGACACGCACTTCTCGCACAAGGCCTGGCACGACAGCTCGCCGGCGATCAGCAAGATCAAGTACACGATGATCGGCGACCCGTCGGGCCTGGTGACGAACAACTTCGACATCATGCGTCCGGGCGTCGGCCTGGCCGACCGCGGCACCTTCCTGGTCGACCCGCAAGGCGTCATCCAGTTCATGGAAGTGACCGCCGAAGGCATCGGCCGCAACGCCGCCGAGCTGCTGCGCAAGGTCAAGGCCGCCCAGTACGTGGCCAGCCACCCGGGCGAGGTCTGCCCGGCCAAGTGGGAAGAGGGTGAAAAGACCCTGGCCCCGTCGCTCGACCTCGTCGGCAAGATCTAAGACCTGAGCTACCCGCGTCGCCACCGGTCGCTTGAAGCCTTTCCGATCTGATCACTTCGATCAGATCGGACAAGAAGGGCTCCAGGCAAAAAGGCCGGCGGCGGCGCACCCTTCTCGATCGTACGCCGCGTTCGATCGTTCTCCCCGACAATCGAACGCCCTTTCCACTCCCCAAACCACCAGGGAGCCCATCATGCTGGACGCCGGTCTGAAGACCCAGCTGACCACCTATCTGCAGAACCTGCGCCAGCCGATCGAACTGGTCGCGTCGCTGGACGACTCCGCCGGCTCGGCCGAGATGAAGGCCCTGCTGGAAGACATCGTCGCCACCTCGGACAAGGTCAGCCTGAACCTGGCCGGCGACAACGAACGCAAGCCGTCCTTCGCCATCACGCGCGCCTCGGGCGATGCGGATGTGCGCTTCGCCGGCCTGCCGCTGGGCCACGAGTTCACCTCGCTGGTGCTGGCTCTGCTGCACGTCGGCGGCCACCCGCCACGCCTCGACGCCGAGGTGATCGAGCGCATCAAGAGCCTGGACGGCGACTACCGCTTCGAGACCTATTTCTCGCAGTCGTGCCAGAACTGCCCCGACGTGGTGCAGGCCCTGAACACGATGAGCGCCCTGAACCCGCGCATCCGCCACGTCGCCATCGACGGCGCCTTCTTCAAGGCCGAGGTCGAGGAACGCCAGGTGATGGCTGTCCCGACCATCCTGCTGAACGGCCAGCCGTTCGGCCAAGGCCGCATGGACGTCGAGCAGATCCTGGCCAAGCTGGACACCGGCGCGGCCGACCGCATGGCCGAGAAGATCAAGACCAAGGACGCCTTCGAGGTGCTGGTGATCGGCGGCGGCCCCGCCGGCGCGGCCGCGGCGATCTACGCCGCCCGCAAGGGCATCCGCACCGGCGTCGCGGCCGAGCGCTTCGGCGGCCAGGTGCTCGACACCATGGACATCGAGAACTTCATCTCGGTCTCGCACACCGAAGGCCCGAAGCTGGCCTCGGCGCTGGAGCAGCACGTCAAGGACTACGAGGTCGACGTGATGAACCTGCAGAAGGCCGTGGGCCTCATTCCAGCCAAGACCCCGGGCGGCCTGATCGAGGTCAAGCTCGAGAACGGCGCCAGCCTGAAGTCCAAGAGCGTGATCCTGTCGACCGGGGCCCGCTGGCGGAACGTCAATGTGCCCGGCGAGGCCGAGTACAAGAACAAGGGCGTGGCCTATTGCCCGCACTGCGACGGCCCGCTGTTCAAGGGCAAGCGCGTGGCGGTGATCGGCGGCGGCAATAGCGGCGTCGAGGCGGCCATCGACCTGGCCGGCATCGTGGCGCACGTGACGCTGATCGAGTTCGACAGCCAGCTGCGCGCCGACGCCGTGCTGCAACGGAAGTTGGCCAGCCTGCCCAACGTCAAGATCGTCACCTCGGCCATGACCACCGAGATCCACGGCGACGGCGCCAAGGTGAACGGCCTGACCTACAAGGACCGCAACGGCGACGCGACCCACCGCGTCGACCTGGAAGGCGTGTTCGTGCAGATCGGCCTGGTGCCCAACACCGAGTGGCTGAAGGACTCGGGCGTGGCCCTGACCCCGCGCGGCGAGATCGAGGTGGACTATCGCGGCGAGACCTCGGTCCCGGGCGTGTTCGCCGCCGGCGACGCGACCACGACGCCGTACAAGCAGATCATCATCGCCATGGGCGAAGGGGCCAAGGCCTCGCTCAGCGCCTTCGACTACCTGATCCGCCTGCCGGCGGAGGCCTCGCAGGTCGCGGCGTAGGATCGCTGAGCGCCCCCTCCGTCACGCGGCTTCGCCGCGCGCCACCTCCCCCGTTACACGGGTGAGGAGGAAGCCGACCATCCTCCCTCGCGTAGCGGGGGAGGTGGCCCGGAGGGCCGGAGGGGGCGCTAAGCACCCTCCCAACAAAAAGCCGCCCGGGATCGCTCCCGGGCGGCTTCGTCGTCTCTAGGCTCCAGTCCTTAGAACTGAATGTTGGCGCCCACGAACACGGTGCGGCCGCTGGTGGTGTAGTTCCACAGGCGCTTGGCGCCGGTCTGGCCGAAGCCGTTGTTGTAGCTGTTGTACTGCTCTTCGCGCTCGTCGGTCAGGTTGATCGCGTCGAGCGACAGACGGATGCGCGGGGTCAGCTGATAGAAGGCCGCCGCGTCGACATAGGTGGTGGCGTTGAAGCCGCCGCTGTCGATCAGATAGTCCGAACGGTAGTTGGCCGAGACGCGACCACCGTACTTGGCGGTCTCATAGTACAGCGTGGCGTTGGCGTTGACGTCCGACAGGCCGAAGATGTCGGTCTTCTGCGGCTTGCCGTTGATCAGGTTGGTGGTCGAGGAGTCGATCAGGGTCAGGTTGGCGACCGCGCCCAGGTGCTTCAGCGCGCCCGGCAGGAAGAAGAAGTCGCTCTGGGCCGACAGCTCCAGGCCCGTCAGCTTGGCGTTGTTGAGGTTCACCTGGCGGGTGTAGGTGGCGACGATCGTCGACCCCGTCACGCCTGGATAGAGCCCCTCGGCCAGGCCGGTGCTGGCGTAGGTGACGTTGTTGACCGTCTGGCTGGCGACCAGGCCGTCGATGTTCTTGTGGAACACGCCGGCGGTCAGCATGCCGACGCCGCCGAAGTACCACTCGGCGACCAGATCGAACTCGTCGGACTTGTAGGGCTCCAGGTTCGGGTTGCCGGTCGAGACCGACACGTTGGCGCCGTCGACGCTGATCGTGCCGTTCATGGCGTAGGCGGCCAGCGCCGGACGGTTGATGTTCTTGGCGGCCGCGACGCGGATTTGGAACTGGTCGGAGACCTCCATCACCGCGTTGAAGGCCGGCAGCACGCCCGAATAGCTCTTCTTGGCCACGGTCGGGGTGTTGACGCCCTTGACCGCCATGACGCCCGACGAAGTCAGGTCGGTGTCGTAGGCGCGCAGGCCGGTGTTGCCGCGGATGGTCTTGCCCAGGAACTGGGCCTTCCAGTCCAGCTGCAGATAGCCGGCGTTCGTCTCTTCCTTGACCGAATAGATGCTCTTGGGCGCGCCCAGGGTGCGGGTGACGCCGTAGGCGGCCAGGGCCTTGTCGAAGTCGACATTCACCCACGACTGGGCGTCGTGCTGGTCGAAGATCGTGTAGTAGCTGGTGACGTGGTCATCCAGCGTGCCCTTTTCCCAGGCCGTCTTGTTCACGTCGTCGTTGGTCTGGGTGTAGCCGGAGTTCTCGAAGCCGCGATACGACACCCCGCCCTTCAGGACGAAGTCGTCGTTGAAGGCGTAGGCGCCGTTCAACTCGCCGTTCTTCAGCTCGGTGCTCTGGTAGGTGGCCGAGAAATCGATCTCGTGGGCCCGGTAGTTGTTCGGATCGGTGGTGTCCCACTTGTAGGTGTTCTTGCCGGTGTCGCCGCGATAGTCGGTGATCAGGCCGCCGAACGCCTCGGTGTAGAACTTGTCCGAGATCGGAATATCGTAGTCCGAGGTCTCGCGACCGACGTGGCCATCGATCGTCAGCTTGTCGGTCAGCTTCCATTCGCCGGTCAGCACCACCTGGTCGAAGGTGTTCTTCGTCTGCTGGCGGCGGGTCTCGGTGGCGAACACCGTGTTGGAGACATCGGCGTAAACGACGCTGTTGTACTTGTCGTAGATGATCGAGTTCAGCACCGGCGCCGGGCTGACCAGATTGCCCGAGTGCGGCGTGGTCGTCCCCAGAACCGTCGAGTTCAGGGTGGCGCGGGTGGCCAGGCTGTTCTCGCTGCGATCGTTGGTGAACTTGCCGTGCAGGGCGTCCAGCGTGAAGGTCAGGGTCTCGACCGGACGCCACTGAAGCGCTCCGGTCAGGCCCAGGCGCTCCTGGTCGGACTCCCAGACCGTAAGGCGGTTGCCGCGCTGGAAGATCAACTCGCCGTTCATGGCCTTGGCCGCGTCGGCGGCGCTGAGGTTGACGACGTTCGCCGCCAGGGCCTTGGTCGTGGGCGCCGCGTAGGTGTTGTAGCCCTGCTCCTGCGTCTTGCGCTTGGAGTAGGCCACCGAGAACAGCGCGCCGAACTTGTCGTCCCAGTTCTTGCTGATCATCGCCGCGCCGCGCGGCTGGAAGTCCTTGGTGGCGCTGTTGGTGCCGCCCTGCATCGACAGGGCCGCCTTGGTCCCCGAATAGTCGAACGGCTTGGCGGTGTAGAGGCCGACGGTGCCGGCCATGCCGCCTTCGTCCTGCTCGGCCGAGAACGACTTGCGCACGTCGACCTTGGAGAACAGGTCCGAGGCGAAGATGTTGAAGTCGAACGCCCGGTCGCGCGAGGTCTGGCCGCGGCTGTCCATCGGCGAGTCGACGTTGCCCAGCACTTCCATGCCGTTCAGCTGGACGCGGGTGAAGTCGGGGCCGAGGCCCCGCAGGCTGACGCGACGGCCCTCGCCGCCTTCGCGGTTGATGGCCACGCCCGGCAGGCGTTGCAGCGACTCGGCCAGGTTCAGGTCCGGGAACTTGGCCATGTCCTCGGCCACGATCACGTCGGTGACGATGGCGCTGGAGCGCTTGGCCTCGCGGGCGGCGCCCAGCGACTTGCGGAAACCGGTTACCACGACGGCGTCGACGGAGTCGGCCGGCTCGGCGGCGGGCGCGGGGTCGGCGACCCGGGCATGGGCGGCCGGCGCGACCAGGGCCATGACGAATTGAGCCGCGCCCGCCAGGAGCGCGATCTTGGTGCGAGACATTGTAAGATCCCCAAACTTCTTCCGCCGGGGGAGGGCCGCCACAATTTGGGCGCCGACGGTTTGGGGCGGCGTTAGGGCCGTCGCGTGACGTCCACGTCTCGTTTTTTTAAAAGCTTGATGACGGGACCGCGATCTCCATCGCGTGGGGACGTCAAACCGTCATGTGCAAGCGCTATGGCGACGCTCTGTCCTGGAGTCGCCCATGCTGAACCTGCTCGCCGCCCTGGCGGTCGCCGCCGCCCCCTGCCCCGCCTCGGACGAGAGCGCGCCTTGCATCCGCCAGCGGATGGACGCCTTGCCGATGAACGACCTGATGGCCGTGGGCACGCACAACTCCTACAAGCAGCTCATTCCGGCCGACGAGATGGCGGCCATGGTCGCCGCGCGCGGCCAGGCGGCGCTGGGCGTCGACTACGGCCACCGGCGCCTCGCCGAGCAGCTGGACGCCGGCGCCCGTCAGATTGAACTGGACGTCGTCGCCGACCCCGAGGGCGGCCGCTACGCCAAGCCGCTCACCGTCTTCGGCCAGGGAACCGCCCTGCCGCCGGAGATGGCCGCGGCCCTGGCCAAGCCGGGCTTCAAGACCATGCACATGACCGACATCGACTTCCGCGTCTCGTGCGTGACCTTCATCTCGTGCCTGAAGGAGATCCGCGCCTGGTCCGACACGCATCGGGACCACGCGCCGATCCTGATCATGATCAACGCCAAGGAGGGCGAGGCCACCGTGCCGGGCGGGGTGAAGCCGCTGGACTTCACCGAAGCCCTGTTCGACGCCTTCGACGCCGAGATCCGCTCGGTGTTCGGCGACGATCGCCTGATCACGCCCGACCAGGTCCAGGGCAAGGCCAAGACCCTGCGCGAGGCGGTGCTGGCGGGCGGCTGGCCCAAGATCGGCCAGGCGCGCGGCAAGGTCTTCTTCGCCCTCGACGAAGGCCCGAAGAAGGTCGCCATCTATCGCGGCAAGCGCGCCTCGCTGGAAGGCCGCGCGATGTTCGTCAACACCGACGAGGCCTCGCCGGCCGCGGCCTATCTGACGCTGAACGATCCGATCGCCGAGAAGGACCGCATCACCGCCGCGGTGAAGGCCGGCTTCATCGTCCGCACCCGCGCCGATGCCGACACTTGGGAGGCCCGCCGCAACGACGTCAGCCGCCGCACCGCCGCCTTCACCAGCGGCGCCCAGTATGTCTCCACCGACTACATCTGGCCCGACCCGCGCTTTCCGGGCGGCTACACCGTGCGCCTGACCGGCGGCGACGTGGCGATCTGCAATCCGGTCCGTCAGCCCAAGGTCTGCGACAACCTGCCGATCGAGGCCCTGCCCGGCGCGCCCGAGCGCGGCTACCTCCAGCCCGAGGCGCGCCCGGACCTGACCAAGATCCTGGCCCCGCCGCCCCAGCCCGGCTCGCCCCGCGCGATCGCCGACGCCGCCGTGTTCGACCAGAGCCGCGCGATCAAGGACAAGGACCCGGCGCGCTGGGCCGAGGCCACGGCCGACGTCAGCGGTCCGGCCTTCGGCCATTTCGAGAAGGCCCTGGGCGTCAAGCTCACCGCCCAGAACGCCCCGATCCTGTCGGCCCTGCTCGAGCGCGCCGGCGACGATCGATCGCCGGTCAGCGTCGCCAAGCACTTCTGGGGGACCAAGCGTCCCTACATCGGCAAGGACTCCGCCCCGGTGTGCGAGCCCAAGCGCCCCGACCTGACCGCCAATCCCGACTATCCGTCGGGCCACTCGGCCTTCGGCGGCCATGTCGCGATGATCCTGGCCGAGGTCGTCCCCTCGCGCGCCGACGCCCTCTACGCCCGCGGCCGCGACTACGCCGACAGCCGCTGGATCTGCGGCAGCCACACGCTGAGCGCCACCGAGGCGGGGCTGCAGTCGGGCGAGGTGATCTACGCCGCCCAACACCGCTCCGAGACCTTCCTGCGCGACATCGCCATGGCGCGGGCGGAGGTCGCGGCGGTGATGGCGGCGCAAGCGGGGAAGTAGGGCGTTCGCCCTACCCCCGCCTGGCGCGGCCGGCCCTCACCGCCGCCGCCAGATCATCCAGCATCCGCACCGAGGTCTCCCAGTCCACGCAGGCGTCGGTGACCGACTGGCCGTAGGTCAGGGGCTGGCCGGGGACGATGTCCTGGCGGCCGGCGACGAGGTTGCTTTCGATCATCACGCCCATGATCGGCGAGGCGCCGGTGGCGAGCTGAGCGCAGACGTCGGCGACCACCGCCGGCTGGTTCTCGTGGTTCTTGCCGCTGTTGGCGTGGCTGACGTCGACCATGATGCGCGGCGCCAGACCCGCCTTCTCCAGGACCTGGGCCGCGGCCGCGACACTGGCGGCGTCATAGTTGGGCGTCTTGCCGCCGCGCAGCACGACATGGCAGTCGCCGTTGCCGGTGGTCGTGGCGATGGCGGCGCGGCCTTCCTTGGTCACGGCCAGGAAATGGTGCGGCTGGCTGGCGGCGGTCACCGCGTCGACCGCGACCTTCACGTCGCCGTTGGTGCCGTTCTTGAAGCCAACGGGGCAAGAGAGGCCCGAGGCCATCTCGCGGTGGATCTGGCTTTCGGTCGTACGCGCGCCGATCGCGCCCCAGGCCACCAGGTCGGCGATGTACTGGGGCGTGGTCACGTCCAGGAACTCGCAAGCCGCCGGCAGCCCCTGGGCGCTGACGTCCAGCAGCACCCGCCGCGCCAGGCGCAGGCCCTCGTTGATCCGGAAGCCGCCGTCCAGGTCCGGGTCGTTGATCAGGCCCTTCCAGCCCACCGTGGTGCGGGGCTTTTCGAAATAGACCCGCATGATCACCTCCAGCTCGCCGGCGTGGCGCTCGCGCTCGGCGGCCAGGCGATGGGCGTATTCCAGGGCGGCCTTGGGGTCGTGGATCGAGCAGGGCCCGATCACCACCACCAGACGATCGTCACGCCCGTGCAGGATCTCGTGGACCGCGCGGCGGCCGGCGCCGACGACCTCGGCCACCGACGAGGTGGCGGGCGCCTCGCCAATCACTTGGGCGGGCGGGCTGAGGGTCTGGAGTTTCTCGATCCGCAGGTCGTCGGTCGGGACCGGCAGCGAGACGATATGGGCGGCGGAAGACGGCATGGATGGCTCCGGAAGTGTCGGGAAGGTCCGGCGGCCATCAAAAAAGCCGCCCGGGGATCCCCTGGCGGCTGGTGAAGGTGTTCTCTAAGTGGCCCTGATCTCAGGCCGAACGAAACCCTCCCGGCGCCAGAGGCGTCGGATAGCTAAAATACCAAAACAGCGTGTGGCTGGCGGCGAGGGTCATCGCGAAGACCGTAGGGCGAAGTTGGCCGTGAGTCACCCCCAGATTTCTGGGGGCCGCAACAGAAGCCCAAAACCCGTGTCATCCCGGAAGCCTCGCAGAGGCTATCCGGGACCCAGGGGCGGCGCGCACGGCGTTTCGTCATCCCCTGGGTCCCGGCTCTCCGCGCGATGCGCTCCGGCCGGGATGACACGGATCTAGTGAACGAAAACGCCGCCCGGATCGCTCCGAGCGGCGTCTTCAGATCCGACGGATGGAGCCGCCTTAGGCCTCGGCCATCGCCTGGCCGCGCACCAGGGCGGCGTAGGTGTCCATCAAATCGAGCGACAGCTTGCCCGGCGTGAAGGTGAACTCGCCCACTTCCGAGACCGGGGTCACCTCGGCGGCGGTGCCGACGATGAAGCATTCGGTGAAGCCCGAGAGCTCTTCCTTCTGGATGTGGCGCTCGACGACCTCGATCCCCTTGTCCTTGGCGATGGCGATCACCGTGCGGCGGGTGATGCCGTCCAGGAAGCAGTCGGGCTTGGGCGTGTGCAGGACGCCGTCCTTGACGAAGAAGACGTTGGCGCCGGTCGCCTCGGCCACATAGCCGCGATAGTCCAGCATCATCGCGTCGGCGTAGCCGTCCTTCTCGGCGGCGTGCTTGGAGATGGTGCAGATCATGTAGAGGCCGGCGGCCTTGGCCGCGACCGGGGCGGTCTTCGGGTCCGGGCGCTGATACTTGGCCCAGGTCAGGCGAATGCCCTTGGCCTTGGTCGCGGGGTCGAAGTAGCTCGGCCATTCCCAGACGGCGATGGCGACGTGGATCTTGGTCTGTTGCGCCGAGACGCCGATCATCTCGCTGCCGCGCCAGGCGATCGGGCGGACATAGCAGTCCTTAAGGCCATTCTTCTCGGCCGTCGCCTTGCAGGCCTCGTCGATCTCGGCCACCGTGTATGGGATCTTGAAGTCGAGGATCTCGGCCGACTTGAAGAGGCGCTCGGTATGTTCGGTCAGCTTGAAAATCTCGCCGCCGTACATCCGCTCGCCCTCGAAGACGGACGAGGCGTAGTGCAGGCCGTGGGTGAGTACGTGCACCTTCGCTTCGCGCCAGGGCGCGAACTGGCCGTCCAGCCAGATCCAACCATCACGATCGTCGAAGGGAACCAGAGACATCGGCCCAAGACCTCCTTATGAAAAACCCGGCCCTTAGACGCCCCGAGGGTGGGCGCGTCAAATAAAATGGACTCCGCGCGATGATAGCCCCGCTGCAGCCCGGTTCGGACGATCCCCGTCTGATCCTCCGCGAGGAGGAGCTGGACGGCGGGCTGGAACTGATCCTGCTGGCCGAGGCTTCGCTGTGGGCCGCCGTCGACGCGGCGCTGGAAAGCGAGAGCGTCGGCCTTGGCCGTTCGCACTGGCGCGCGGCCTTCCTGCTGCGCCGCCGGCCGGGCATCGGGGTGCAGGACCTTTCCAAGCTGACGAGCCTGTCCAAGCAGGCCGCCAGCCGCACCCTGGCCGACCTTCAGAAGGCGGGCCTGGTCGAGCGCGGCTCGGGCGAGCTGGACGGCCGTCGCCGCCCCGCGACCCTGACGCCCGATGGCGTGGCCTTCGAGCAGCGGACGGCCGAGCGGCTGCGGGCGCTGCTGGCCCGGGCCTATCGCACCGGCGGCCTCGACGGCGTGGCCGGCGCGCGGCGAATCCTGGCGGCGCTGGCCGGTCCCCGCCAGGGCGTCGGCGCGCCCCGGCGCCAGAACGTTTGAGGACGACTCCATGACTCCAGAAGAGCGCCGCGAGCGCCACCTGCTGGTCGTCGACGACGACGATCGCCTGCGCAAGCTGATCAAGGAGTTCCTGGGCCGCGCCGGCTTCCGCGTCACCGCCGCCTCGAACGCGGCCGGCGCCGACAAGCTGTTCGAGTCGCTGGACTTCGACCTGATGGTGCTGGACGTGATGATGCCGGGCGAGGACGGCATGGCCTTCACCAAGCGCCTGCGCGCCAAGGGCGGCGAGGCCGGCCGCACCCCGATCCTGATGCTGACCGCCCGCGACCAGACCGCCGACCGGATCGAGGGCCTGTCGAACGGCGTCGACGACTATCTGGGCAAGCCGTTCGAGCCTCAGGAACTGCTGTTGCGCATCGAGGCGATCCTGCGCCGCTCGTCCGCCCGCCCGGTCGGGACACGAAGCGCCGCCCTGAACCTGGGCCGCTGCACGTTCGAGCCCGAACGCGGCGAGCTCGTCTGCGATGGCGAGGTCATCCGCCTGACCGAGGCCGAGGTCACGCTGATGCGCCGCCTGGCCCGCTCGGCCCACGAACCCGTCGACCGCCTGGAGCTGGCTCGCGACACCGCCGACGCCACTGGCCGCGCCGTCGACGTCCAGGTCACGCGCCTGCGCCGCAAGATCGAGCCGGACCCGAAGAATCCGCGCTACCTGCAGACCGTGCGCGGGATCGGGTATCGGCTGGCGCCGGATTGATGGTGGGGCGCGTTCAAATCCTCCCCCCAGCGGGGGAGGTGTCCGCGCAGCGGACGGAGGGGAAAGTCGACCAGCGGCGGGAATGCCATCTTCCCCCTCCGGCGCTTCGCGCCACCTCCCCCGCTGGGGGGAGGATTTAGGTGCCCCTCTCCACCCGCCTCAACCTCCCGCCCTTCCTCAAGCGCCTGCTGCCGACCTCGCTGTTCGGCCGCAGCCTATTGATCATCATCCTGCCGGTGGCGGTGATGCAGATCGCCGTGACCTGGGCGTTCTTCGACGCGCACTGGCAGTCGGTGACCAGCAAGCTCTCCGAGGGCCTGGCCGGCGACATCGCCTGGGCCGTGCAGTCCTACGAGGACGATCCCAGCCCCGCCGCCGTCGAGAAGCTGGCCAAGCGGGCCGAAGACTCGATGTCCCTGTCGATCGCCTTCCAGAAGGGCCGCAAGCTGCCGACCAGCCGCCGGCCCTCGCTGTTCGCGGCGCTAGACCGGTCGCTGCAACAGGCCCTGGACGACCGGCTGGATAACCCGTTCTGGTTCGATACGACCCGCTACACGGCCTATATCGACATCCGGGTGCAGGTGAAGGGCGGGGTCCTGCAGATCTACGCCCTGCGCGACCGGGCCTACGCCACCCAAGGGCACATCTTCATCCTGTGGATGGTGGTGGCGACCATGCTGCTGACGGCGATCGCCATCCTGTTCATCCGCAACCAGGTCCGCGCCATCGAGCGCCTGGCCGACGCCGCCGACGCCTTCGGCCGGGGCGAGGAGCATGACTTCAAGCCGCACGGCGCGCGCGAGGTGCGCAAGGCCGCCCGCGCCTTCCTGGCCATGAAGGCCCGCATCGTTCGGCACATCGAGCAGCGCACCGCCCTCCTGGCCAGCGTCAGCCACGACCTGCGTACGCCGCTGACCCGCCTGAAGCTGGAAATGGCCATGGCCGAGCCCTGCGAACAGATCGAGGCGATGAAGGGCGATCTCGCTGAAATGGAGCACATGATCGACGAGTACCTGGCCTTCGCCCGCGGCGAGGGCGGCGAGGACGCGCGGGTGGTCGATCTCTCCGAACTGATCGGCGGGGTGGTGGCCGACGCCGAGCGCGGCGGCGCGGCGATCGAGACCGACATCGCGCCGGGGCTGGAGGCGCGGGTCCGGCCCCTGGCCTTCCGCCGCGCGCTCGCCAACTTGGTCGACAACGGCGTCGCCCACGCCGACCGCGTCAAGGTCACCGCCGCCGCTCGCCAGACCGGCGGGGTCGAGATCGCGGTGGACGACGACGGTCCGGGCATCCCCGAGGACCGCTACGAAGAGGCCTTCAAGCCCTTCTCACGCCTCGACGAGAGCCGGAACCAGAACGAGAAGGGCGTGGGGCTAGGCCTCGCCATCGCGCGCGACATGGCGCGGGGCCTCGGCGGGGACCTGATGCTGTCGCGCTCGACGATGGGGGGCTTAAGAGCGTTGATCCGGCTGCCGGGGTAGTCCTGAACAGATCCTCCCCCGCGATGCGGGGGAGGTGGCCCAGAGGGCCGGAGGGGGCTAGCGGGGCGTTCGCCCAGCTCGCCCCCTCAGTCGCTCCGCGACAGCTCCCCCGCATCGCGGGGGAGCATCTAAACTTCGCTCCCCCTAGAACCCCGCCCCGATCATCCCAAGCCGCTGGGCCATCTGCTTCAGGCGCTTGTCCAGCTCGGCCATGGTGCGGTTCAGGGCGGCGTCGTCCTCGCGCCAGACCTGGACCACGCGCGCCCATACGGCGGCCATGGCAAGCAGGCGCGGCGGGGTGGCGGGCACGCCGGCGGCTTCCAGCAGGGCGCGGGCGATGAAGGGGAAGCGCATCGCGGCGACCACCGCGCCCTGCGCCTTGGCGATGTTCAGCAACGCCGTCCGGTGCGGCTCCATCGCCTCCAGCCGCGCCATCACCGCGTCGAACAGCCGGTCCTGGGCGTTCGAGCCTTGAGGGTAGTCGATCGCGAGCGCCGCGCAGTCGAAGCGTTCGGACACGCGCGCCAGGACCGCCAGACGGCTGTTGGCCTTGGCGTAGAGATCCGGAAACGGGATGTCGGCCTTCACCGCGATGTCGCGCAGCGACACGGACGGCCAAGGCTGGTCGGCGGCGAGGGCCAGGGCGGCGTCGGCGGCGCGGTCGAGGATGTCGTCGGTCATGAGAAAGAGATGGCGCTAGAAGCCGGCGATCACAAGACAGTCCTCCCCCTAGCGGGGGAGGATTTACCCCCCCAGTTCCTTCGACCGCGCCACCGCCGCCGCCAGGGCCTTTGGCAGCAGGTCGCCAAAGCCGCCCTCGCCCATCAGCACCGCCAGCGCCGCGGCCGTGGTGCCGCCAGGCGAGGTGACTTGTTTGCGCAGTTCCGCCGGCTCTTCGCCGCTCTGCTCCATCAGCGCGGCCGCGCCGATGATGGTGGCGCGGGCCAGGCGGGCGCTTTCGGCGGGATCGAGGCCTTGCGCCGCGCCCGCCGCCTCGAGCGCCTCGACGAAGGCGTAGAGATAGGCCGGGGCCGAGCCCGAGACGGCGGTGGCCGCGTGCATCAGCTCTTCGTTCGGCAGGACCGCAACGGCCGCGACCGGCTCGAACAGAGCCTTGGCCCGCGCCAGGGCCTCGGCGTCCTCGGCGTAGAGGCTGGCCGCGCCGCGTCCGATCGCGACGGCGGTGGTCGGCATGACCCGCGCCACGCGGCGGCCGCCGAAGGCCTCGGAAATGTCGGCGGCGCGCACGCCGGCGGCGATCGAGACGATCACGGCGTCGGGCGCGATATGCGGGACCACGTCCTTGACGGCCTCGCGCCAGATCTGCGGCTTGACGGCCAGCAGCACGGTCTTGGCGGCGCCCAGCGCCTCCAGCGGCGGGTTGACGATCGCGCCACGCACGGCCGCGGGCTCGATGTTCGGATCACGGACGATCAGGTCGATGGCCGTAAAGGCCCCAGCCTCGCGCCAGCCCTGGATCAGCGCGCCGCCCATGCGTCCGGCGCCGAGGAGTAGGATGGGGGTCATGACCGGTCTCCCTCGCGGACGCGGAGAAACCCCTCATCCGACCTGCTTTGCTAGCCGCCTTCTCCCGCAGGGGAAGAAGGAAAGTCCAGACCAAATCAGGCTTGGCCGACCGTCTCGAACATGCAGGCGGCCATCGCCTGGTCCGGGGTCTTCGCGCCGTGCAGCAGGAAGTCGAAGGCCGGATAGAAGCGGTCGGCCGCCTCCACCGCCGCGTCGATCATCGAGGCGGCCTGGGCCATGGTCGGGCGCTCGCCAGCCGGCAGGGCCAGGGCGTGACGGAACACGACTTCGCCGTCCTCGGTCCAGACCTCGAAGTGGCCCAGCCAGACGCGCTGGTTGATCAGGGCCAACAGTTCGTAGGCGTTGGTCCGCTTGGTCTTGGTCGCGCGCAGGTCCAGCGACAGGCACAGCTGCAGGCAGTCGGCTTCCGGCCGCCAGGCGAACCACAGCTCGTAGTCCTTCCAGTCGCCTTTCAGCGCGAAGGCCAGGTCGCCGTCTTCGGTGCGATCAAAGGTCAGGTTTTCGGCCGACAGCACATGTTCGACCACCTCGAGGGGATCGAGAGCCATCAGGACGTCGTCTTCTTCCGGTTGGGTGTCCATGAGAATCCTGCGTCCCCGCCAGCGCGGGCGGGGGTGAGCCCCGCCGTGATTCGCTCACGTACCGAGGACAGTAATCTGCTTCGCGGCGTTCGTCTCAACTCGCTTCACGCCGTGGGCGAGCTGTTAAGGCTGTTATTCGCCCGTCGCCGCGCTCTTCTTGGCCGGAGCCTTCTTGGTCGCTTTCAGGGCGGCGACCTCTTCGCGCAGCGCCGCCACCTCGGCCTTCAGCGCCTCGAAATCGTCGCGGCGGATCAGGTCGAACTCGGCCGCCAGCCGATCCGCCTGGGCCCGCATCGCGGACTTGGCTTCCTCGCCCGCCGTCTGGGCGATGCCCATGGCCGCCTGGGTCAGCTTGGCGAATTCGTCGAGGATCGGGTTCTGGCTGTGCATCGGTTTTCCACGCGCCCGCGGATGGGCGAGCCCTCCTTATATGGGAAACAAGGGATGAAAGCGAAGAGCCAAGGAGTCCTTAGGCGCGAGTCGCGGCGGCGAAACCGCTCACATTTTCGTCCAACGGGCTCTATAGGTGCGACGATCTGTCCCGAGCGGAGCCCGAGCGCGTGATCTTCCCCGACATCGACCCGGTCGTTCACATCGGTTCGTTCGCCCTGCAATGGGGCCCGCTGGCGCTGCGCTGGTACGCCCTGGCCTATGTCGCGGGCATCCTGCTGGGCTGGCGATACGCCGTGCGCCTGACGAGGACGCCCAGCCTGTGGGGCGGCCGCACGCCCACCGCCACGCCCCTGCAGATCGACGACCTCGTCCTCTGGATCACCCTGGGCATCATCCTGGGCGGCCGGCTGGGCTACATCCTGTTCTACATGCTGCCCAATGACGCCCAGCGGACGTGGCTGCTGGCCCACCCGAGCGACGCCTTCAAGATCTGGGAAGGCGGCATGTCCTTCCACGGCGGCTTCCTGGGCGTCTGCGCGGCGATCGCCCTGTTCGCCCAGCGCAACAAGATCGACATGCTGAAGCTGGGCGACCTGGTCGCGCCGGTGGTTCCGATCGGCCTGTTCTTCGGCCGCATCGCCAACTTCATCAATGGCGAGCTGTGGGGACGGGTCACCGACGGCCCGTGGGGGATCATCTTCTGTAATCAGACGATCCGCGCCAGCCATCCGCAAGGGATCTGTCCGGCCGGCGAGCTGCCGCGCCATCCCAGCCAGCTTTACGAGGCGGGCCTCGAAGGCCTGCTGCTGTTCCTGATCCTGGCCTTCGCCATCTACCGGCTGAAGTGGCTGCAACGGCGCGGCGCGATCGTCGCGACCTTCCTGCTGGCCTATGGCCTGTTCCGCCTGTCGCTGGAGAACGTGCGCAATCCCGATATCGGCATGCCCGACTTCCCGTTCGGCCTGACCATGGGGATGATGCTGTCGGCGCCGATGATCCTCGTGGGCGGCTGGATGCTGTGGCGGTCGCTGCGCGCCCCGGCCGAGCCCGCCGCCTGACGTCATGAGCCTGCTGGAGCGCCTCAAGGCCCAGATCGCCCATGACGGGCCGATCGCCGTGCCCGAGTTCTTCACCCGCTGCCTGCACGATCCGCGCGACGGCTACTACGCCACGCGGCCCGATCTGGGCGCCGGCGGCGACTTCATCACCGCGCCGCTGGTCAGCCAGATGTTCGGCGAGCTGATCGGCCTCTGGATGGTCGAGACCTGGACGCGCCTGGGCCGCCCCGCGCCGTTCCGCCTGGTCGAAATGGGTCCCGGCGACGGGACGCTGATGAGCGACTTGCTGCGCGCCGCGCGCGTGGCGCCGGACTTCCTGGAAGCCGCCGATGTCTGGCTGGTCGAGGTCTCCGAACCGCTTAAGGCTCGCCAAGCCGAGCGGCTGGGCGATCGCCCGCGTTGGGCTTCCCGCCTGGACGAGGTTCCCGGCGGCGCGCCGATGATCCTTGTCGCCAACGAGCTCCTCGACTGCCTGCCGGCTCGGCAGTTCGTCCGCGTGCAAGACGGCTGGGCCGAGCGGGTGATCGGGCTGGGCGCGGACGGGGAGCTGGCGTTCGGACTGCGCCCCCTAAATCCTCCCCCCCGAGGGGGAGGTGTCCGCGCAGCGGACGGAGGGGGAAGTCCCGCCGCCCCTGCCTCTCCCCCCTCCGGTCCTTCGGACCACCTCCCCCTCTGGGGGGAGGATTTGGCGGCGGGCGCGGTCGTTGAGACCTCCCCCGCCCAGGCCGCCATCGCCTCCGATATCGCCCATCGCCTCGGCATCGACGGCGGCGCGGCGCTGCTGATCGACTATGGCCGCGCCCAGCCCGAGGCCGGCGACACGCTGCAGGCGATCCAGAACCACCAGAAGGTCGATCCGCTGAAGACGGCGGGCCTGGCCGACCTGACCGTGTGGGCCGACTTCCCGTCGGTGGTCGCCGCCGCGCGCGAGGCCGGGGCCAAGGCTGGACCGATCCTGACCCAAGCCCAGTTCCTGCTGGCCTTGGGCATCCTCGACCGCGCCGAGGCCCTCGCCGCCCGCCAGCCCGAGAAGACCGAGCAGATTGGAAGACAGCTTGATCGGCTGCTCGGCGAGGCGCAGATGGGGAGCCTGTTCAAGGTGGCGTGCCTGTGTTCGCCCGACCTTTCGCCCCCCCTCTTCGAGGACGCGACATGACTCAAAAGCCCGACCTGCCCACCATCCAGTCGCCGCTGCTGGCCAGCCTGCCCGGCGTCAAGCACGCCTTCTTCACGCGCCAGGGCGGGGTCTCGAAGGGGATCTACGAGAGCCTGAACGTCGGGCGCGGCAGCCAGGACGAGCCGGCCGACGTCGAGGAGAACCGGGCCCGCATCGCCCGCTGGTTCGGCGGCGACCCGGCCGACCTGAACGTCTGCTACCAGATCCACTCGACCATCGCGATCACGGCCGACGGCTCGTGGGGCGACGCGCGTCCGCAGGGCGACGCGGTGGTCAGCAAGACGCCGGGCGTCATCTGCGGCGCCATGGCGGCCGACTGCGCGCCGGTGCTGCTGGTCGATCCGGACGCCCGCGTCGTGGCCGCCGCCCACGCCGGCTGGCGCGGGGCCTTGGACGGCGTCGTCCAGGCCGCCGTGGACCGCATGGTCGAGCTGGGCGCCAATCCGGCCAACATCACCGGCGTCGTCGGCCCCTGCATCGGGCCGAAATCCTACGAGGTGGGGCTCGACTTTCTGCACAAGTTCGAGGCCGATTGCCCCGGCTCGGGCCGGTTCTTCAAACCAGGCGTCTCGGAGGACAAGCGCTTCTTCGACTTGCCGGCCTTCGTACTGGACCGGCTGGAAACCGCCGGGGTCGAACGCCGCGAATGGGTCGGCCGAGACACGCGAGCGGAAGAGGAATGGTTCTTCTCCAACCGCCGCGCCTTCCTGAACAACGAGGGTGATTACGGGCGTTTGTTGTCGGCGATCATGCTGGAGGCGTGAGGCGCCTAGGCCACGCCGCCGATCGTCCGATTACGGAATCGAAAAAGTCTGCCCGTTAACACTTGTTTCCAGAGCTTCGCCTGCTAGAAGCCCCCGCATCGGCCGCCCCCCACCCCGAGATATCTCCATGAAGCTGCTGTCCGGCAACTCCAACCGCCCGCTGTCCCAGGCGATCGCGGAATATCTCGACATGCCGCTTACCCGCGCCCAGGTGCGCCGGTTCGCCGACCTCGAAGTGTTCGTCACCATCGACGAGAACGTGCGGGGCGAGGACGTCTTCGTTATCCAGTCGACCAGCTATCCGGCCAACGACAACCTGATGGAGCTCCTGATCTGCATCGACGCCCTCAAGCGCGCGTCGGGCAAGCGGATCACGGCCGTGCTGCCCTACTTCGGCTACGCCCGCCAGGACCGGAAGACCGGCGGCCGCACGCCGATCTCGGCCAAGCTGGTGGCCAATCTGATCACCCGCTCGGGCGCCGACCGCGTCCTGACCATGGACCTGCACGCGGGCCAGATCCAAGGCTTCTTCGACATCCCGACCGACAACCTCTTGCCCTCGCGCCTGATGGCCGACGACATCCGCAAGCACTATCCGATGGGCGACGACCTGATGGTCGTCTCGCCGGACGTCGGGGGCGTGGTGCGCGCCCGGGCTCTGGCCAAGCGCCTGGACGACGCCGACCTCGCCATCGTCGACAAGCGCCGCTCGGGCCCTGGCCAGTCGGAAGTCATGAACATCATCGGTGACGTCAAGGACCGCCGCTGCATCCTGTTCGACGACATCGCCGACTCGGCCGGCACCCTGTGCAACGCCGCCCAGGCCCTGATGAGCCACGGCGCCAAGTCGGTCAGCGCCTACATCACCCACGGCGTCCTGTCCGGCGCGGCGGTCGATCGCGTCGCCAATTCGGTGCTGACCGAGCTGGTGGTCACCGACTCGATCGAGGCCTCGGATCCCGCCAAGGCCTGCCCCAAGATCCGCTATGTCTCGTGCGCCCCGCTGATCGGCGAGGCCATCCGACGGATCGCCAACGAAGAGTCGGTTTCCAAGCTGTTCGACTAGGGCCCGTCTGGCCCTAGAGGACATGGCGGCGATCGTGGTTAATCGCCGCGCCCCCAATTCCCGGAAAACCACGGCCACGCTTGTAAAAGCTTGGTTAACGGAGCGACAGTCACAATGCCGCCCGCCGGAGCTGCTACGCGCTTCGGCCAAGCCGGCCTGCCAAGACTGATGGGGAAGTTCGAGAATGCGTTCCTTTTCGCGTACGCGCGTCGTTGTCGCGACGACCGCCGTGGCGCTGACGGCGATCATCGCCGCCTGTAGCTCCCCGCCCCCGCCGCCGCCCCCGCCAGTCGTCCAGGCTCCGCCCCCCACCCCGCCGATCACGCTTTCGGCCCAGGTGATCGAGCGCGCCAGCGCCTTCCGCGGCTACATGGCCCGCGCCGCCGCCGTCTCGCCGACGTTCCAGAACGGCGACCAGATCCAGGCCTCGCTGAAGGTCGGCGCCGCCTATGAGCCGAAGTCGTTCATGAACGGCGCGGTAGCCTACGCCGCCGTCCTGGCCCTGCAGGACCCCACCTTCGTCGCCTCGGTGCGCGAGGTCGCGGCCCATCCCGCCCAGCGCCAGGAGATGATCAACAACATCTTCTCCAACCCGTCCTACGCGGCCGTTTTCAAGGGCGCCGACAGCGCCGCCGGCCTGATCATCGACCAGATCGGCGGCGATGGCCTCAAGGTCTACACGGCCGGCAAGGCGGTGAAGCAGGCCGCCTACGACGTGCAGCACTCGTCGTGGTCCAAGGGCGTGGTCAGCGATCGCGACGGCCGCCTGGCCGCCGCCAAGACCCTGTCGGCCACCCCGGCCCTGGCCGAAAGCGCCGATGTCGCGGTGCTGCAGCAGGCTTCGCTGGGCGGCCAGTCCCTGGGCCTGACGCCCCGCGCCGCGCCCGCCCCCTACCAGCCGATCGTGATCCGCGGCCTGGCCGTGGCCGCCCTCGCCGCCCTCGGCGCGGCGGGCGACAACAACCTGGCCTCCATCGACGCGCTCAGCGGCGACTGGGCCACGGCCAATTGCCTGAACATGGCCAAGCTCAACCTCTATCAGTGCCTGGCGGTGTCCAAGCCGCACTACGAGGACGTCTTCTGCCTGGGCCAGCACATCCTGATCGACACCGGCGCCTGCATCGCCAAGGGCGCGGGCGCTGATCTGCCGCCCGACGCGCCGCGCGTGCTGCCGGTCAAGGAGTCGATCGCGGTGAAGGGCGCGGGCAGCAACTCCCGCAAGGCCAAGACCGGCGGCAAGAAGCCCGCCGCCAAGAAGAGCTGATTTTCCGATCCTCAGGCGCGAAAGGGCCGGGCGTTGCGTCGCCCGGCCCTTTTGTGTATGTAGCGCGACCCCAAAACGACCGGGCGAGCGTGGCGATACGGCCATAGGCGCTGGGTCATAGACGAGAGCATACGGCTCTCGAGAAAGACAGCCTCATGGCCGAGATCATTCTGAACGTTGAAGTCCGCGACGGCGCCGGCACCGGCAACGCGCGCGCCACCCGCCGCGAAGGCAAGGTCCCCGGCGTCCTGTACGGCGGCGGCAAGGCTCCGGTGAACATCGCCGTGAAGGCCAACGAATTCCGCAAGTCGCTGTACACCGGCAAGCTGCTGGGCCACCTGGTCACGCTGCAATACGGCGAAGAAAAGCAATCGGTCATCGCCAAGGCCGTGCAATTCCACCCCGTCACCGACGAGCCGATCCACTTCGACCTGTACCGCGTCGACGAGCACCAGCTGATCAAGATCGAAGTGCCGGTTCACTTCAAGAACCAGGACATCTCGGTCGGCCTGAAGAAGGGCGGCACGCTGGAAGTCATCCGTCACACCGTCGAACTGGCCTGCCCGGCCGACCAGATCCCGGAAGAGCTGGTCATCGACCTGGCCAACCACGACCTGGGCGACGTGATCCGCATCTCGGAAGTCAAGCTGCCCGCCGGCGTGAAGCCCGCCATGGACCGCGACTTCGTGATCGCCAACGTCAAGGCCTCGTCGGCCGCCCAGTCGGACGCCGGCGACACCACGACCGAAGGCTAATCGCCTGGCGGTCGGATCTCCGATCTGATTTGAGAAGGGCGGGCTTTCGGGCCCGCCCTTTTTGCTTTGTGCTCTTGAGAACTCCGCGATGCTGATCCTCGCCGGCCTGGGCAATCCCGAGCCCAAGTACGAGAAGAACCGCCACAACGTCGGCTTCATGGCCGTCGACGCCCTGGCGCGTAAGTGGGGCACGGCGCCGTGGCGCGCGCGGTTTCAGGGGCTGGCCTGCGAGGGCCAGGTGAACACGCCCGACGGGCCGGTGAAGCTGCTCCTGCTCAAGCCCAAGACCTATTACAACGAGAGCGGCCGCGCCGTGGGCGAGGCCATGAAGTTCTTCAAGCTCAAGCCCGCCGACGTGATCGTCTTCCACGACGAGATCGACATGGCCCCGGGGCGCTTCCGGATGAAGGCGGGCGGCGGGGCGGCCGGCAACAACGGGATCCGCTCGGTGACTAGCCAGGTCGGCGACGCCTTCCGCCGCGGCCGCATCGGCGTGGGCCACCCCGGCCATAAGGACGCGGTCATGCACTACGTGCTGGGCGACTTCCACAAGGTCGAGCACCAGTGGCTGGACCCGATGCTGGACGCGATCGCCGACGCCCTCCCCTTCGCGGCCGTCGGCGATGACGAGCGCTACCAGGCCGAGGTCATGCGCCTGGCCCCCGCGCCGAAGGCCGATCCGAGGAAGCCCGCCAAATCCGACGATTGACGCCGCCGGTCGCTCGGGAGAAGACGCCAGGATGTTCTCGCTGCCCCTGCCGCTTCTCGGCCTGTCGCTCCTGATCGCCATCGCCCTGTGCGTCCACGTGGTCCGCACCGGCCAGCAGATGTACTGGCTGTGGATCATCCTGGCGTTCCAGCCGATCGGCGGGCTCGTCTATTTCATCGCCGTCATCGGACCCCAGCTCTGGGGCGGCCGGACCGCGCGCAAGGTGGGCGCCGCCGCCCGACAGGCTCTGGACCCGCAGCGCGAGTACCGCGAAGCCGCCAAGGCCGTCGATGACGCGCCCACCGTCGCCAACCGCGTCCGCCTTGCGGTGGCCGCCACGGAACTGGGAAAGCACGCCGAGGCCGAACGGCTCTACGCCGACAGCCTGACGGGCATGTACGCCGACGATCCCCAGCTATTGCTGGGCCGCGCCAACGCGCTGATCGAGCTGAACCGCCCGGGCGAGGCTCTCCCCCTGCTGGAGAAGCTGGGCGAGACGCCCAACGCGGGCCGCACGCCCCACACCATGCTGGCCCTGGGCCGCGTCTATCAGGCCCTGGCCCGCGACGAACAGGCCGAGACCGCCCTGCGCTGGGCCGCCGACCACTATCCGGGCTTCGAGGGCGTCGCCCGCTACACCGTCTTCCTGGCGCGCCAGGGCCGCAAGGACGAGGCCCGCGCGCAGCTGGCCGAGATCGACAAGCGCCTCGCCAAGACCCACAGTCATTTCCGCAAGGAAGCCAAGCGCTGGCGTGATTTCGCGGCCGCGGCGGTGGGCGGCTGACAAGGACAAGCTCGGCCCAAGCCGATAAACTCCGAGTAAAGGCCAAGCCTCTGTTTGTGCTATAAATCCACCGATTTTCGCTCGGCCTGGATCGCGCGACTTCCGGCTCCGCGGCTACATTGACTTCCCTTTCTGTTCGCCCAAAAAGTGTAGGATGAGCTAGCGTTTCCCGTTTGGGAGGAGATAGACCGCTATGCCGTATCTGGTCGTCCGGCGGGCCCACGCCTTGTCCGAACGCGAAGAGGCCATGCTCAAGGCGCACGCCGTGAGCGAGGTGGGCGTTGGCGAGCCGCCGCTTGTCCTGCTGCATGGCTTTGGCACGGATCAAACGATCTGGTCGCGGATGGCGCCGGACCTCTCGGCCAAGCGGCGCGTGATCCTCTACGACCACATTGGATCCGGCGCCTCGGACTTCGCGCGCTATGACGCGGACCGCTATCGCGGCCTGGAAGGCTACGCCGACGACCTTGTGAAGATTCTCGAGGCTCTGGACCTGCGGGACGCCAGCATCGTGGGCCATTCGGTCTCGGGCATGATCTCCCTGCTCGCCAGCCTGCGCACCGATCGGATCGGCCGGCTGATCATGATCGGCGCCTCGCCGCGCTATCTGAACGACGCCGGCTACGAAGGCGGCTTCGATCCGAAGGACGTCGAGGACTTCCTGGGCCTGATGGAGCTGGATTTCCAAGGCTGGGCCCGGGCCCTGGCGCCCCGCGTCATGGACCAGCCCGACAATCCCGCCCTGACCCAGGAGCTGGTCTTCAGCTTCAGCCGCGAGAACGCCGAGCTGACCCGCCGCTTCGCCGAAGCGACCTTCATGTCGGACCATCGCGCGCATCTCTCCGCGTGCAAGGTCCCGACGGCCGTCCTGCAGGCCAAGGCCGACGTGGTCGTTCCGCTGGCCGCGGCGCGCTTTCTGGCCGATCACATCCCGCACGCCCGCCTCGAGGTCATGGACGTCCGAGGGCACTATCCTCAGCTCAGCGCCCCGGCGACCGTCGTCGCCGCCATCGAGCGGTTCCTGGCGGAGACGCCCTCTTGAGCACCGGCGACAAGGAACTGGGGAAGTCCGCTCCGGTAGGCCTCTTCGAGGCCGACGGAGACATGATCATCCAGGAGGCCAATCTCAGGATGGCCCAGATGGTCGGCTTGCCCCGTGAGGATGTCATCGGTCGTCCCCTGCGGACCCTGCTGACCCGCTCGTCGCAGTTCGTCTATGCGCTGAAGGTCGAGCACGCCCTGCTGACGGAGGGCGCGGCCGAGGAAATCTTCCTGGAGCTCGACCACGCCGATGGACGGCCGCGCGCGGTCCTGCTGACGGTGACGCCGGGCGCCGAGGGTGAAGGCCGATACGGCGCGCTGTTCTCGGCCCCAGAGCGACGCGCCTATGAGCTGGAGCTGATCGCCGCCCGCCAGGCCGTGGTCGCGAAAATCAACGAGGAGAAGGCGGCCCAGCAGGCGCTGAGCGAGGCCAACGAACGGCTCGAGCAGTTGGTCGCCGAACGCACGGCGGCGCTGGCGCAGCGGGACCTTCTGCTGCGCGAGGTCTATCACCGGGTGAAGAACAACCTGCAGGTCGTCGACGGCCTGCTGCTGATGCGGGCGCGAAGGCTTGAGGATCCCTCCGCCAAGGCCGCCATGGATGAACTGCGCAAACGGATCTTCGCCCTGGGCCTGGTGCATCACCAGCTAATGGGCTCGGCGGATCTCAAGACCTTTGACGTCGGGGCGTTCCTGAAGGATCTCGTCGCGCACCTGCGCCTCGACGCGCCCGAGACGGTGACCCTGGCGCTGGACGTCGCCCCGCTGGCCGTCGACCTGGACTTCGCCGCGCCGCTGGGCCTGCTGGTCACCGAGCTGACGACCAACGCCATGAGGCACGCCTTCCCCGCCGGTTCAGGCGAGATCAACGTCAGCCTGGGCGCGCAAGGAGATGGCGAGGTGGTGCTGCGCGTCGCCGACAACGGCGTCGGCCTGCCCCAGGACTTTCAGAAGCAAAAGACCTCGGGACTTTCGATCGTCGACGGGCTGGTCCGACAGCTGGGCGGACGCATCGAGGCGATTCAGACTAAGGGCGTGTGCTGGGAGGCGCGCCTTCCCACGCCGAGGACCGCCTGATGCTGCACCCCAACCGCGTCCTGATCGTCGACGACGAGTTCATCATCACCGAGACTCTGCGCATCTATGTCGAGGACATGGGCCTGGAGGTCTGCGGCACGGCGGCCACCGCCGACAGCGCGCTGGAGATGGCCCACGCTCACCAGCCCTATCTCGTGCTGATGGACGTGCGCCTGCAGGGCGAGCGCGACGGCATCCAGGCGTCGGAGGACATCAGCGAACAGGTCGGCTCCAAGGTCATCTTCATCACCGGCTCGCGCGAGCCGGCGACGCTGGAGCGGATCGAGAGCCACCACCCCGCCGCGGTGCTGTTCAAGCCGGTTTCGGAGGGGCAGCTCGGCTCGGTGGTCCAGACGCTGCTGAAGACCGCGCCGCCGTATCAGGTCTAGAAGCGGCCGCGCTGGAAGTCGTCGAACGCCTGGACGATCTCGTCGCGGGAGTTCATCACGAACGGGCCGTGCCAGAAGACCGGCTCGCCGATCGGACGGCCGGCCAGCAGCAGGACGCGAGCGTCGGTGACCGCCTCGACGCGGACGGTGTCGCCGCGGCCGAGGAACACGCCCGACAGCGCCTCCACCGTGTCGTGGGCGACGCGGACCTTGCCCTCATAGACCGCCAGCATGGCGTTGCGATCGTCGCCGACCGGCTCCTCGAAGACCGTTCCCGCCGGCAGCACCACGTCGAAATAGAGGGCGTCCACCGCGCCGCCGCCGATCGGACCGGCCACGCCGCCATCGGTCGCGCCCGAGATCACCTTGACCGAGACGCCGCCGTCGCGGGCCTCGACCGGAATGCTGTCGGCCTCGAACTCCTGATAGCCGGGCGCGCTCATCTTCAGCTTGGCCGGCAGGTTCACCCACAGCTGGAAGCCGCGCATGCGGCCTTCCGACTGCTCGGGCATCTCGGAGTGGACGATGCCCTTGCCCGCGCGCATCCACTGGATTCCGCCCGGCCCGATCACGCCCTCGCGGCCGGTGTTGTCCTTGTGACGCATCCGGCCTTCCAGCATGTAGGTCACGGTCTCGAAACCGCGATGCGGGTGGTCCGGAAAGCCGCCCATGTAGTCCGACGCCTGGTCGTTGTCGAAACAGTCCAGCATCAGGAACGGATCGAACATCTGGGCTTCGGGCGTGCCCAGCATGCGGGTCAAACGCACGCCGTCGCCATCCGAGGCGGGCAGGCCCTTGACGATCTTCAGGACGGGACGAACGCTCATGACGGACTCCTTGTTCGACGATCGATATCAGATCTTGTTGCGGTTAGCGCAAGAGGGCCGCGCCGGTTCGCCTTTCGCGGCCATCCGTGCTAAGCGCGCGCCAACGAAATTCACGAGAGTTCCATGGCCCTGAAAGTCGCCATCGTCGGCCTGCCCAACGTCGGCAAGTCCACCCTGTTCAACGCCCTGACCCAGACGGCGTCGGCCCAGGCCGCCAACTATCCGTTCTGCACGATCGAGCCCAACACCGGCGACGTCGCCGTGCCCGAGCCGCGCCTGGAGGCCCTGGCCAAGGTCGCCGGCTCCAAGGAGATCATCCCGGCCCGGATCACCTTCGTGGACATCGCCGGCCTGGTGCGCGGCGCGTCCAAGGGCGAGGGCCTGGGCAACCAGTTCCTGGCCAATATCCGCGACTGCGACGCCGTGGCCTTCGTCGCGCGCTGCTTCGAGGACGACGACATCACCCACGTCGAAGGCCGCATCGACCCGCTCAGCGATCTCGAGATCATCGAGATGGAGCTGATGCTGGCCGACCTGGAGAGCCTGGAAAAGCGCCTGCCGGCCATCGAGAAGAAGGCCAAGTCGGGCGGCGACAAGGAAGCCGCCAACACCCTGCGTCTGGTCAACCTGGCCCTGGCCCAGCTGCGCGAGGGCCGCCCGGCCCGCGCCGCGACCATCGACAAGGAGGACGAGAAGGCCTGGCACATGCTGCAGCTCTTGACCTCGCTGCCGGCCCTCTATGTCTGCAACGTCGATGAAGGCAGCGCCGACAAGGGCAACAAGTACAGCGACCTGGTGGCCGAGCGCGCCGCCAAGGACAACGCCAAGAGCGTCGTCATCTCGGCCCAGATCGAGAGCGAGATCGCCATGCTGGACGCGGCCGAACGCGCCGAGTTCCTCGAGACCCTGGGTCTGGAGGAGCCGGGCCTGAACCGCCTGATCCGCGAAGCCTACAAGCTCCTGAACCTGCAGACCTACTTCACGGTCGGCCCCAAGGAAGCCCGCGCCTGGACCATCCACGTCGGCGACACCGGCCCGCAGGCGGCCGGCGTCATCCACACCGACTTCGAGAAGGGCTACATCCGCGCCGAGACCATCGCCTTCGACGACTTCATCAAGCTGGGCGGTGAGGCCGGCGCCAAGGAAGCCGGCAAGATGCGGGCCGAGGGCAAGGAGTACGTCGTCAAGGATGGCGACGTGATGCACTTCCGCTTCAACGTCTAGGCGTTCAAGATATCAGCGGCCGGAGCGGAGACGCCCCGGCCGTTTCTCATTGGGGAGTCAGCGTATGGCCCAGATGATCGCCCTGACCGCCGCCCACGACGGCTTTTCGTTCACCGCCCTGCATGCCGAGCCGGAAGGCCCGCGCAAGGGCGGCGTGATCGTGATCCAGGAGATCTTCGGCCTCGATCAGTACGTCCACGAGGACGTCGCCCGTTGGGCGGCGCGGGGTTTCGAGGTGCTAGCGCCGTCGATGTTCGATCGCGGCGAGAAGGGCTTCACCGCCCTGCATGATGAAGCCGGCTTCGCCCGCGGCAAGGACCTGGCCCTGGCCAACGGCCCCGACAACGCCATGGGCGACATCCAGGCGTGCATCGACTTCCTGAAGGGGCGAGGTCCCGTCTTCGTGGTCGGCTACTGCTATGGCGGGACCATGGCTTGGCTGGCGGCGGCGCGCTGCGAAGGCCTGTCGGCGGCGTCCAGCTATTATGGCGGCGGGGTCGCGGGCATGGCCAAGTTCGACCTGAAGGCGCCGGTGATCGTCCACCTGGGCGCCAAGGACCCTCATATCCCCGCCGAGGAGGTGAAGGCCGCCATCTGGACCGCCCACCCCGAGGTTCCGGTCTATGTCTACGAGGCCAGCGGCCACGGCTTCAACAACGACGGTCGCCCGGACTCCGACCTCGCTGACGCCGAACTGGCCCGCCAGCGCACGGTCGCGTTCTTCGCGGAACACGGGGCCTCGTGATGGGACAGCGGATCGCTCTGGCCACGCGCGACGGCGCGCCGTTCTCGGCCTGGCATGAGCCCGCCCAGGAGGCTCGGCGCGGCGGCGTGGTGATGCTGCATGCGATCTGGGGCGTCACGCCGCATCTTCGCGAGCTGTCCAGCCGCCTGGCCGAGCAAGGCTATGAGGTGATCGTCCCCAGCCTGATGGACGCCGCCGACGCCGACTTCCCCTTGGCCGACACCGAGCCGGCGATCCTGGACGCGCGGATGGAGATGGGCCGGCTTACCGGCTGGGGCGCCTCGACCCTGCCCCGCGTCCAGACGGCGATCGACGCCCTGGAGGGGCCGGTGTTCGCCATGGGCTTCTGCTATGGCGGCACCACGGCCTGGCTGGCCGCCTGCCGCTGCGAAGGCCTCACCGCGGTGGCGGCCTTCTACGGCGGCGACATCGCGGCCTACAGGAACGAGACCCCGAAGGTCCCGACCATCCTGCACTTCGGCAAGACCGATCCGATGATCCCGCTGGCCGATGTCGAGGCGATCCGCGAGGCCCACCCCGACCTGCCGATCTATCTCTACGAGGCCGGCCACGCCTTCGTGGCGCCCAGCGGCCACCACCCCGACAGCGCGCATCTCGCGCTGCTGCGGACCTTCCAGCTGTTCCAGCGCTCAAGCGGCGGCAAGGGCGAGGCATAATCGGCAAAGCCGTCGCGCGCGACGGACAGCTAAGCTAGGCTCGCTGATATGCGTTTCCGTCTTGCGCTTCTCGTCCTGATGACGCCGCTGGCCGTCGCCCACGCGGGCGAGACCGACTGCTGGTTCGAGAACGGCGCGGTCGTGGCCCCGGCGGTGATCGGCGTCATGGCCGGCGACTACGTGATCGACCTGTCGGCCCCGCGCACCCTGCTGCACGACACCAAGGCCCAGATGGAGGGCATTCTCGAGCCGGAATTCACCGCGCCCGTACGGGTGGCCGGGCTGACGGCCGCAGCGGTGTCGGTCAAGATCGCCGATCTTGACGCCCGGGGCGCGGGCTTCGTCACGCCGATCGCCGGCGTCATCGGCATGGACGTCCTGGCCGGACATAGCGTCGAGATCGACTTCGCCCGCTGCCGGCTGCGCATCGACCGGCCCTGGCGCGCCAGGCGCCAGGTGGTGTTCCCCGTCTCGATGATCGAGGGCTTGCCCACGGTGGCCGCGGGCGTCAGCGACGGTCCGCGCGCCTTCTACGGGGCCTTCGCGATCGACACGGCCTCCAAGGCCATGACCCGCCTTTCGAGCCGCGACGCGAGCGCGACGGGCAAGCTGGACGCCAACGCCCGCCACAAGGCGCCCGCGCGGCTACGGGCCCTGTCGATCGGCGGCGTCCTGGCCGAGAACGTGCCGGCCACCCTGGCGGACGACCTGCCCGAGGGCGTCAGCGGGACCCTGGGAACCGGTCTCTGGGCCAGGCATCGCCTGAGGCTGGACGCCGAGGGGCGGACCTTGTCGGTGGCGCCGTAAGGTCCCGAGAAAAGCAGCCGTAAAGAAAAAGGCCCGGCGTCGCCGCCGGGCCTTTCGAACTTCAGAGCAACAGGACCGCCCGGAGCGCGTCACCGCGCTCCATCTATAAGGCTGAGCCTGCTCAGGCAGGCTCAGTGCGACTCGTTGCGCCACACGGCCTTGTAGCTGGCGTACAGCAGGCCGCTCAGCAGGACGAGGTAGATCAGCACGGCGAAGCCGGTCTGCTTGCGCTCTTCCAGCTTGGGCTCGGCGGCCCACATCAGGAAGGCCGAGACGTCCTTGGCCTGCTGGTCGAGGGTCGACTTGGTGCCGTCGTCGAACGAGACCAGGCCGTCCTTCAGCGGCGGGGCCATGGCGATGAAGCCGCCCGGGGGGACGTGTTCATGGCTGCCATGCCAGGCCGAGGTCAGGTCGCCCGGGAAGTAGGGGTTGTAGTGACCGCCGGTCGGGACCGTCAGGCCCTTGGGCGGCGTCACGTAGCCGGTCACGATCGAATAGATGTGAGCCGGGCCCTCTTCGCGCGCCTTGGCCAGCAGCGACATGTCCGGCGGCAGGGCGCCGCCGTTGCTGGCGCGAGCCGCGGCTTCGTTGGCGAACGGACCCGGGAAGTGGTCGGCGCTGGTGGCCGGACGCTTGATGGCGTCGCCGGTCTCGCCGTCGATGTCGGCGACCTCGTAGTCCTTGGCGATCGCCTTGACCCACGGGTTGTCGTTCGAGTTCGGGTACTTCTCGTTATAGAAGGGCCCGCCCTTGTCGCCGAGGTTGCGGAACGCCACCAGCTTCAGCGAGTGGCAGGCCGAGCAGACCTCGCGATAGACCTTGAAGCCGCGTTGCAGCTGGGCCTGGTCGAACTTGCCGAAGGGGCCTTCGAACGACCAGTGGACGTCCTTGGCTTCCAGCGCGCCGCCGTTGGCGAGGGCCGGGCCGGCGGCGCCGGCGACCAGGAGACCCGCCGCCGCCGCGATAACCGAGAGTTTGCGGAGCATCGGGATCAACCCTTCTTGGCGTCGGCCGACAGGGCCGGCGAGGCGATCGAGTCCGGCACGGGCAGGGTCTTCTCGACCAGACCCAGGACCGGCAGCACGACCAGGAAGAAAGCGAAGTAGTAGAGGGCGGCGACGCGGCTGAGCCACACGAAGCTGTTCAGGTCGGAACCCATCAGCTGGAAGGTGGTCAGGTGCGGGATCACCGGATCGTCGGGCAGCTTAGCGCCGCAGACGCCCAGGACGCAGGAGGCCACCAGGAAGAACACGAAGTAGATCTTCGCGGTCGGGCGGTAGCGCATCGAGCGCACCTTCGAGGTGTCCAGCCACGGCAGGGCGAACAGGCAGGCGATGGCGCCGAACATGGCCAGCACGCCCATCAGCTTGTCCGGCACGGCGCGCAGGATCGCGTAGAACGGCAGGAAGTACCATTCCGGAACGATGTGCGACGGCGTCACCAGCGGGTTGGCCTCGATGTAGTTGTCGGCGTGGCCCAGGGCGTTCGGCATGTAGAAGACGAAGAAGGCGAAGAGGATCAGGAAGACGCTCATCGCGAAGCCGTCCTTCACCGTCGCGTACGGCGTGAAGGGCACGGTGTCGGCCTTCGACTTCGGCTCGACGCCGGTCGGGTTGTTCTGGCCCACCACGTGCAGCGCCCAGACGTGCAGGATCACGACGCCCGCGATCATGAAGGGCAGCAGGTAGTGCAGCGAGAAGAAGCGGTTCAGGGTCGGGTTGTCGACCGCGAAGCCGCCCCACAGCCAGGTGGTGATGCTTTCGCCGACCAGCGGCAGGGCGCCGAACAGGTTGGTGATCACGACGGCGCCGTGGAACGACATCTGGCCCCAAGGCAGGACGTAGCCCATGAAGGCGGTCGCCATCATCAGCAGATAGATCACGCAGCCCAGCAGCCACAGCACTTCGCGGGGCGCCTTGTAGGAGCCGTAGTACAGGCCGCGCAGCATGTGGATGTAGACGGCGATGAAGAACATCGACGCGCCGTTGGCGTGCATGTAGCGGATCAGCCAGCCGTAGTTCACGTCGCGCATGATGTGCTCGACCGACGCGAAGGCGCCGGCGGCGCTCGGCGTGTAGTGCATCACCAGGATGATGCCGGTGATCAGCTGCGAGGCCAGGCACAGCGACAGGATGCCGCCGAAGGTCCACCAGTAGTTCAGATTACGCGGCGTGGGGTAGTCGACGAACGAGTCGTAGCCCAGACGCACGATCGGCAGACGGGCGTCGAGCCAGCGCTCGAAACCGGTCTTGGGTTGATAGGTCGAATGTCCGCTCATCTCGCTTAGCCGATCTTGACCTTGGTGTCGGAGAGGAAGGCGTATTCCGGAACCACCAGGTTCTTGGGCGCGGGGCCCTTACGGATACGACCCGAGGTGTCGTAGACCGAGCCGTGGCACGGGCAGAACCAGCCGCCGTACTCGCCGCCGCCGAAGGTCGGCACGCAGCCCAGGTGGGTGCAGTTGCCGCCGACGATCAGCCATTGGGCCTTGCCCGGCTTCACGCGCGCCGAATCCTTTTCCGGATCCTTCATCGCCGCGCCGTCGTCGGCGACGGCCTTGGCGATCTCGGCCTTGGTGCGGTTGCGCACGAACAGCGGCTTGCCGCGCCACTTGATCGTGACCTGTTGCCCCTCGGCGACCTTGGTCAGGTCGAACTCGGTCGAGGCCAGGGCCCGCGTGTCCGCGGACGGGTTCATCTGATCGATGAACGGCCAGACCAGGGTCGCGGCGCCGCCGGCGGCGGCCGCGATCGCGGCGATGTGAATGAAGTCGCGCCGGGAGGGATCGCTCCCGTGTTCCGGCTCGGTCGTTGCGCCCACGGCGGTGTCGGCCACCTAGTCACCCCTTTTTTCCTCCCACCGCGGCGCGGCAGGCTTGGAGAAGCGTCATACGACGCCATATCTTACTCGACCCGCAAGCGGATCTCCGCCACAAGGCAGCGGTCGGATCGTCGTATCGGACGCGCGGACGGAGTCCGCAAGTCCTTTCGATTCGAGGCAAAGCCCCTGCTGCCCTTGTGGTTGGTTCGCTTATTATGCGCATCGCACTTTTTCAACCAGGCATTCCCCAAAACGTCGGGGCGGCCATTCGTCTTTCCGCCTGTTTCGGCGTGGGTCTCGATGTGATCGAGCCCTGCAGTTTTCCCTTGGATGACAAGAGCTTGAAGCGCGCGGCCCTCGACTATGGCCCCCTCGCCCACCTCAAGCGGCACGACAGTTGGGAGACATTCCTTAAGGCGCCGGAGCGCGTTGACGGGCGGCTCCTGCTGTTCACGACCCGGGGTGCGACACCGTTTCACAGGTTTTCGTTCGAACCCGGAGACACCCTGCTGTTCGGCAATGAGAGCCGCGGCGCGCCCCAGGACGTCCACGCGGCGGCGCAGGGCCGCATCGTCATCCCGATCCGCCCCGAGACTCGCTCGATGAACCTGGCGACCACCGCCGCCATGGCCTTGGGCGAGGCGCTGCGGCAGACAGGCGGCTTTCCGGAGTAGGCCCTAGTCGCCGAAATCCACGTCCCGACGCGCGGCGACGATGGTGACGATGAAGCCGGCCAGCACATCCAGCAGCACCATCAAGGCCAGCAGGAAGAAGGTCGAGGTCTCGAAGGCCGGCAACAGCAGGAACTCGACCAGGCAGATGATGAACAGCACCATCGACAGCGAGTGGTTGACGATCGCCAGGCGCTTGCTGTTGGCCGACTTCAGGAGCTCGACGAACAACACGACCAGCGAGGCCGCCAGCAGCAGGTCGGAGAGGCTGACCGCCCAGCCGGCGCCGGAGGCCATCGGGATGGCGAACAGCGGCTCGGCCAGGCGAAGGCTGGCGTCAGCGGCCTTGAAGCCATTCGGCAGGGTCAGGACGATCAGATTGTAGACCAGGACCGGCAGGGCCAGCAGCGGAACCGCGGCGAACATCGAACTTCCCCCTTCGACGGCGCCCCCGGCGTCGTGGTGGTTAAAGGCCTAACGGGATTTTGGGGCCGGGTGAAGCCGGCGCGACCTTTCGACTCAGGCCCGGCGCCTCAAGCCTCGTCAACGCCTTGCGGGTTGCGGGCCCGCGACTGCAGCCACATCACGCCCAGCAGGTCCGAGATCGAGGCCTTGAGGCGTCCGAGGTTGGTGTACTTCGACACACCCGTCTCGCGGTGGCGGTGATTGACCGGCTGGAACGCGACCTCGTAGCCCTCGCGCAGCATCAGCGCCGGGATGTAGCGGTGGATATGGTCGAAGTACGGCAGGCGCAGGAACGCCTCCCGGCGGAAAGCCTTCAGGCCGCAGCCGGTGTCGTTGGCGGTGTCCTTCAAGAGGCGCTTGCGCACGCCGTTGCCGAACTTGGAGGCCAAGCGCTTGGCTTTGCTGTCCTGGCGCTTCACGCGCTCGCCGCCGACCAGGGCCAGGGTCTCGGGACCGGCGGCCAGGGCCTTGGCCAGGCGCGGGGCGTCGGTCGGGTCGTTCTGGCCGTCGCCGTCCAGGGTGATGACGATCGGGCCGCGCGCGGCCAGGACGCCGCTGCGCACCGCTCGGCTCTGGCCCGAGTTCTTCCGGTGGCCCAGCACGCGCAGCTGAGGGATCTCGGCCTTCAGCGCGATCAGGCGGGCCTTGGTGTCGTCGCGGCTGGCGTCGTCGACGAAGATCATCTCGTAGTTCTCGCCGACGAAGGCGGCGGCGATCTCGCGCGCCAGTTTCGGGGCGGCCTCGCCCTCGTCGAAGACGGGGACGACGACGGAGAAATCGGGCGTCGGCGAGACGGTGGCGTTCATCGCCTCCTCATACAGCAAAAGTTGCTTCGGGAAAGATCGTGCTATTCCAGGCGCCATGACGCTTGAATCTCGCCTGGATGACTGGAGCCGAGGGTGGCGCGGCCCTCTGTTCGCCGCCTTGGTCGCCCTGATCGCTGGCCTGCCCGGCCTCTTGGCCATGCCGCCGCTGGACCGCGACGAGTCGCGCTTCGCCCAGGCGACCTCGCAGATGCTGGAGACCGGCGACTACGTCGTCATCAAGTTCCAGGATCAGCCGCGCTTCAAGAAGCCGGTCGGCATCCACTGGCTGCAGGCGGTGGCGGTGAAGACCTTCTCCGACGCCGAGGATCGCCAGATCTGGGCCTATCGCATCCCGTCGCTGCTGGGCGCGATGCTGGCGGCGGCGGCCTGCGCCTGGGGGGCGGCGGCGCTGCTCGACCCACGCACCGGCTTGATCGCCGGCTCGATCCTGGGCGCGACCTTCCTGCTCTCATCCGAAGCCTTCATCGCCAAGACCGACGCGGCCCTCTGCGGAACCACCACCCTGGCCATGGGCGCCCTGGCGCGGATCTACGCGTCCCAACTGAAGGGTGAGAGCGCAGGCAAGCTGACCAAGCTCGCCTTCTGGCTCGGCCTGTCCGTCGCGGCGCTGATCAAGGGGCCCGTGGGCCTGCTGACCGTGTTCTTCGCTCTGGCGGGTCTCGCCGTCTGGGACCGCAAGACGCGCTGGATGAAGGACCTGGGCTGGACCTGGGGCGCGATCCTGTTCGCCGCCATCGTCCTGCCCTGGGCGATGATGATCACCGTGGCCACCGACGGCGCCTTCTGGGGCACGGCGATCGGCGGCGATCTCGCGCCGAAGATGGCCGGCGGCCAGGAGGGCCACGCCGGGCCGTTCGGCTACCACGCCCTGCTCTCGCCGCTGCTGTCATTCCCGGCGACCGTGCTTCTGCCGGCCGGCCTGGCCGTCGCCTGGACGCGCCGAAAGGACCCCGGCGTCCGCTTCGCCGTGTGCTGGCTGGTCCCGACCTGGCTGATGTTCGAGCTGCTGCCGACCAAGCTGGTCCACTACGCCCTGCCTGCCTATGGCGGTCTCGCCATGCTGATGGCCGCGGCCGTGCGCGAGCCGCTGGGCCGGATCGTCCGCTGGCTGGGCGGCGGCCTCTCGGTGCTGATGGGCGCGTTGCTGGCGGCCGTCGCCCTCTACGGCCAGAAGGAGTTCGGGACCGTCCATGACCTGGGCTGGACCATCGTGGCGGCGGTGTTCGCCTTCGCCGCCGGGACCGCCGGCGCGGTCCTGGTCGCCCGTCGCCACGCCGTGCGAGGCCTGTTCGCGGCCGGCGCCCTGGGGATCGCGGCCCACATCGCCCTGACCGCCGGCCTGATCCCGCGGCTTGAGCCGCTGTTCCTGTCGCGCGACCTCGCCCAGGCCCTGGACCAGGCGCGGCTCTCGCCCCGCTCGGGCGCGCCGGGCCCCGTGGCGGTGACGGGCTACGCCGAGCCCAGCCTGATCTTCCAGCTGGGCACCACGACCCAGCTGACCGACGGCGAAGGCGCGGCCGGCGCGATCGCCGAAGGCCGCCCGGCCATCGTCGAAGGCCGCGAGGAAAAGCCGTTCCGCGCCGCCATGGACCAGCTGGGCCTCGCCCCGCGTCCGGTCACGACGGTCGAGGGTCTGAACTATTCCGACGGCGACCGCGAACGCCTGACCATCTATCGCGGCGAGCCGCTCGCGCCCGCCGAGGACGCCGTCGAACCCAACGAACCCGCCGGAGATCCGCAGCGATGAGCCGCTTCATCGAAATCGTCGAGGTCGGGCCGCGCGACGGCCTGCAGAACGAGAAGGTCTCGCTGTCGGTCGCCGAGAAGCTGGACCTGATCGGCAAGCTGGAGGCCGCCGGCGCGCGACGGACCGAGGTGGTCTCGTTCGTGAACCCCGCCCGCGTTCCCCAGATGGCGGGCGCGGAAGACATCATGGCCACCCTGCCAGCGGATCCGAACCGCTCGCGCATCGGCCTCGTGCTGAACCTGCGGGGCTGGGAGCGCTGTGTCTCGACCGGCTGCGACGAGGCCAATGTCGTGGTCTGCGCCTCGGACGGCTTTGGCGTCCGCAACCAAGGCGCCACGGTGCGCCAGCAGCTTGAGACCCTGGCGACCATCGTCGAGCGCCGCCAGGCCGACGGCGGCCCGCCGATCACCGCCACCATCTCGGTCGCCTTCGGCTGTCCGTTCGACGGCGAGGTCAGCCAGGACCAGGTCCTGGCGATCGTGCGCGAGGCGGCCGCCCTGGGCGTGCCGGAGATCGCCATCGCCGACACCATCGGCGTGGCTGATCCCTGGACCGTCCGCAAGCGCATCGAGGCGGTCCGCGCGGCCGCGCCGAACACCCGCCTGCGCATGCACTTCCACGACACGCGCAACACGGGCCTGGCCAACGCCTATGCCAGCGTCGAGGCCGGCGTCGACGTGCTGGACGCCTCGGTCGGCGGGCTGGGCGGCTGTCCGTTCGCTCCCAACGCCACCGGCAACATCGGCACCGAGGATCTGGTCTACATGCTGGAACGGGCCGGCTTCGAGACCGGCTATGACCTGGCGGCCCTGATCACCATCGGCCGCGAGATCAGCGACCGTTTGGGCAAGGCTCCCGCCTCGTCCCTGGCTCGCGCTGGAGGGTTCCCCGCCTGATGCTGCGCCTCGCCGCCCTGCTTCCGCTCATCGTGCTGGCCGCCTGCGCGGCCGCGCCCGCTCCGGCCGCGCGCTGCGACGTGACGATCAAGTTCGGCAGCTATGGCATGGGCATAGATCGGCCCCTGGCGGAGAAGGTGGCGGCGGTGGTGAAAGCCGACCGCGACGTCGCGCGCTGGGAGCGAAAGCCCTGGGGGCGCGAGGGCGAGTACGACCTTTGCCTGACGGCCAGCCCGGGACGTGACGTAAAGAGGATGTACGAGCGCTACCGGCAGCTGCTGCCCGCGAGGAACCTGAAGGCGCCGACCTCGATTGAAGGGCCGGAGGGGCGCCGGTTCGAGACGATCGGGCCGATGTAGACGCTTAATGGCGTTCGGACACAGCGCTGGAGAAAATCATGGTCTTCCTTGGACTGGCCCTCTTGCTCGCCGCGCTTCCCAGTCACCCTCAAGCGTCGAATGGCCCGCCTCCAGCGCTGGACGATTTTGTCCGACGGGACCTGCAAGTCAGCCACTACCGCTGGGGTCAGGCGGATCTCGATGGCGATCGGCGGGCCGAGCAGTTCGTCCTGATCGAGGATTCGGATTTCTGCGGCAGCGGCGGCTGCGTCCTGGTCGTGCTGCGGGATCGTGGGGGTCGATACGACAAGGTTCTCCGCTCGACGGTGACGCGCGCGCCGATCCGTGTCCTGCCAACGCGCTCGCAAGGCTGGCGCGACATCGCCGTCAATGTCGGCGGCGGCGGATTGGAGCCCGGAACCGTGAGGTTGCGGTTCAACGGCAAGCGCTATCCCGGCAATCCCACGCTTGCGCCGCGCATCCCCGCGCCACGCTCGGCCGTGGTCGTCATTCCGGAATAGTCGAGGGTCCCGGAAGCCAAGCCGCCTAAATCGGCCGGCCGGTCATCTTCCAGAGCAGAGGGCGGAACACGCTCATCAGCATGATTGCCGGGGCCAGCAGCACGGCGGCGGCGAACAGCTGCAGGCTGTCGGCGCGCTTGATGAAGTAGCGGGTCAGGCCCACGCCCTTGTGGAACTCGACCTTCACCGGATGCTCAAGGCTGGTGTGGCCGAGATGGACGACCCGGGCCTTGGGCTGGAACAGCACCTGGCCGCCAGCGCGGCGGGCGCGCCAGCACAGGTCGATGTCCTCGACGTGCAGGAAATAGCCTTCGTCGAAGCCGTTCAGGGCCTCGAAGTCCTGGCGGCGCATGGCGAAGCAGGCGCCGGAGATGGTCGGCATCGGCGCCGGGCCGGACGGCAGCGGCTCGTGCTCGCGGTGGATTTCGAACGCCGCCAGCTTGCGATAGCGACGGGTTAGCTGGCCGAAGCTGAGCACCGTGCTGATCGGCGTGACCTCGCCGCGACGACCGCCACGCTGCTCGCTGCCGTCGACATTCAGCACCCGCGCACCGACGATGGTCGGGGTCGGCTGGCCCTTGAAGGCCGTCACCAAAGCCGCGACGCAGCCGGGCTGAAGGTTGGCGTCGGGATTGAGGAAGATGATGTGCTCGCCGCCCGCGGTGGTGGCGCCCATGTTGGCGCCGCGGGCGAAGCCGATATTTCCGTGGCCCTGCTTGAGGATCACACGCGGCTCGGTCAGGGCCAGGGAGCGAAGCATGTCCCGCTCTTCGGGGCAGGAGCCATTGTCGATGATGACAAACTCATCGACCAGAGGCTCGGCCAGAACGTGCTTGATGCTCTCGGTAAGCGCTTCTCCCGTCCGATAGACGACCATGACCACCGACACGTGCGGGCGAGCCGGGCGGGCGCCGGCGGTCAGGGTCGAGACGGACGGGAGAATGCTGTTCATCAGGCGGTCACCGTCTCCGAACCAGCCTTGGCGGCGCGGGCGCGCGCCACGTCAGGCGGCGTGGCGTCGGCGGTCAGCACGGCGATGGCCTCTTCGAGCGCCAGGACGCTCTGCCCCTCGCCGCCCAGGCGACGCAGGGCCAGTTGCCTCGTCTCTGCTTCCTTGCGTCCGACCACCGCGATCACTGGAACCTTGGCGAGGCTGTGCTCGCGAATCTTATAGTTGATCTTCTCATTTCGCAGGTCCAGTTCCGCGCGCATACCTAGTTTCGTCAAAGTCTCCACGACCTCGCGAGCATAGTCGTCGGCGTCCGAGGTGATCGTGGCCACGACCACCTGAGTCGGCGCTAGCCAGACAGGCAGGGCGCCCGCGAAGTTCTCCAGCAGAATGCCGATGAAACGTTCGAACGACCCCAAAATCGCACGGTGAAGCATCACGGGACGCTTCTTCGAACCGTCCTCCGAAACGTATTCGGCGTCCAATCGTTCCGGCAGAACGAAATCGAGTTGCAGGGTGCCGCACTGCCAGACGCGGCCGATGGCGTCCTTCAGCGAGAATTCCAGCTTCGGGCCGTAGAAAGCGCCCTCGCCGGGTTGAAGAACCAGCGTCTCGCCCGCGGCCTCGGCGGCGGCCGACAGAGCGGACTCGGCCTTGTCCCAGACCTCGTCCGTGCCGGCGCGCAGGTCGGGCCGCGTCGAGAACTTGGTGTCCGCGAGCGTCATGCCCAGGTCGTTATAGACGCTGCGCAACAGTTCGATGAACCGCGCGCTTTCCTCCGTGACCTGCTCTTCGCGGCAGAAGATGTGGGCGTCGTCCTGGGTGAAGGCGCGCACCCGCATGATGCCGTGCATGGCGCCGGACGGCTCGTAACGGTGGCAGGCGCCGAACTCGGCCATCCGCAGCGGCAGCTCGCGATAGGACTTCTGGCCGACGTTGAAGATCTGGATGTGCCCCGGGCAGTTCATCGGCTTGACCGCCAGGACCTCGCCCTCGGCGCTTTCGCACATGAACATGGCGTGGCCGAACTTCTCGGCGTGGCCCGACTTCTCCCACAGGCTCTTGTCGAGGATCTGCGGGGTCTTCACTTCCTTATAGCCGGCCGCGTCCAGGCGACGACGCATGTAGTCCTCGAGCACGCGATAGAGGGCCCAGCCCTTCGGGTGCCAGAACACCATGCCCTTGCCCTCTTCCTGGATGTGGAAGAGGTCCATGGTCTTACCGAGCTTACGGTGATCGCGCTTCTCGGCTTCCTCGACGCGCTTCAGATAAGCCTCGAGGTCGGCCTCGGAGGCCCACGACGTGCCGTAGATGCGCTGCAGCTGGGCGTTGTTCTGGTCGCCGCGCCAGTAGGCGCCGGCCAGCTTGGTCAGCTTGAAGGCCTTGCCGACATGCTTGGTCGACGGCAGGTGCGGGCCGCGGCACAGGTCCTTCCAGTTCCCCTGGCGATAGACCGTGATCGTGTCCGTCGGCGGCAGGTCGCGGATGATCTGAGCCTTGTATTGCTCGCCGATCGAGTCGAAGTGGGCGATGGCCTCGTCGCGGTCCCAGACCTCGCGCGTGATCTTCTCGTCGCGGTCGACGATCTCCTTCATGCGCTTTTCGATCTTCTCCAGATCGTCCAGGCTGAAGGGCTCGTCGCGGGCGAAGTCGTAGTAGAAGCCGTCCTCGACGTTCGGGCCGATCGTCACCTGGGTGCCGGGGAACAGCTCCTGCACGGCCTCGGCCAGCACGTGGGCCGTGTCGTGGCGGATGGTGTCGAGCGCCTCGGGGGCCTCGCGCGTCAGGATCTCGAACTTGCGCTCGCCGGTCAGCAGGTCAGGCGTCAGCGGGCGATCAAGGTCCAGCAGCTGGCCATCCAGCTTGATCAGCAGGGCCTTCTTTTCAAGCGACTTGGAGATGGCGGCGGCGACGTCGCGGCCCGTGGCGCCGTCCGGATACTGTCGCGAGGAGCCGTCGGGGAAAACCAGATCGATCATTCTTCACATTTCCACTTGCGTGGCTGGTGTCGCGGCGGCGGCGGGTCGTAGCCCGAACCACCAAACGGATTGCAGCGGCAAATCCGTCGCAACCCCAGCCAGGAGCCCTTGAGCGGGCCATGTTCCTTGAGAGCGGCGGCCGTGTACTCCGAACAGCTCGGCGTAAAGCGGCACTGACGCCCGATGAGAGGCGAGAGCGTCAACTTGTAGGCTCTAAGGCCAAGGTCGACGGTGCGGTCGTAGAGGGTCATGCCGGCGCGCGACTGTTAGTCCAGTAAAGTACTAACCCCCTGGTCGGGGCGATCAAGCCGCGCCGGCGGTGCTAGTTCGCGTTTCGGCGGCGCCTGTGGCCTGACGGACAGCCTCGACCGTCGCTTCGAACGCCAGCAGCGTCGAGGCGTGACGAGCGGGATAGTCCTTGACCGGCTCCAGCACGGCGAGCTCCGCAAATCGGCCCGCGGGAGGCGAACCGTTCGACTTCAGCATAGCGGCAAGCGAGTCTCGCGCCAACTCGATCTCGGAAAGATCGGCGCCGACGACGTTCTGGCCCAGGATCGCGGCGGCCGCCTGGCCCAGGGCGCAGGCGCTGACGTCCTGGGCGAAGTCGACGACCTTGCCGTCCTGGCCGACCACCACGTCGACCGTGATCTTGCTGCCGCACAGCTTGGCGACCTTCTCGCTGCTGGCGTCAGGCGTGGCCAGGCGCCCAGCGCGCGGCATGTTGGCCACGAGCGTCAGAATCTTGGCGCTGTAGAGGTCGTCGATCATCGCGCGCCTTAGATGGGAGATCCGCCGCGCTCGGACCAGAGGGCCTCGGCGCGGTCGCGGACCGCCTCGCCCATGGTCGTGAAGGCGGCCTTCAGCTTGCGGCGCTCGTCACGACTGACCCAGCGCACCAGCATGCCCATGAACAGCTCGCCGTTCGAGAAGGTCGAGTTGGCGGGCCCCATGTTCTCGATCTCGAGATAGCGGATCGCCGTGACGAAGCCGCCGATCCGCGTCGAGCGCCAGTGCAGCTGCTCGTAGGGCACCCAGTCGTGGACGACCGGCTGGATGACGCGCGGCGCTTCGCCGGGCAAATGCTGCTCCAGCACCAGGGCGGAGCCGATCTTCATCTGGCCCTCGGCGCGGCGATAGAGCGGGTTCCAATGCGTCCAGCTCTCGAACTCGGAGACGACCTCCCAGACGATCTCGGCGGGGGCCTGGACCCCGATGCGGTGTTCGACGGCGCGTTTCATGGGGGCTTCTTAATCCCTGACCAAGCCGCCATCCACCACCAGGTTCTGGCCGGTGACGGCGCGGCTCCAGGGGGAGGCGAAGAACAGGACCGCGTCGGCGAACTCGGACGGCGTGGTGACGCGGCGCAGGGGCGTGCTCTGGGCGATCAGGTCGAAGATCGCGTCCGGCGTCGCGGCGCTGGCGTCGGTGACCCGCAAGAGGCCGCCCGACACCATGTTGACGGTGATCCCGCTGGGACCAAGATCGCCCGCCGCGGTGCGAGTCAGCGACAGCAACGCGGCCTTGGCGGCGGTGTAGTCGTGATAGGGCACGACCGGGTTCTGGAAGAGGTTGGTGCCGACATTGATGATCCGGCCGAAGCCCGCGGCCTCCATGGCCGGGGCGGCGGCCTGGATCAGGTTCAGGGAGCCGCGAAGGGCGACCTCCAATTGGCCGAGAAAGTCGTCCCAGCCGATCGTCTGGATTTTCTCGCGGGCGTCGCCGTTGAAGCTGAAGTCGCCCAGGGCGTTGTTCACCACCGTCGTGACGTGATGACCGAAGGCCTCGGCCGCGTCATTGACCAGGCGGCGCGCTTCCAGCGGATCGGAGACATCGGCCTGGATGGCGACGGCGCGCTGGCCGAGCTCGGCGACCAGCGCCTTGGCCTGGGCTTCGCTGCGACGATAGTTGACCACCACCTGCGCGCCGTTCTCGACGAAGGCCCGGGCGATGGCCGCGCCCAGTCCCCGGCCAGCGCCGGAGACTAGGACGACCTGCTGCTCGAAGGTCATGGCGCCTAGTCCTTCATCCGCCAAGTCGCGCCCGACGGACCGTCCATGACGACCACGCCCAGGGCGTCCAGCTCGGCGCGGATCGCGTCGGCGGCGGTCCAGTCCTTGGCCGCGCGGGCGGCCACGCGCTGGGCCAAGAGGTCCTCGACCTTGGCCTTCAGCTCGTCGGAGGCGTCGCCTTCGAACCAGCTGTCGGGATCGGCCTGCAGGAAGCCCAGCAGGGCGCCGGCCTCCAGGAGCCGGGCCTTGTTGGCGGCGATGGCGACGGTGTCGCCGGCCGTCACGGCCTTCTCGATCAGGCTGGACACCTCGAAGAAGGCCGAGGTGGCCAGCGGGGTGTTCAGGTCGTCCATCAGGGCGGCGACCACCTCGGCCGGAGCCTCCATGGCCTGGTCCATCGGCACGTCCTTGGCGCGACGCAAGGCGCCGTACAGGCGGTCCAGCGACTTCTTGGACTGCTCCAGCAGCTCCGGCGTCCAGTCCAGCGGCTGGCGGTAGTGGGCCGACAGCAGCGCCCAGCGGATCACCTCGCCCGGCGTCGTCTTCAGCAGCTCGTGCGGGATGATGACGTTGCCCAGGCTCTTGGACATCTTCTCCCCGCCCATGTCGAGGAAGCCGTTGTGCATCCAGTAGCGGGCGTAGGTGGGCAGGCCGTGGGCGCAACGCCCCTGAGCGACCTCGTTCTCGTGGTGCGGGAAGGCCAGGTCGATGCCGCCGGCGTGCAGGTCGATCGGCAGGCCCAGCTGCTTTTCGATCATCGCCGAGCACTCGATGTGCCAGCCCGGACGGCCCGCCCCCCAGGGGCTTTCCCACTCGGGCTCGTTTTCCTTCGACGGCTTCCAGAGCACGAAGTCGGCCGGGTGGCGCTTGTAGGGCGCGACCTCGACGCGGGCGCCGGCGATCATCTCGTCGAGCGGCCGACCGGAGAGCTGGCCGTAGTCTGCGAAGCTCTGGGTGTCGAACAGCACGTGGCCTTCGGCGGCGTAGGCGTTGCCGTTCTCGACGAGCCTCCCGATCATCTCGAGGATGGCGTCGATGTGCTCGGTGGCCTTGGGCTCAAGGTTGGGCCGCAGCGCGCCCAGGGCGTCGGCGTCCTGATGGTAGGCCGCCAGATAGCGCTCGGTGATCACCGAGATCGGCACGCCCTCGTCGGCGGCCTTCTTGTTGATCTTGTCGTCCACGTCCGTGACGTTGCGGGCGTAGACCACCGCGTCCTCGCCGTAGAGGTGGCGCAGCACGCGATACAGCACGTCGAACACCACCACCGGCCGGAAATTGCCGATGTGGGCGTAGTTGTAGACCGTGGGTCCGCAGACATACATCGTCACCCGCTTGGGATCGGCGGGGACGAAGTCGCGCTTTTCGCGCGCCAGGGTGTCGTGGATCTTCAGGGTCATCGGGTCGCAGTGCTGTGACGTAAGGAGAGGTTGCTCCGGGACGGAGCCGGCTCCATATATCCTTCGGATACGGATTGGGCCACGCCCAACGATGCGTCCGCAGCGACGCTTCGACCGTAGCTGTGAAACGGGTGGCACGCGTCATTCCAGGACGACCGGCGTCCTGGCGCAACTCAGCCCGTGGAAAGACCCCCTGACATGGACGCACTTGCCCGCGAGCGAACCCTGATCGGCAGCGATGACGGTCTTGATCTTGAACCCGCCGAGCGCCCCTCCCGCGAGGAAGCCATGGCCGCCGTCCGGACCCTCCTGGCCTGGGCCGGCGACAATCCCGAGCGCGAAGGCCTGATCGACACGCCCAAGCGCGTGGTCGACGCCTTCGAGGAATGGTTCGCCGGCTATCAGGGCGATCCGGCCAAGGAGCTGTCGCGCACCTTCGAGGATGTGCAGGGCTATGACGACATGGTCATGCTGCGCGGCATCGACGTGCAGAGCCATTGCGAGCACCACATGGCGCCGTTCCTGGGCAAGGCCTGGGTCGCCTACATGCCGACCGGCAAGGTCGTGGGCCTGTCCAAGCTGGCGCGTCTGGTCGAGATCTTCGCCAAGCGTCTCCAGACCCAGGAGACCATGACCATGCAGATCGCCGACGCCATCGAGGACCACCTCTCGGCCGCCGGCGTGGCCGTGCTGATCGACGCTGAGCACCAGTGCATGAGCACGCGGGGCGTCCATCACCACGACGTCTCGACGATCACCACCCAGTTCCGCGGCGTGTTCAAGACCGACAAGGTCCTGCAGCAGCGGTTCATGGATTTGGTGGTGAGGAAGTAGAGCAAGGAAAGCTCCTCCCCCGTGACACGGGGGAGGTGGCCCAGAGGGCCGGAGGGGGCTAACGCGGTCGACCTCCAGCTTGCCCCCTCCGTCGGCCCCGCCGACACCTCCCCCGCCTCGCGGGGGAGGAACTATCGCCCCCTAAGCCGCCACCCGGATCCCCTGCCGGATCCGCGCGACGCAGGCGTCCACCGGGCGGTGCACCAGCGTCACCAGCACGAAGCTGATCAGCATCAGCAGATACCAGGCGCCCATCTTCTCGATCGGCACCATGCGCCAGCCTGCCGACTGGCTGGGATAGATCCAGGCCCCGGCGAAGGTGCCGAGGTTCTCGGCGAACCAGATGAACAACGACACCAGGACCGCGCCCATCAGCATGGGCATGCGGCGCGGGGTCCGATCGGGCGTGAACACGAACCAGGTGCGGCCGAACAGCAGGGCCGACAGGGCGAAGAGGCCCAGGCGGATGTCGGTCACATAGTGGTGGGTGAAGAAGTTCGCGTAGATCAGCACCGCCAGGATGTGCGTCGTCCAGAACGGCGGGTAGCGCTCGAAGGTGATGTCGAACAGCCGCCAGATCCGCGCGATATAGCTGCCCACGCAGGCGTACATGAAGCCGGTGAACAGCGGCACGCCGCCGATCCGCAAGAGGCTCGGCTCTGGGTAGATCCACGAACCGTGGGCGGTCTTGAACAGCTCCATGACCGTGCCGACGACGTGGAACATGAAGATGACCAGCGCCTCGTCCCAGCGCTCCAGCTTCAGCGCCAGCAGCGCGGCCTGGATGGCGACCGAGGCTATAACGAGGAAATCGTAGCGAGCCAGCGGCGCGTGCTCGGGCCAAAGGAGCTTGGTGCCGACCAGCAGAGCCAGCATCAGGCCGCCGAACAGGCAGGCCCAGGCCTGCTTCAGGCCAAACAGCAGGAACTCGTAGGCGTAGCCATGCCAGCGCGACCGCCGCGCCCAGGGCCGGGCCCAGACGTCCAGCGCCGCCACCGCGGCCTTGATCCGATCCTTGAGGTTCATCTCGCCCCCGCAAGCGCCGGGAAGCTAGCGCGCCTCTTCCGCCTGCGCCATATGTGGCGCCATGAGCACGCCCCTGTTCCCTCACGCCCACGATAAGCACGCCCTGGAGCGGGGGTCCGACCTCGCCCCCCGTTTCAACGCCGACGGCTTGGTCGTGGCGGTGGCCCAGCACGCCGACACCGGCGAGATCCTGATGCTGGCCTGGATGAACGACGAGGCGCTGAAGCTGACCGTCGAGACCAGCATCGCCCACTATTTCAGCCGCTCGCGGAATGAGCTCTGGAAGAAGGGCGAGACCAGCGGCCAGCTGCAGGACGTCATCGAGCTGCGCGTGGACTGCGACCAGGACGCCGTTCTGCTGAAGGTGCGCCCGCGCGGCGATGGCGGCGCCTGCCACGTCGGGTTCCGCTCGTGCTTCTACCGGGTGCTGGAGGACGGCAAGCTGGTCGAGCGCGAAAAGCCCCTCCATGACCACGACTGAGGCCTTGGTCGCCTTTAGCCTGGCGGCGGGTCTGCTGACCCTGACGCCGGGACTCGACACCGCCCTGGTCATCCGCACGGCGGCGACCGAGGGCCCGCGCCGCGCGACCGGCGCGGCGATCGGCATTGGCCTGGGCTGCCTGATCTGGGGCGCGGCCGCCTCGTTCGGCGTCGGCGCCCTGCTGACGGCGTCTCAAGCCGCCTACACGGCCTTGAAGTGGATCGGCGCGGCGTACCTGGCCTGGACCGGGCTCAGGATGATCTTCAAACCCCGCGACCAGTTCGAGCCCGGCGAGATGCGCCCCGTCGACGCCGGCCCGATCGCGGCCTTGCGTCGAGGCCTGCTGACCAACCTGCTCAATCCCAAGGTCGGGGTCTTCTACGTCTCGTTCCTGCCGCAGTTCATGCCGCCGGGCGTCGATCCGGCGCGCTTCGGCCTCTTGCTGACCTCGATCCACGTGGTCGAGGGCCTACTGTGGTTCGCCGCCCTGATCGCCGCCACGGTGCCGATCGCCGGCCTGCTGCGCGTGCCGGTCGTGGTGCGCTGGCTGGACCGGGTGACGGGCTGCGTGTTCGTGGCGTTCGGGCTGCGGCTGGCGCTGGAGCGACGGTAGGGCGACTGGCGACTAGCCCTCCTTCAACGCCTCCACCCCGCCGTCGGCGGCCGGCGTGACCACGAAGCGCTTCAGCACGCTGGTCTCGTACCTCGGGTCCAGGATCGTGGAGACCGCCACCAGGTCACCGGTCGCCTTGCCGTGCTCCAGGGTCAGCAGGACGAAGCCCTTGGCGCTGCCGTGGCTGTACTTCACTTCCTTGTTGCGCTGGACGAAGGCCTCGCCGATCGGCGCGCCGGGCATCAGGTCGCCATAGCCGGGCGAGGTGATCGAGGTCGCGCCGAACTCGACGGCCACGCGCTTGTCGCCGCCGTCGTTCCACAGCTCGTTGGCCCAGAACATGTGGCTGTCGCCGGCCAGCACGATCGGTCGCGCCTCGGCGGCGGCGAAGATGTCGTAGACCCGCTGGCGATCGGCCGGATAGCCGTCCCAGGCGTCCAGGTTCGACGGGATCTCGTAGGCCGACATCGCCACCGACTGGGCCACGCGCTTCTTGGCGTAGTCGGGCAGTTGGGCCACCAGGGCGCCGAACTTGTCCGCGCCCATCGTCTTCTCCAGGTTGGGCGTGGCGACACGGGCCATCACGACCTGGTTGCCCAGCACCTGCCAGGCCGTACCGGCCTTGACCGAGGCTTGGACCTGAGCGGCCAGCCACCGCTCCTGGTCGGCGCCCATCATACGTCGCGACGGGTCCTTCCACTTGGCCACGAAGGCCGCGACGTCCGGCTTGCCGTCGATGATCGGCAGGTCGGTCTCATAGTCGAGCTGGTGCGTGCGCGCGGTCAGGCGCGTCTCGGTCATCAACAGCGTCGCCACGTCGCCGAACTGGAAGCCGCGCCAGGCGGCCTCCGGCAGGGTTCCCGGCGCGGCCTCGCGGATCGGCATCCACTCGTAATAGGCCTTCAGCGCCGCGGCCTTGCGCGTCGCCCAATCGCCTTCGGTTTTGGGCTGGTGGTTCTCGGCCCCGCCGATCCAGCTGTCGTTGGCGGTCTCGTGGTCGTCCCACACCACGATCCACGGCGCGCGGGCGTGCGCGGCCTGCAGCATCGGGTCGGTCTTGTAGATGCGGTGACGACGGCGGTAGTCGTCCAGCGTGACAATCTCGTGCGGCGGGTCGGGCGCGCGGGTCTTGGCGGTCGGCGAATTCATGCCGTAGTCGCCCGGCGCGGCGCCGTACTCGTAGATGTAGTCGCCCAGGTGCAGCACCGCGTCGACGCGCGGCAGCTTGGCGATCGCGTCGTAGGCGTTGAAGTAGCCGTTCGGATAGAGGCTGCACGAGGCCACGGCCAGGACGACGTCCTTGACCGCGCCGGTCGGCAGGGTGCGCGTGCGGCCGAGCACGGCCTCGCCGACCGCTTCGCCCGCGCGGCTGGCGCGGAAGCGATAGTGGTACTCCGTCCCCGGCTTCAGCCCCGTCACATCGACCTTGACCGTGTGGTCGCGGCCGGCGTCCGTGGTGGCGTGGCCCTGGCGGACGATGGTCTTGAAGTCCGGATCGCTCGCCACGTCCCAGCGCACGCCCACCGGCAGCTTGGCGCCCGGCGCGGTCACGCGGGTCCAGAGGATCACGCGATCCTGCAGAGGATCACCGGAGGCGACGCCGTGCTCGAAACGGACGGGGCCGTCATGCAGGCCCTTGACCGTGGCCGCGGCGGCCTCGCCGGCGGCGGCGCCAGAGAGGCCCAGAAGGCCCAGAACCTTGCGGCGGTCGATGGTCATGATGCGCTCCCCCAGGGCACGCGGCCAAGCAAGCGGCCAAGTTGGTGGAATGAGACAACGAAAGCAGGCGGGCGTCACCCTCGCGCGATGACGCCCTTAGACCTTAGTGACGGAAGGTGATCCCGACGCCCATGAAGCGCGGCTTGCCAGCGATGAAGGTCGGGATGCCGAAGCTGTCGCCGGTATTGCCCGCGTCCTTCAGGTAGCTGACATCGCCCAGGTTCTCGACGAAGGCCTCGACCTTCCAGCGATCGTCCACGGCGCCGAAGCCGACGCGGACGTTCAGCAGGCCATAGGCCTTCTGGAACTCGTCGACCTTGGTGTCGGGGAACAGGCCCGACGACTGCAGGTCGCTGCGGTCGTTGTCGTCGTCGAAGAACATCTTCGAGCGCCAGGTGTAGGTGGGCGTGAAGGTCAGCTTGCCGCCCAGCGCCTCACGGCTGAAGGCGGCCCCGGCCGAGAAGCTCTGGTCCGGCGACAGACGGAAGCGGTTGCCCTTGCGCAGGCCGCTTTCGAGGCGAGCGTGGTTGTAGGCGTAGGTCGTAAACAGGGTCCAGTAGTCGCCGGCCTGCAGGCGCGCCTCGCCTTCGAAGCCGTAGGCCTTGGCCTTGCCGGCGTTCAGGGTCACGACCTGGGCGCCTTGGCGGAAGCTGGTGGCGAAGTTGTCGTAGTCGTAGCGGAAGACCGCGCCCGACAGATACAGGCGGCCGTCCAGCACCTTGCCCTTGGCGCCGGCCTCGTAGCTGTCGACCGTCTCGGAGGCGACCACGTTGAAGCGGGCCGCGCCCAGCGGCGTCGACGGCGCGCTGGACGAGATCACGTCCGGGCGACGGCCGCGGGCGTAGGAGGCGTAGAGGCTGAGATTGTCCGCCGGCTCATAGCGCCCCACCACGCGCCAGGTCAGACCGCTATCGTCGATCGACTTGGAGAAGGTGTCGCCGTTGTTGGTCGTCGCCTGGGTGATCAGGCCCACGGTCGGCAGCAGCGGATTGTTCACGGCGTTCGGTTGAGCCGCCAGGAACAGGTTGGTCGCCGTCGGCGCGGCCAGAAGGATGCCCAGGATCGAGCGGCCGTTCTGGACGTTCGAGCGGTAGGCCGCCCAGCGATCCTCGCTGGTGTAGCGGATGCCGGCGGTGATCTCGAACCTGTCCGTCAGCTTGAACGTGCCGTCGGCATAGACGTCATAGGCGGTGTTCTCGCCGTAGTTGGCGAATTCCTCGCGATGCACCGGCTTCAGGTTCGACACGATGCCGGGGGCGATCGACGCGGGGATGCCAAAGCCCAGCTGCAGAACCTGCGCCAGATAGGCGGGGTTGGTCAGATAGGCCAACGGCTGCGGGTTCGGCCGGCTGATGCCCAGCGGCGTATTGCCGGCCAGCAGGGCCAGGACCAGGCGCTCGTCGAACTGGCCCGGAATGCGCCACGACCCCGTCTCGTGGAAGTAGTTGGCCCCGACGAAGCCGGTGAAACGGCCGCCGCCGTCATAGCGTAGGCGCAGCTCCTGGCTCTGCTGGCGACCCTGCGCGTCCTCGGCGAAGGTCAGGATCGGCAGGGACGAGCCGTCCGGATCGAACACCTCCACCGAATGGAAGGCGCGGGTGGCGGTGATCGACGACAGGGTCAGGCTGTCGCTGATCTTGTATTCAGCCAGCGCCGTCAGGCCATAGACCTTGCGGTCGAGGCCAAGCGGCTTGCCGCCTTCGAAACCCGCGCCGGGCGCCAAGGTCGCGGCCGACGAGACGCCCGTATCGCCCAGCACTTCGCCCGTGACCGGATTGCTTGGATTGAAGGTGTGGCTCTTGAACGACGTGCCGGTCGTGGAGTCCTCCTGGTAGTTGCCGATCAGGTCCAGCTTCAGCGGACCAGGCTCCAGGTGGTAGGCCATGCGCACGGCCTTGGTGTTGGTCGAGTTGTAGGCGTCGCCGCCGGCCGCGTCATCGACATAGCCGTCGTTCTTGCGGGCGCGGGCGGCGATGCGCAGGGCGCTGCCGTCGCCGAACGCGAAATTGACCATGCCCTCGCCGACGAAATAGCCGCCCGTGCCACCTTCGCCCTTCAGCAGCCAGTCGTTCTTGGCCGGATTGGCCTTGTTCTGGACGAGGTTCACCGCGCCGATCAGGGCGCCGCGGCCGAACAGCGTCGATTGCGGGCCCTTGGCCACCTCGACCCGCTCCATGTCGAACAGCTCGACGTACGAGCCGCGCGAGCGCGAGATCGGCACGCCGTCCTGATAGATCGACACGCGCGTCTCGTCGGTGGCCGAGCCGGAGTCCGAGGTGATGCCGCGCATCACGAAGCCGGAATTGTTGTTCGACTGGTTCTGGACCAGGAAGCCCGGGGTGAAGGCCGACAGCTCATCGAACGCCTTGACGCCGATCGCCTCCAGGAACTTGCCGGAATAGGCGGTGACCGCCATCGGCACCTCGACCGGGTCCTGGGCGCGCTTCTGAGCGGTGATGACGACCTCGCCCAGACGGGTGTCCTGATCCTCGGCGCCCGGCGCGGCGGCCGCGTCGGCGGCGAAGGCCGGCGCGGCGGCGACCAAGGCCAAGAGGCTGGCGGTCAACAGCGTGGTGGTGCGAAAAGCCCGCATCGACTATCCCCCTGAATACGAAATTCTAGTTGGCCCGTAGGCATGACACGTGTCGTCGGTGCGACGGACATGTGAAGGAGCGATGAAACCCCGGTGACCCACGCGGAAGACAGGTTGGACGATGACATCCTCGACGACGCGGAATCCGGGGCTGATGGCGAAAGGCTGACGGCTGTCCTGACGCCGGAGCTTGCCGGCCAAAGGCTGGACAAGGCGCTCGCCCTGCTGCTTCCCGACTTGTCGCGCGCACGGCTGCAGGCGCTGATCGCCGAGGGCCGCCTGTCGCTGGACGGTCAGCTGGTCGGCGACGCCTCGCGCAAGGCCAAGGCGGGGACCTATGTCCTGCTTGTCCCGCCGCCGATCCCGGCGGATCCGGAGCCCGAGGCCATCCCGCTGGCCGTGCTTTATGAAGACGCGCATCTGATCGTGGTCGACAAGGCCGCCGGCATGGCCGTCCATCCCGCGCCCGGCAGCCTGACTGGCACCCTGGTCAACGCCCTGCTGCACCACTGCGGCGACAGCCTGTCCGGCGTTGGCGGCGTCGCCCGTCCGGGCATCGTCCATCGCCTCGACAAGGACACCTCGGGCGTGATGGTCGCCGCCAAGAGCGACGCCGCGCACAAGGGACTGTCGGCCCTATTCGCCACCCACGACATCGACCGGCTCTACATCGCCCTGACCCGCGGCGCGCCCTCGCCCCCTTCCGGAACGATCACCACCCAGCTGGGCCGCTCGCCCGGCGATCGCAAGAAGATGGCGGTGCTGCGGTCCGGCGGACGCGAGGCGATCACCCATTACAAGGTCGAGGCCGCGTTCGGTCCGCAGGACAGGCCGCTGGCCGCCCGCGTCGCCTGCCGCCTCGAGACCGGCCGTACGCACCAGATCCGTGTCCACATGGCCAGCAAGGGCAGCCCGTGCCTGGGCGACCCCGTCTATGGCGCGGGCCAACCGGCCGCGGTCGTCCGCGAGGCGATCCAGGCGGCCGGGCTCAAGCGTCAGGCGCTGCATGCGGCGGTGCTGGGGTTCGTCCATCCGATCACCGGTGAGACCCTCCGCTTCGAAACGCCGCTTCCCGCCGACATGGCGACGCTTCAAGGCAGCTTGGAAGCCCTCTGATTGGCCCTTGGCGGAGCGCCCCAGGCCGAGCTTGCGCCGACGCAATAAAAGCGCCCTAATTACGCTGGCTTGGCGCTCTAGTGTCGTAGCGTGTCATTCCGGAGCTTCGCCATGCGACGTTTTATCGCGACCCTCGCCGCCAGCCTCGCCGCTGCCGCGCCTGCGTTCGCCGCGTCCGGCGCCACGCCGATCCCGGATGACGAGGTGATCGCCACCGCCCAGGCCAAGCCGACGCCCGAAGCGCTGAAGGCCGCCGCCCAGGCCGCGCCGATCACACCGGCGGCCTCCAGGCCGCTGACGACCCAGGAGCAGATCGCCGCTTTCCTGGCCGAGACCCCCGCGCCACGTTCCGAAGACGGCCCGCGCGGCCTGCTGCCCGCGGACCGGGACGAGGACGGCAAGCCCAAGGTCCACGGCTCGATGGGCGTCTCGGTCGGCACCGGCGGCTACCGCAGCGCCTACGCCTCGGCCCTGTTCCCCGTCGGCGAGAACACCACGGTGGGCGTCGCGGTCTCCAAGACGGATTTCGGCAAGCACGGCGGCTTCTACGCCGATCCGTACGCTGGCGGCCCCTATTACGGCGGTCCCTATGGCTACGGCTATGGTCGCCTTCGCGGCGGTTCGCAGCAGTCGGTCGCCCTGTCGGTCATGACCGGCGGTCCGGGCAGGACGGACGACACGCCGGACGGCTGCGCGCCCGGCTTCCGGACCGGCGGTCGCTATGTCGAACCCCTCTGGGTCGCGGGCATGCGCGACGGCGCTCACCCCTGCGACGCAACGTCGCGCTAAGACCCAATTTGGGTCGCCGAAACTCCAAGGCCAGTATTTAGCCGTCCTTGAAAGCGTATCCGATCTCTCGGATACTTTTTTTCAAGGGTTGCCGTTCGCTGATGTTTAACGGCTTGGCGGTCAAGGTGTCCGCCTCGGGGCTAGGGCTTACGGAATGCAGCCGGAAATCATCGCTTATCACCATCCCGCGACCGGGACGGTGACGTATCTCATCATCGACCCCGCGACATTCCTCTGCGCCATTGTCGATCCCGTCCTGGATTTCGATCCCGAAACCGAAGCGGTAGACACCGGCTTCGTGGACAAGATCATCGCCGACATTCGCGCGCGCGACCTGGGCCCCACCTGGATTCTCGAGACCGGTCTGCACACTGGCCACCTGTCGGCCGCCGGCCATCTGAAATACGAGACCGGCGCCTCCATCTGCATTGGGGCGCGCGTGGTCGAAAGCCTTAAGCGCCTGGTTCCCGTCCTCGGCGAGGATGGCGTCGACCTCGAGGGCTGGGACTTCGACAAGCTGGCCAAGCACGGCGAGGCCCTGCCGATGGGCGGCCTGAAGATCGTCGCCCTGGCGCTCGAAAGCCGCCTGCCCGGAGCGGTCGCCTACCGCGTCGCCGACGCCATCTTCACCGGCGACGTGCTGCTGGCCCCGTCCGAGGGCTCGGGCCGTTGCGACGTGCCTGGCGCCGACGCCGGCAAGACCTTTGACGACGCCCGCAAGATCCTCAGCCTGCCGCCCCAGACCCGCGTCATGCCGGGCGTCTGCGCGGCCCTCCCCTGCGAGTCGACCGTGGCCGCGGAGAAGGCGTCCAACATTCAGCTGAACGACACCGTCGATCGACTGAACTTCATCGCCATGCGCACGACCGCCGACGCGATGCTGCCGGAATCGACGGTGGCCGGCCCGGCCCTCAGGGTCGCCGTCCGCGCCGGACGCCTGCCGCCCGATATTGGCGCGGGCGCCCGCTTCGCCCCCGTCGATCTGACCAAGCTCTAGACTTCGTTTTCTTTAGCAATTGACTTGCGCCGGCGCGCGGCCGCATAGGGTCTGAAACCCCAATTGCGGAGCGCCCCCATGGCCCAGGACTTCAGCGCCGCCCTGACCGCCGCCCAGGCCGGCAGCCTGCCCGACCTTCTGGGCCTGCAGTGGCTGGAGGCGACGCACGGCCATGTCCGGGGCCGCTTCGACGTCGACAAGCGGCACATGGCGCCCAATGGCTTCCTGCACGCCGCCAGCGTCATCGCCCTGGCGGATTCGGCCTGCGGCTACGGCTGCATGACCTCGCTGCCCGAGGGCGGGACCAGCTTCACGACCATCGAGCTGAAGTCGAACTTCCTCGGGACGGCGCGGGACGGCGGCGTCGCGGTCGAGGCCAAGCTGGTCCACGGCGGCCGCAACACCCAGGTCTGGGACGCCGTCGTCACGAACGAGACCACCGGCCAGACCATCGCGCTTTTCCGCTGCACCCAGATGATTTTGCGGCCAAAAGTCTGAGGCGAAAAAAGCCGGGAAGAGGGGCTTGCTTCCCGGCGGCGACGCCGCTAGTTATCGCGCCCTCGACCTCGGGCGGCCCCAAAAGCTCCCGGAATTACACCTGTGGAGAGGTGGCAGAGTGGTCGAATGTACCGCACTCGAAATGCGGCGTGCCTGGAAGGGCACCGTGGGTTCGAATCCCACCCTCTCCGCCACCCCCTCGCTTCCGAAACCGCGTGCAGTCACCGGCTCGAGCCTGGACGGCCGATGTCTCGCGACGCGCTCACTCTTGGCCCGCTCCACCTAACCCAGGAGCGAGCCGGCCGCGCGTGATTTTCCATTGCTCGCCCGAGCCCGGTCTGATAGCCAACGCCCCTCTTCGCCAACGCTCTGCGTTGACCCGGATGGCCCGGTGGCGGAGTGGTGACGCAGCGGACTGCAAATCCGTGCACGCCGGTTCGATTCCGGCCCGGGCCTCCACCACTTTTCAAGTACGTCAAACTGGCTGGAAGGCGGATCGTCTTCCACGAGCGCGCTCTCCACGCCCCGAGAGACGGCAAGATCGCCAAGGCGTGGTCGATTATCGACAAGGCGGAAGTCGAAACGCAGGCCGGCGCGAGCAGATGACGCCAAGGGCCGACCTTGGACCCGCGCTGACTAGGCGCTGTTCCGACCGCTGAAGATGCAAGCGGGCTCGTGGCTATAGACTGTCAGCCGGATTTGCGCAGATGTCCCGCACGCTGGCCCGCAGCCAGCGATGAGCCGGATCGGCGTCCATGCGAGGGTGCCAGAGCAAAGATACCGAAAACGCGGCGACAGGCATGGGCAGTTCGAAGCTTACCAGGCCGTCCCTCAGGCCTGCCGTATGACGCTCAGGCACGGTGGCGACCAAGCCCGTTGATCTCGCGAGCGCGATCGCCGTGGCGAAGCCGCCAACAACGGTGGTGACTTCACGGTTGGCGCCGGTCTGCGCCAGCGCATCGTCGATAAGGCCTTTGGCGAGCGCGTCTCTCGAGACCGCCACATGGGCCGCGGCCGCATAGCGCTTCGGCGTCATCGGGCCCTTCATTAACTCATGCCCCGGGCGCGCCACTCCGATGTAACGGTCACGAAATAGGACCTGGGTGCGAAGTTCGGGACCCGTGTCGCCTTCAACCACGCCCGTCTCAAGGTCGATCAGACCATCGCGCAGCGGCTTGCTGTCCTTGTCGGGCTTCTGGACGAAACGCAGCTGAACGCCGGGCGCCTCGACCGCCACGCGCGAGATCAGAGCCGGACCGAAGGTCTCTACGAACCCTTCGCTGGCCCGCAGGGTGAAGACGCGCTGCAATCGCCCCAGGTTCAACCCTTCGACCGGGCGAAGCACCGCCCGCGCGTCCTGAACCAGTTGGGCGACACGGTCGCGAAGCTCGACCGCTCTGGGCGTGGGGACTAGCGACCGCCCTGCCCTCACCAGCAAGGGGTCTCCGGTCACCTCGCGCAGGCGCGCCAGGGCGCGGCTCATGGCCGAAGGGCTCAGCCGGAGCCGCGAGGCCGCCCGCGTGACACTGCCTTCGGCCAGCAGCACGTCCAACGTCACCAGAAGGTTGAGGTCGGGGGTTTGCATTCGACGAGCGTAACACCAGCATCAAGCATGGCGTCAAACGCAATAATTCAGTGAGACCCGTGCGCGTTCCGCCACATCCTAGCCGCCGCTAGCTTCCTCAAACGCCGATCACGGCGGGAGAGGAAAGCCAATGCACAGGAATTCGCTTCAAGCCTTCATCGCGGACGTCCGGTCTAGCTGGGGCCCGCTTTCGAGCGAACTGATCGCCGACTGCCGGGGGCATCTGCGGGCGCTTCTACATGCGCCTACGACCGAGGATTGGCTGGCCGCCTTGCTCAACGAAAGGCCGGCGAGCCGCGAGCTCTATCGCGATCCCGATCATGGCTTCGTGCTTCTGGCCCACACTGAGGACGAAGGGCTCTATCGTCGACCGCACGACCATGGGCGCAGCTGGGTGCTGTACGGCGTCCAGAGCGGCGACGTCGAGATGGGCGGCTACGGACGGGCGACGGACCCGGACGGACAGGTGCGCCTGGTCAAGCGCGACGCCACCCTGGTCCGGCCTGGAACCGCGATGGCCTACCTGCCGGGCGATATCCACGACACCCATTGCCGGAGCGGGCCCGCCCTTCTCTTCCGCTTCACCGAACGCGACCTGCAGGTCGAAGACAAGCAAGAGGGCCGGATCACGCGCTACGCCGATCAGGACGGCGTGTTTCGGGTCGCTCGGCCATGATCTCGTCTAGCCGTCCCGTCCTGGCGATCGCATCGGTGCTGACCGCCCTGATGCTCGTGGTGCTGGACGCCTCGATCGTGAACGTGGCGCTGCCGAGCCTTGTGCGCGACCTGGGCGTCTCAGCCGCCTCCGCGGTCATGGTGGTCACCGCCTACCAAGCCGGCCTTGTCATGGCGCTCCTGCCCTGCGCGGCGCTGGGCGAGAGCCTTGGCCACCGCCGGGTCTTCATCGGCGGCGTGGCGCTGTTCACCGTCGCCTCCGGCTTCTGCGCGGCGGCGCCGAACCTGACGGTGTTGGTGATGGCCCGGCTGGGCCAGGGCCTGGGCGCGGCCGCGGTGATGTCGCTCGGCGTCGCCCTCCTGCGCGCCATCGTGCCGGCCCACCGGTTGAGCGTCGCCATCGGCTGGAACGCCTTGGTGGTCGCCCTCACCTCGGCGGCCGGACCGACGATCGGAGCGCTCATCCTGTCGCTGGCGAGCTGGCCATGGCTTTTCGCCGTCAATCTCCCGGTCGGCGCCCTGGTGCTCGCCATGGCCAGAAATCTCCCCCGCGCGCCCGGCTCGGCGCGGCGGCTCGACCGGGTGAACCTGGTCCTCAGCATGTGCGCGTTCGGCCTGCTGATCGTTGGCGCGGAATGGATCGCGAAGGCGCCCGCCCTCGGCGTGGGCGCTAGCGTTGGGGCCGGTCTGGGCCTGATGCTGCTGATCCGGCGCGAGGCGTCCCACGCCGCTCCGCTCCTGCCGCTCGACCTTCTCCGCGCGCCGTCGTTCCGGCGATCGGTGATGGCGTCAGTCTGCTGCTTCATCGGCCAGGGCGCGGCGCTCGTCGCGCTTCCGTTCCACCTCCAGCACGGCCTTGGTCTCAGCCCCCTGGAGGCGGGCCTCTACATCACACCGTGGCCGCTGACGGCCGCCGTTTCCGCGACGCTGGCTGGGCGCTTGGCCAAACCCTCCACGACGGCGGCGTTCTGCGCGGCCGGCTGCGCCTTCTTGTCCGCCGGCCTTCTCGCGGCGTCCGCCTGGCCGCTGGCCGAGGCGCCGTTCGCGATTTTGCCGATCGTCATGCTCTGCGGCCTGGGCTTTGGACTGTTCCAGGTCACGAACAATCGCAACATGTTCCTCTCCGCGCCGCCCGAGCGCAGCGGCGCGGCGGGCGGACTGCAGTCAATGGCGCGGCTCACCGGTCAGACAGCGGGGGTCGTGGGTATGACGTTGCTGTTTAGCCAGCTGGGGCTCGACACCGCCCCGCGCCTCGGACTGGCGATGGGCGCAGCCTTCACCCTGGCGGCTGGCCTGGTCAGCGCGCTTCATCGCTCCAAGCTCGAGGCCTATCCGGCCTAACGCGGTGTTCCGCGCGTGGGACCGGAGGCTTCGCGCCACAAGCGGACCTTGCGCCTCCAGCCGTGAGGAGACGTTCAGCGCTCCTAGGCTGCATCGGGCGCGCCCTGCACAATATTCGCCCACCACCCCCACTTACGCGCGCTAGGCCGACTTAGCGCGTGCGCCCTTGCCAATAGATAGTTTTTATTATCGTATTGAGAGAAGCAGTCGCAGTACTGGGTGAGATGGGGAGTTAGGCATGAAGTCAGCATGGCTGATGGGCGTATCCGCCTGGGCGATCTGTGGTGGTCTTGCCGCTGCGCAATCGACCGTAGCGCCTCCGCGGGACGACACCGCGATCGCGGAGATCGTGGTCACCGCGCAGAAGCGCGCCGAGAACCTTCAGGATGTGCCGGTCTCGGTCACCGCCCTGACCGCCGACACCTTGTCCGCGCGCGGCGTCAACAACGTCCTGGCGCTCAACAACATGGCGCCCGGCATGCGGATCAGCGCCAACGACGCGGCCGCCAATCCCAAGATCTACATCCGAGGCGTTGGCCTCAGCGACTTCAATCCCAACGCTTCCAGCGGCGTCGGAGTCTATGTCGACGGCGTCTATATCGGCTCGCCTCTCGCCCAGATGGCCGGTTTCTACGATCTGGCCCAGGTGGAAGTCCTGCGGGGCCCTCAAGGCACCCTCTATGGCCGCAACACCAACGGCGGCGCGATCAATATCACCACCAAGCGCCCGACCCAGAGCTTCACCGCCGACGCCTCGGTGGAATACGCCACGTTCAACGCCAAGACTGTCGAGGCCGCCGTCGGTGGTCCGATCGTCGCCGATAAGCTGGCCTTCCGCGCCGCCGGCCAGTGGGTCAAGGACGATGGCTACACCTACAACCGCGTCACTGGCCACGACGTCAACGCCGCCGACCACTGGGCCGGAAGGCTGTCGCTGCTCTATACGCCGACCGAAAATTTCGAGATGCTGACCCAGGTCAATCGCTATGTGAACCGTGGCGACGCCATCGCGCCTCAGCATCGCGCCCTATTCCCCGCCACGGCCGAAGCAACCGGCCCTAACGGCCTGTGCGCTCCAAACGCGTACGCCGGCGGCGCCTGCGCCGACCTCCTCGGCTACGCCGACACCGACAACAACAGCCGCGCGATCGACAGCAATCTCGAAGGCAAGGACAAGGTCGACCTGTTCGGCGCCTCGAACCAGGCCACCTGGACATTGAACGGCATCCAGCTGGTTTCGGTCACGGCCTGGCAATGGGCCCACCGCAACGATCTCGAGAACACCGACGGCAGTCCGGCCCAGATGCTGGAGATCAATTATCGCTCCCGTCACCAGCAGTTCACCCAGGAACTGCGCCTGCAGTCCGATGATCCGTCCGGTCGCGTGAACTGGGTGCTGGGCGGCTACTTCATGGACGAGACCGTCCAGGACAACACCCGCCAAGACACCTTGCGCGACCTGCGCCCATTGTTCGCCACGCCTGACAATCCGACAGGCCTGAGCCCCGAGAACAGCGTCGCGGTGTTCGGCTGGCCCTATACCCAGAAGACCAAGGGCTACGCGCTGTTCGGGCAGGCCGACTACAAGATCACCGACAGGCTGACCGGCACCGTCGGCCTGCGCTGGTCGGCGGACGACAAGCACATGAACTACCAGAGCCAGATCGAGGACGGGCTGATCGTTCTACTGGCTTCGGACCAGAAGAAGACCTTCTCGGCGTTCTCGGGTCGCCTTGGCCTGCGCTATGCGGTGAGCGACGACGCCAACGTCTACGCCACCTACAACCGCGGCTATAAGAGCGGCGGTTTCTTCGGCGGCCTGGCCACCACGCCTGAGGAGGTCGAGCCCTACGACAACGAAACGCTGGATGCCTACGAAGTCGGAATGAAGTCCGAGTTCTTCGACCGCCGCGTGCGACTGAACGTGTCGGGCTTCTACTACGACTACAAGAACCAGCAGGTCTTCGCCCAGGCGCTGCGCAACGGCCTGACCGTGCTGGTGCTGGACAACGCCGCCAATTCCAAGGTCTACGGCGGCGAGGCCGAGATCACCGCTCGGCCGATTCAGCCCCTGACCCTCACCGCGGGCGTCTCGCTGCTGCACGCAAAGTTCGGCGACTACTTCAGCGAGGGCCAGGACTACACGGGCAATCGCCTGCCGCAGTCGCCCAAGGTGACCTTCAACACGTCCGCCACCTGGGTGGCGCCATTGGCGAGCGGCGCGTCGATCGTCGCCAATGTCGACGCCAACTATTCGTCCAAGGTCTATTTCGACAATTCGAACGCCGAGCGCCTGTCGCAGGACGCGGTGTGGATCGCCGGGGCCCAGGTCAGCTGGCGCTCACCCGACCAGCGGATCGAGGCCGGCGCCTTCGCCCGCAATCTGTTCGACAAGTCCTATGTCGTGTCGATCTCGAACATCGACAGCCTGGGCGAGGATCTGCTCAGCATGAACCGCCCGCGCAGCTTGGGCGTCTTCCTGCGCTATCACTACTAGCGTCGCAGTTGGTCGGCGGCGGGCATCTTGCTATCAGGACGTCATGGCAAGAAGCACCGCCGCCAAGACCACCGTAGCCAAGACCGACGCGCCCGCGCTCGACACCAAGTCGCGCCCCTCGCGCCGGCGCGGCAAGGACACGTTCGAGGTCATCCTGACCACCGCCGGCGAGTTGCTGGCCGAGGTCGGCTTCGAGCGTCTGACGACCAACCTGGTATGCGAGCGCGCGGGCCTGACGCCGCCGGCCCTCTACCGCTACTTCCCCAACAAGTACGCCCTGCTCAAGGAGCTTGCTCATAGGCTGATGGACGCCCAGGACAAGATTGTCCTGTCCTGGCTCGAGGCCGGCGGGACGAAGTCCTCGACACTCGAAGAGTCGGTCGCCAAGAACCGCGACCTGCAAAAGCAGATCAACGCCATTACCCGCGACTTTCCGGGCGGCGACTGGATCCTGCGCGCTCTGCGGGCCCTGCCCATGCTACAGGAAGTGCGCACCACCTCGCGCGATATGGTCGCCCAGACGCTGTTCGAGATCCTGAAGGCCGAAAACCCCGCCGCCAGCGAGGACCGCCTGCGCACGGCCACGCGACTGACGACGCAGATGATGTACGCCGCCACCGAGATGGTCCTGGAAGAGCCGGACCAGGACGAGGAGAAGATCAACGAGGAGATCTGCTGGATGGTGGCGCTGTACTACCAGCACCTCACGCGGGCGACTTCGGCCGCAACAGACTGATCAGGCCCAGGGCCAAGGCCAGGCAGGCTCCCGACAGAATCAGGGCGCGTCGGACCGGGCCCTCGCCCACCACCAGCGACGCCGCGAGAGGCCCCGCGCTGCTGCCCAAGAGCTGAGCCGCGCCGAGTTGCATCGAAGCCCGGCGAGTAGGATCGATCCGGATCAGCAGCAAGGTCTGGAACGGCAGGGCGAACAGCCACAGGAAACCGAACGCCGCCACGCAGGCGACGAACACGCTACGTCCCGGGCCGCTCCACAGCGTCGCCAGGATCACGGCGTTGATGACGCCGACGCCAAGCAGAACGTTGCTCGGCGACACGCGGTCGCCCACCGCCGTGGCGGCGACGCCGCCCAGCACCTGCAGGCCCAAAGCCAGGGCGACGGCCAGGCCCGCCTCGCGCGGCGTGAGACCCGCCCGGGCGGCCAGGGGCTCCAGATACACCCACAGGGCGACGATGAAGGCCATCCACAGAAACACCGCCGCCAGTCCGCCGATGGAGCGAACGTCCAGCGTCCCGCCCTCGTCGGACTTGGGCAGGACCGCCAGGCGGTCGGGGCCGGCCAGCGCCGCCAGGCCGGCCAGCACGGAGATTCCCGCCAGGCAGACCAGGGCGCCGTTGACGCCCCAAGGGATCATGACCGTGGCCGGCAGGCTCGCGGCTAACACCAATTGGGCGAAGGTTTGAAGGGTGACAAAGACGCCCGAGGCCCGCTCCGGCTTGGACGCCCGCGCGATGACGCCAATGGCCAGCCACAGCATCACCCCGGCGCAGGCCCCCGCAAGCGCGCGGGTGAGGATCACGCCGACGCCGCTGGTCAGGGTCGTGGCCAGCATGGCGCCCGCGTGCAGCAGACAGGTGATCGCGATCTTCAGCCGGATGTTTGTGGGCTTCAGAAGAGCCGCCGCCAGCCCGCAGGCCACGCCCAGGGCCATCAGCTCGACCGTGGCCGCCAGGCCGATCTGGGCCGTAGTGAGCCGGCCTTCCCGCTCCATCGCCCCCAGGATCACGGGTTGCAGCCCCGCGATCAGCAGCGCGACCACGCCGACACCCTGGCTTATCGCAGCGTCATGGCGCGATGGTGAAGCGACGGGGGGCGAGGCGACGGGGGCCGGGGCGTCGACCGCGGCGTCGGAGACGCTCATCGACCCTGCCCGTACGATTTGAAGCGGCGAAGGATGTGGCCCATCTCGTCCTCCGCCAGCAGGGTTGGGCCGCCGATGGCCAGCGTTCCCCAGTAGACGGCGGCCTGTTCCTCGATCTCCTCGGCGATGGCCAGGGCGTAGTCGAGGTTGGGGGCGACGACAATCTGGCCGTGATTGGCCATCAGGGCGGCGTAGCGGCCGTCCAGCGCCTCGACGACGATCTGCGCCAGTTCGGTCGAGCCGAAGGTGGCGTAGGGCGCGACCGGCACGCTGGTTCCGCCGCCGACGGCGACCATGTAGTGCACCGCCGGGATCGGCCTGTTCGCGCAGGCCAGGATGGTGGCGTGGCGCGAGTGGCAGTGGACGACCGCTCCGACGTCGGGCCTGCGATCCAACAAGCCCTGGTGCATCCGCCATTCACTGGACGGCTTGAGGGATCCAGGAGCGGTCGATCCGTCGGGCTGGACCAGCACCATCTGCTCGGCGGTCAGGCGGGCGGCGGGCACGCCGCTGGGCGTCACCAGCATCGCCTCGCCACAGCGCGCCGAGACATTGCCCGAGGTCCCGCGGTTGAGGCCCTTGTCGTCCATGGCGCGCATGACCTCGACCATGCGCTGGCGCAGCGCGCCTTCGTCCATCGCGGCCATCAGGCGGCCTCGCCGAGCGTCATCTGGCCCATGGCCGCCTCCGTCGCCTCGAAGCTCTCGAGCTTGCCGAGGGTAGCCAGTCCTTGCGCCACCAACGCGGCCGTCGCGGCGCCGAAGCGGGCGGCGTCCAGCGGCGTCCACCCGCGATCCAGCGCGGCGATGAAGCCCGCGCAATAGGAGTCGCCGCAGCTGGTCGTATCCACCGGCTTGATCCGATAGGCCGGCAGAGTCGTTCGGACGTCGTCCAGCACCACGACGGCGCCGCAGCTTCCATTCTTGATGACGCAGCCGCCCGCGCCCAGTTCACGAAATAGATCGGCGGCGGCAAACAGGTCGTCCTGCCCCGTCAGGAACACCGCCTCCGCGGCGCTGGGCATGAAATAGTCGACATGGGGCAGCAGCCGCTTGAGCTCGTCCATCGCCGTGCTCTGGGGCGAGATCAGGTCGCAGGTCACGGTCGCGCCCGCCGCGCGCGCGGCCTTGACGAGGTCCGCCCCCGCGCCGCCATCCAGCATCGGGCCGCCGATCCCGGCATAGTGCAGGAAACGCGCCGAGATCGCCGCCTCAAGCGCTTCAGGCGTGGCCTTGGCCAGCATGCCCGCCCCCAGAGCGTGAAAGTTCGGACGACGCCCCGCCGAGTCGACCGCCAGCACCGTTGTCGAACTCGGCAGGCCCGGCAGGGTCTCCAGCGCGGTCAAATCTATTCCGGCCTCGTCAAGCGCCATGCGGATGAAGCGACCGATCAGGTCATCGCCTACGGCCGAGGCGAGGCGCACCGTCATGCCCAGCTTGGCCGCGACCAAGGCCGCCCCCGCCGCCGTGCCGGCCGGCGCGCAGGCGATCCCCTCGATCAGCGTAGTGCCCTCGCCTTCCGGCAAGGCGTCGATGGCTCGCGCCACCACGTCCAGCGTCGTCAGGCCAATGCATGTCAGACCGGTCTTCATCGCCGTCTCTCCCCCACATTGACAGCCACTATGCCTCAGCCATTATGATAGTCAAAACTATCTTATCGGCGAGGCGCTCGACATGACCTGGACCAACAGCAAGGACACCGCGCTGCGCGAGCGCGCCATGGCCGTGATCCCCAACGGCATGTACGGCCACCAGTCGGTCATGCTGCTGCCCGACGACTATCCGCAGTTCTTCGAGCGAGCGGAAGGCGCCTATCTCTGGGACGCCGACGGCAATCGCTATGTCGATTTCCTGTGCGGCTACGGCCCCAACCTGTTCGGCTATGGTCACGCCGCCATCGACCAGGCCTATGTCGACCAGATGAAGCGCGGCGACACCATGACCGGCCCCGGGCCGGCGATGGTCGAACTGGCCGAGGCCCTGGTCGCCCAGGTTAGCCACGCCGACTGGGCCATGTTCTGCAAGAACGGCACCGACGCCACGACCATGGCGATGATGATCGCCCGCAACTTCACCCAGAAGAAGACCATCGTCTTGGCCAAGGGCGCCTATCACGGCGCCCAGCCCTGGTGCACGCCGCTGAAGAACGGGACCACGCCCGCTGACCGCGCCAACCAGGTGTTCTACGAATACAACGACGTCGAGAGCCTGGAGGCCGCCGTGCGCGAGGCCGGCTCGGACCTGGCGGCGATCTTCGCCTCGCCCATCAAGCACGACACCTTCGTCGATCAGGAGCTGCCCAATCCCGAATACGCCCGCCGGGCCCGTGAACTGTGCGACGAGCACGGCGCGCTGCTGATCGTCGATGACGTCCGCGCCGGCTTCCGCCTGGCGCGCGATTGCAGCTGGTCCCTGGTCGGCGTGAAGCCTGATCTGTCCAGCTGGGGCAAGGCCATCGCCAACGGCCACCCAATCTCGGCCCTGCTCGGCACCGACATCGCCCGCTTCGCGGCGGCCACCATCTACGCCACCGGGTCGTTCTGGTTCTCGGCGGCGCCGATGGCCGCGTCGCTGGCGACCCTGAAGCTGATCCGCGAGACCGACTACCTGGAGCGCACCATCGCGCTGGGCGAGCGGCTGCGCGCCGGGCTCGACGAGGCCGCCGGCCGTCATGGCTTCGGGTTGCGTCAAACCGGTCCGGCGCAGATGCCGCTGATCATGGTCGACGACGACCCCACCGGCGCCAAGGGCTACTTCTGGAACAACGCCCTGCTCAAGCGCGGCGTCTATTTCCACCCCTGGCACAACATGTTCATGACCACCGCCATGACCGACGCCGACATCGATCACGCGGTCGAGGCGGCCGACGACGCCTTCAAGCTGCTGAAGACCGCAGGCCCGCTGGAACCCGTCGCCAAGCTGGAGTTCCTACACTCGGTCGCCGGCTAGGCTCCAGACAAGACGGGCGGGATCAAGGCAGGAGTGCGCCCTTTGAAGCAAGCGGAAGGAGACCACCCTCAAACCGCGTCGCATCGACCGCTACCCCGGCCGACTAAGCGCGGCTGAACGGTGGCCAGCGCCGCGATTGCGTCAGGCGGCCTCCGCCGGTCTTTCGCTTGACCGAAGCCCCAGCCAATGGCGGACGCCGGGGATATGGCGAAGCGCGAGACGCTCCAGAAGCGCGATCGCGATCATCGAAACTCCCAGCACCGGCAGCAACACGCCGAACACGACAATCAAGACGCCCACGCCGGCCGCGATGCGGCCTTCGGGCAAGGCGGGCGGCGCGCCCAGCTGTCCCCGCGGCCGGCGACGCCACCAGATGACCAGGCCGCTGACGCTGAGGGTGATCAAGCCGATGGCGGTGAGAACGCCCAGAAGCTGATTGGCGAGGCCGAACAACTGGCCCTCGTGAGCCGCGATGCCATAGCCGATGACCTTGTCGATCGGATGTCGAGCGGAGAAGCCTTCGGTGCGGGTCACCTGGCCGGAGGCGGGATCGAGCGTCAGGGTCACCCGCTGAGGCCGGTTTGGCGTATCGGACCGCGCCGTCCAGTCGGGCGAGGCGTTGCGGCCTTTCTTGCTGGAGGGCGGCGCGATCAGCACTGGCGGCGGCAGGTCCATGGCCCGCACCGTCGCGGCCATGCGGTCTAGGGCGGGCGTCGGCGCCGACGGCGTCATCGCCATGTCCATGCCGGCCATGTCCATCCCGGCCATGTGACCCGCGTGCTCGCCGCCGCCCGAGGCGTCCAGCGCCCGGCTCTCGGCCTTCTCCCCGGCCCGGCCCGTCGACCAGTCCTGCTTGGCGACCGCCGTGCCGGTCAGCTTGCGCACTTCCTTGAAACTATCGCCCCAGACCTTGGCCCAAGGCAGACCGGTCAGCAGCAGAAACAGCGCCAGGCTCGAGATCCACACGCCGGTGACGGCGTGCAGGTCGCGCCAGAACAGTTTCGAACCCCGACCAAGACGCGGATAGAGCACGCCGCCCAGGCCCTGGGCCTGACGCGGCCACCACAGATAAAGACCCGTCACCACCATCACGATGGCCCAGCAGGCGGCCAGCTCGACCAGGATCGAGCCATTATCGCCCATCAGCAGTTCGCCATGGATGGTCTTGTCGATCTGCATCAGGCGATCATCCTGATTGATCACCTTGAGGATCCGCAGCGTCTCGGGATGGACATAGACGAGGATGTTCTCGCCCTTCTTGCCCACCACCACGCGGGCGGCGTCATCGGCTTCGCGTCGCACCTCATAGGTGCGCAGGCGCGAGCCTGGCACGGCCTTGAGGGCCGCGTCGACCTGGGCCTGGGCGCTGACGGGTTTCCCCGTCAGCGTCAGGTGGTCATAGGGGCGATCCAGCCAGGCCTCGACCTGAGGCTTGAACAGATAGATCGAGCCGGTGATCGCCAGGATGATGACGAACGGCGCGCAAAACAGGCCGGCATAGAAGTGCCAGCGCCAGATGGCGCGATAGTCGAAAATCGTTCGGCGAGCCTTGATCAGGGCCGGGCTGGACGTGGTCATGAGGTCAGGCTCCTACCACTTGGTCTTGATGTCGAAGACGAAGGTCCGCTGCGGCAGCGGGTGGGAGACGTAGGCCTGGTCGTTGAACAGGTTGTCGATCCCGACGCTCAGCTGCGCCTTCTTGGTGACGTCCCACGAAACCCGCGTATCGACCGTGAAGTACTCGGTCTGGAAGCCGTAGGCGTCGCCCCGGACCAGGCCGAACAGGTCGGAGTTGGGGCGCGAGGCGTAGCGCCAACCCAGCGAGGCCTTGAGGCGGTCATTGATGCGATAGCGGACATTGCCGCTGGACCGCCAATCGGGAATGCGCGGGAACTTCACACCCTCGGCGGCGGTGTTGGCGCTGTTCTTGATGGTCTTGGCGTCGATCCGCGTGACGTTGGCGTCGATGTCCAGGCCCGGGATCAGCACGTCCGAGGCCTCTAGGATCAGCTCCACGCCATATTGGCGGACCTTGTCGACGTTCTTGTAGGACGTGACGACGGTTCCGTACTGGTTGAGGCCGCTGAAGCTGAAGATCGCGTCGTCGATGTCCTGGTAGAACAGGCTGGTGGTCGAGCGGACCTTCCCAAACTTGCGCCGCAGGATGACGCTGGCGTCCGTGGACTTCTCGGACTTCAGGTTCGGGTCATAGCTGGTCGGATCGATCTGGCGGGTGATGTCGTCAAACCGTCCCTGGTAGAGCTCGCCGACGGTCGGAAAGCGCTTGGCGGTCCCGAGGCTGACCTGCAGCTCGAAGTCGCCCGGAATCTGACCTTGCAGCGAGAGCTTCGGGCTCACCGAGGTCTCATCGCGTTCCGGATAGGCGCTGTCGACCCGCGCGCCCGACACGCGCTTGCCGATGCCGCCGTCGAAGGCGCGCCAGCTGTCGAAGCGCAGACCGCCGGTCAGGACGAAGTTGCCGTCCAGATCATAGGCGTCCTCGGCCCACACGCCCCAAAGGCTGGTCTTGCCGTAGGTCGAAGTCGAGTAAACCGGCGCGGTCGCTGTGTGCCAGTTGGTGGTGGCGTAGGTGTCGGTCCCCGCCTCGTAGAGGTTGGCGTTCAGGCCAAAGCCGATCTCGTGCTTGCCGAAGGCGCGATCGAAGGTCGCGTCGCCTGTCCACCAACCGGGTTTGGTCTGACGGCTTTGCGTGCCGGCGCCGTTGGATGCGCCCGTGGCGTAGTCGTTGGAGGTGCGAGCGTCCTGGTCGGGAATCCAGTAGCGCGACAGATTGAACGACGCCTTCCAGCCCGCCAGCGGACCGGCCAGTTTCAGTCCGGCCAGATATTCGGTGCGGTCGGTCTCGGAGAAGGTCAGGCCCGTGGCGTTCCAGGTCTTGCCGGCGTAGCTGACCTTGCCCTGATAGACCGGCTTGCCAGAAGCATCGACCAGCCAGCTGCGCGGATTGGTCAGATCCTGATTGGTCTTCCAGGCAAAGCCCAGGGCTTGGATGTCCCAGCCATTGGCGGCCGCATAGCCGACGCGCAGGCGGAGCTGGTCCTGAATGACGTGCACGGGCGAGGCCCCGCCGAACACGGGCGTGGCCAGGCGGCTATCGTTGTAGGCGCCGGTGACCGCCGTCCCCGTCCCGGTCGTGGCGGTCAGCAGATTGTAGGTCATCGACTGGCCGGTGTTCTCGAAATGTCGGAAGCCGCCGCGCACGCTCCACGGGCCGTCCTCCTGCTTGTATGAGATTCCGCCCTCGGCGCTGTAGCCCTTGAAGGTCTGATCGAAGCCGTACTCCTTGAACGGCATGATCATGGTCTGGGCGTTGGCGTAGACCTCGCGGCCAGGCTCGGGCTCGCGGGTCGTGACCGAGATCACCCCGCCCATCGAGTTGCCGCCGTAGCGAGCCGAATAGGGGCCATAGACGATGTCGAACTGGCGCACCTCGGCCGGGCCGACCACGTTCCACTTGGGCGGATAGTCGTAGCGGTTGCCCAGGAAGTTGGAGACCACGAAACCATCGACCAACACGATGGTGCGGGCGCTCTGGACGGTGTTGGTGCCACGCAGAGCGACCACGGCGTTGTCGTCGCCAGCGAAGCGTTTGCGTACGAAGAAGTCGGGCGCGTACTTCATCAGGTCTTCGACATTGACCGCGTTGATCGCCTCGAACTCGGTCTGCCCCAGCGAGACGGCGAGGCCGCGGGGCACGACGGTGACCGGCTTGTCACCCCGCCCGACGACCAGCACCTGATCGACTTCGTTGGATTTGGCTTCGGCGGCGTCGGCGGCCGGAACGGCGGCGTCGGCGGCGATCGCCACGGCGGGTAGCGAAAGAGGGCTGAACGCGAGCGCGGCCAGCAGAGCGCGCGCGGACGCGGCGCTGCGAGAGACAGTCATTTTTATTTCCGTTCGTCAGACAAGGTTGAGCCGCCGCGCCGATTTGGCGGACGGGATTCGGTGTCAGACGATCGAAGGCGGTCCTGTCTTGGGCGGCGGCGGCGCGGCCAGTCCAAGGCCCGGACGCTGATGAAGCGGCGTCGAGGCGGCTTGGACGAACGGCGCGAAAGCCGGCGCGGCTAGGCTCTGGAGATCCGGCGCGTGGACAGGAGTCGAATGCCCCGCGAAGGCGCATCCATGCTGGGGCGCACTTTTTTCGCCGTCTTTCTTGTCCTGATCGGCGACGATCTTGCGCAAGCCGTCCAGAGCGGGGTTGGCGCCGCTCTTGACCTCCAGCGCGCCCTGCCCCGAGCAGATCATCAGAGCCGGAAGGCCGTTCACGCCGCTGGGCTGACCGAGCATATAGCCGCTGGGGATCGCGATCCGGAGGGCGACCGCGCAGAAGGCCAGGGTCACGCCTAAGCGCGCCAACCACGGCGTCAGTCGTGTCGTCCCCCGGTTCATGACGACGCCCCTACGCCCAACCCGGCTCACTGTCTAGCGGTCCGCCCCCTAGGGATGACCCCCTCTTCCGTTCATCCCCTGATTTCAATCCGCGACCTCCGCCAAGCCGACGGCGGAGCGGAAGAGCGTCAAGGCGAACTCGATATGGCCGTCAATGGCCGCACGAATCTCGACGCGCCATCTGGTGTCGGCGACGTAGATTTCCGAGGTGCGCCAGGGCCAGAAGCGTTCCTCCCGACACCGTCGTCACACGCTCGTCCACGGCGCTGAAGACATCCGTGGCTCCCGCCAGCATGAGCGCCAGACCCACCAGGGCAAGGCCAAGCAGGGGCCAAGAATACGGACGCCACGCCTTGCGATCGACAAACGCCAATACCGCGATGGGCGCGGCCAAGGCGACGAAGAGCACATGCACCCACTCAGCTCGCGCCCATAGGCCGAGAACCGGCAGGAAGAGAGACAGGGCGGGCAAGGCCAGGCAGTGAACCAAGCAGAGCGCCGAGAGGCTCACGGCTGAAAGGTCCAGGGCCTTGTCGAAATTGGCGTTCATGAGTGGATCTCCGGCGGCGAAACGCGCTCGCCTTGGCTTCATTAGGCCCAGCTCGGCCCATAGGCGGTCCATCCGGCCATAGGCATCGGCGGCGGCGGGGTTTTCGAGCCAGCGGGAAAAGAGCGCGCGCTCATCGTCGCTGAGCGCTCCCCGCGCCCGACGGGCGATCCAGAACGACGCGGCTTCATAGGGCTCCATGCGGCGCAAGCGGTGTTCGATCAGAAGCGTCATGGCGTCACAAAGCCTCGCAGTAGAACCTGCCGGGCTCTGGGCCGTCCGGATACAGCGTCTGGAACCGGTAAAGGACCAGCACCCATTCGGCCTCGTCCTCGCTGACGCCAAACCGCTGCGCCACCCAAGCGGCCGAGGGCGCGACAAAGTCGTCGATGGGCGCGGGCTCGACCGCCATCATCCCCATGCCGGAAACGGGTCAGGCAGCTTGGTCCAGGCCTTGGGGCCGAAGCCGAACTGGAGGTCGGACAGCAGGCAGGCGTCAAAGCCCCGGGTCAGCGCCTCGCGATCCATGTTCTGGCCGATCAGAACGATCTCCTGGCGGCGATCGCCATGGACGGGTTTCCAGACCTTCTGGATCGCCGCCCGCCAAGCCGGATCCTCGGGCCAATATTCCTGCGGCGCGCTCGCCCACCAACGGCCGTGGGGGCCGAACTGGGTGACCGCGCCCGCCTGGCTCCAGCCGCCGACCCGATCGTAGCGGGTCGCCAGCCACACAAAGCCCTTGGAGCGGATGACGCCCGGCCATTCACTGTCCAGCCAGGCCTTCAGCTTCTCGGGATGGAACGGCTTGGACGCGCGATAGACGAAGTGGCTGATGCCGTACTCCTCGGTCTCGGGCAGCACCTCGCCCATCAGCGCCTTCTGCCAGCCGGCCGCGCCCTCGGCCCGGACAGGGTCGAAGAGGCCGGTGTCCAGCACGTCGTCCAGCGCCACCGCGCCGCGCTCCGACCGCACGATCCGCGCCTGCGGATTGAAGGTGGCGATGATCGCCTCGAGCCGGCCCAGGTCGTCGGCGGAGACGAGATCGGCCTTGTTCAGCACGATGACGTCGGCGAACTCGATCTGTTCGACCAGCAGGTCGACCACCGTCCGCTCGTCTCCCTCCCCGGCCGTCTCGCCGCGATCGGCCAGGCTGTCGCGCGAGGCGTAGTCGCGCAGGAAATTGAAGGCGTCGACCACCGTGACCATGGTGTCCAGCCGCGCCACATCCGACAGGCTTTGCTCAGCCTCGTCGCGGAAGTCGAAGGTCGCCGCCACCGGCATTGGCTCGGAGACGCCCGTGGACTCGATCAGCAGGTAGTCGAAACGCCGCTCGGCGGCCAGACGACGGACCTCCTTGAGCAGATCCTCGCGCAGGGTGCAGCAGATGCAGCCGTTCGACATCTCGACCAGGGCTTCGTCGGTGCGCGAAAGATCCGCCCCGCCCTCGGCGACTAGCGCCGCGTCGATGTTCACCTCGCTCATGTCGTTGACGATGACCGCGACCTTCTTGCCCTCGCGGTTGGCCAGCACGTGGTTGAGCAAGGTGGTCTTGCCAGCGCCCAGGAAGCCCGAAAGGACGGTCACGGGCAGGCGGCGGTCGATCCGACCTCGGGGTTGGGAAGCTTCGACGGTCAAGCGCGCCCTCATGTGTTATAGTATAACACACATAGCGCCGCCCTTGCCGGCCGACAAGGATTGTTACGTTATAACATTTATGATTTATGCGCGGTGTCCCGTCGCGAGTTCGCCATCGATGCATCCCCCCCTAATCGAGCGTCGCCAGTTCCTCCTCACCGGCGGCTTGGCGCTGCTCGCGGCGGGCGCTCCCGCCTATGCCCGCTCGGGCCCCACGGCGCGGACGACGCCCTTCACGCTCGGCGTGGCCAGCGGCGATCCGGTCCCGGACGGCTTTGTGCTCTGGACACGCTTGGCCACGGACCCGCTCGCCAGCGACGGACAAGGCGGCCTGTTCGCGCCCGCGCGGGTGCTCTGGGAAGTGGCGGAGGACGAGACCATGCGCCGGGTGGTCCGAACGGGCCAAGCGGTCGCCGACGCCCGTTTCGCGCATTCGATCCACGTCGAGGTCGACGGCCTGAAGCCGGATCGCCCCTACTGGTATCGCTTCACCAGCCTGGGTCATCAGAGCGACATTGGCCAGGCGCGCACCGCGCCGGCGCCGAACGCGCGGGTCGAGCGGCTGACCCTGGGCATGGCGACCTGCGCCCATTGGGAGCTGGGATACTTCGCAGCCTATCGCCATCTGGCGGCCGAGCGACCCGACCTCGTCCTGTTCCTGGGCGACTACATCTACGAGTACAGCTATCGCGGCGACCGCGCGAAAGGCCGCACCGTCCGCGCCCACGATCGCCAGGACGACGTCGTCGATCTCGCCGGCTATCGCAACCGTTATGCGCTCTACAAGACCGATCCCGACCTGCAAGCCCTGCACGCCGTCGCCCCCTGCCTGATGACCTGGGACGACCACGAGGTGCAGAACGACTATTCCAATCAATGGTCACAGGACCCCGAGGTCTCGACCGAGGCCTTCCTGCGCCGCCGCGCCGCCGCGTATCGCGCCTTCTACGAGCACATGCCGCTTCGCCCGCGCTCGCGGCCGCACGGGCCGGACATGCGGATCTACGATCGGTTGCGATACGGCGATCTCGCCGAATTCCTGGTCCTGGACGGCCGGCAGTACCGGTCCATACAGCCCTGCCCCACCCCAACCTGGCGGGGCGGCCACGTGGTCCCGGAAACCTGCCCGGAGATGACCGATCCCTCGCGCACCATGCTGGGCGCGCGCCAGGAGCGCTGGCTGTACGACGGTTTCAAGCGCGCCGACGCGCGCTGGACCGTGATGGTGCAGGACCTGCTGGTCGCGCCGATCAACCAGACGGGCAAGGATGGCCAGGAGGGTCACTTCACCGACGGCTGGGACGGCTACCAAGCCAATCGCGGGCGGATGCTGGACGCCCTGGCCGCCAGCCGCGCGCCCAACCCGGTCTTCCTGGGCGGCGACATCCATTCCTTCTGGGCGACCGACCTGAAGACCGACTTCCGCAAGGATGGCGCGCCGGCCGTGGCCAGCGAGTTCGTGGCGGCCGCCATCAGCCAGGAAGGACCGCCCAAGGGCGCGTTCGACAAGGTCCAGGCGCGCAATCCGCACGTCCGTTACGTCGATCTGGAGACCAACGGCTATGCGAGCCTGACCCTCACCCGCGAGGCGATCGAGACCCGCTTCCAGGCGATCAGCGACCGCAAGGATCCCGCCGCGACCGTGCGCGGCTTGCAGCGCTTCGCGGTCGAGGCGGGACGTCCCGGCGTGCAGCTAGCCTAGGTCGAGGGCCGTCGTCAGGTCGCCCGGCGCGACGCCGCCCGCGGCGACCATGGCCCGGTCACGCTCGACGATCCCCGGCAGGGGCTCCAGTCCGAAACGGCGATTGATCAGGCGCTGGATCGAGCCGGTGTCATGGATCGTATGGTCGACATGGCCCTTGCGCGCGTGGGGCGAGATGACAAGCGCCGGGACCCGCGTGCCCGGCCCCCAGCGATCCCCCTTGGGCGGGGCGACGTGGTCCCACCAGCCGCCGTTCTCGTCGAAGGTGACCACGACCAGCATCTTGGCCCATTGCGGCCCGCTCATCAGGGCGTCCACCACCCGGGCGATGTGACGATCGCCGGCGTCCACGTCCGAATAGCCGGCATGCATGTTGAGGTCGCCTTGCGGCTTGTAGAAGCTGACCGCCGGCAGGCGGCCGGCCTGGGCGTCGGCCATGAAGCGGTTGGTCCGGGCGCTGTCGCCGAACCCCGCGTCGCGCAACCGGCTTCGCCCGTCCGCGCCCGGGGCGCGATTGGCGAAGTAGTTGAACGGCTGATGGTGAACCTGGAAGTTCGGCCGCGCCGGAAACAACGCCTCCTCGTCGCGAGCGCCCGCCAAGGCCAGTCCCCAAGCGCCGGCGTACCAGGCCCATTCCACGCCCTTGGCCGACAGCCGGTCGCCGATCGTCTGGTGCGTCTGCGGCGGCAGGGTCAAGGGTTGGTCGGGATCGGCCAGGCCGGGGTCCGCCGGACTGCGACTGACGCTCGGCGCATAGGGCGGCATCATGGTGTTGACCGCCCAGAAGTCCGGCGTCAGCGCGCTGGGCCCAAACCGCGGCCGGCCGTCCAGGGCGCTGGCGGGGCTGTCGGCCAGGGGCTTCAGCCGCGCGCCCTTGGGATCATCGCCCTCCAGCGTCGCGATCAGCCCCTTGGCGGGGCTCTGGTCGGCGTTGGGATAGACCGGCGGCTGGGCGGCGATCAGGTACTGATGGTTCAGGAACGAGCCGCCAAAGGCGCCCATGAAGAAATTGTCGCAGAGCGTAAAGCGCTCGGCCAGGCGCCACAGGCGCAGGTTCACGGCCGCGTCGCCATAGCGACCCATGACCAGGGCGCCGCTGTCGCCCCAGGCGACGAAGCGGTCATTGGCGCCGCCATTGATCTGCATCTGGTTCTGGTAGAAGGCGTGCACCAGGTCACGGGTGATCACCCCGTGCGGCAGCGGATCGCCACTGGGCGTGGCCAGGGCGAACGGCGCGTTGGGCAGGCTTGGCAGATCCCCTTCGCCGATCTTGTAGCGCGTGTGCTCGACCACCTGCTCATGGGGAACCATGCCGCCCCAGATCGGCGGCAGGCGCTCCAGCGGGCGGCCGTCGCGGTCGCGTTGCCTCAGGCGCTCGGGCGGCTCGTCCGCGAGCGGACGCTCCAGGCCCGGAAAGGCCGCGAACAGATTGTTGAAGCTGCGGTTCTCGGCGTAGATCACCACGACCGTGTCGATGGTCTCGGCGAGCCGCCGGTCGACCTCGGCGCGGGGTCGCGCCCGCGGCCTGGCCTCAACGGCCGGAGCCGCCGCGCCCGCGCCGGCCAAGGCCAGCGCGCCAAGAACCCCCCGCCGTGAAGGCGCCAACTCTTCGGGCCCGCGCTGTTCATCGTCGGGTCGGTCGCCGGCGGGCTTCTTCATCGTCAATCTCTTCGCGGTCCCTGGACGCAATTTCGCGAACACGTCGGAGGACCGACCGACGCACCGAAGCGCGTTATAATATAACAATCGATTTGTTCGATGGGCGTCGGCGCGGAAGCGTGACCCAATCTGGACGTCCCCCGGCCCAGCCGCTTCCGGCCGAACGAGACCTTAGAACTGACGCACGCCGACAGCCGCCGCGTCGGGCCGGCGGGTGTCGGCGGCGCCGTAGAAGACGCCGTCCGGGCCAATCATGATCGACTGGGTGCTGCCGATGATCTGCGAGCGTTCGACCCTGTGACCCTTGGCCTCCAGGCCCGCGACCAGGTCCTGCGGAATCGACTCCTCCAGCTGCAGCGGCCCGTCGATGCCCGACTGGTAGATGCGCGGGCGCTGGGCGGCCTCGGCGATGTTGAGGCGGTAATCGATGATGTTCGACAGCATCTGGGCCATGGTGGCGATGATGGTGCCCCCGCCCGGCGTGCCGGTGGCGACCCAGGGCTTGCCGTCCTTGAAGACGATGATGGGCGAGATGGTCGACTGGGCGCGCTTGCCCGGTTCGATCTTGTTGCCCAGGCTAGCCCCACGCGCGCTCCAGTCGAAGTTGCCCATCGAGTTGTTGAGCAGGAAGCCGGTGCCGGGCGCGACCACGTGCGCGCCGAACGAGGCCGTCAGGGTGTAGGTGTTAGAGACGACGTTCCCGTCCTTGTCGGCGATCGCGAAGTGCGTGGTGTCGGGCCCCTCGAAACTGTGGGGATCGAGGGCGGTCAGGGTCTTGGAGTCCAGCGACCGATCCATCGAGATCAGCTTGGCCCGCTCTTTCGCGAAATCCTTGCTGGCGATGCCCTTGGCGGGCGTCTTCCATTGCGGTCCGCCGCCGGAATAGCGCCGATCCATGGTCGCGATCTTCAAGGCCTCGGCCATCACGTGCATGGTCGCGACATTGCCCTGGCCGAACTTGTCCATCGGGAACTGCTCGAGGATGTTCATCACTTCGGCGACGCTGGAGGCGGCCGATGTCGGCGGCATGTAGGCGATCTGGTAGCCTCGGTAGGTGGACCAGATCGGCTCCAGGACATTGGCCTTGTAGCTGGCGAGGTCCTTCATCGTGATGACGCCGCCGCCCGCCTGGACGCCGGCGACCAGCTTCTCGGCCACGGGCCCCTTGTAGAAGCCGTCGGCGCCGCCCGCCTGGATCTGCTTCAGCGTCCAGACCAGGTCGGGGTTCTTGAAGACCTCGCCCGGAGCGTAGGCCGAGCCGTCGGGCTTGAAGAAGACCTTGTAGGCGCCGCTCGGATCCTTGGACATCGCGGACTTGCGTTGGGCCAGGGCGCTGGCCTCGTCGTCGCTCATCACGACCCCGGTCGTGGCCAGGTCGATCGTGGGCTGGATCAGCTGGGCCCAGGGCAGCTTGCCGAAGCGCTTATGCGCCTCGTAGAGGCCCGCGACCGTCCCAGGCACGGTCACGCCCTTGAACGACTGCACCTTCGCGGCGTCGACCTTGCCGTCGGCGCCCAGCAGGAGATCGGGCGTCACGCCCAGCGGGGCCTGGCCGTAGTACTCGATGGCCACGGTCTTCTTGGACGCGGCGTCATAGACGAGCATGTAGCCGCCGCCGCCCAGATTGCCCGCGCGCGGCAGGGTCAAAGCCTCGGCGATCCCCACCGCGACAGCGGCGTCCACCGCGTTGCCGCCCTTGGCCAGGATGTCCGCGCCGATGCGAGCGGCGATCTTGTTCTGGGCCACCACCATGCCGTCGCGGCCGATGGTGGGGTGGTGGATCGAGCTGTAGCCGATCAGGTCGCCGCCGGTCGCCGCGATCGCCGGCGCGGGCGCCTCCTCCTGAGCCTGGGCCGGCCAGAGCGCGAGATGCGAGATCAGGAGGGCGCCGACGAAGGCCGTTCGCAGTCGGCTTGGACGGGCGGCGAGAGTCGAAGGACGCATGACATCTCCAGGACGAATGCGCGCCATTGCCAGCGGGCCGCGCGCGAAGCCCGTCTTTCCGTTGACGATCGACGGCCGCTCAACCGCTACCGGGGCGGGACGAAGATGTTCGGAGAACGCCACGACTACGGCGCGAGATAGCGGTCGAACCAGCCGACGATCCGCCGGCTCAGGTCGGATCGGCATAGCGCCAGGGTCGGCGAGGCGCCTTGGAGAACGACGGAGGCGGCGAGGATCAAGGGCAGGGGCATGGGTCTTCCTGAACTCGCCGCGCCCGGAAGCGCGCCGAGTTTGACGAAGGGTGGGAGGTCGGCCGCTCAAACATACGGCGGCTGTAAATCGGCAGGCGCTAGGACGCGGGCTTGAAGCTGTTGTTGCTACGATCGCGATCGGGCGCGCGATGGTCGGGGTCGATCTCGGCGCTGGCGACCGGCGCCTTGGTGTCGAGCGTGAAGACGTGGGTCCCGGTCTGCATCCAGGTCTCGGCCGGCACGCGGACCTCGGCCTTGCCGCCGCTCGCCAGAGTGACGCGCAGGGTGGTCGGCAGGACCAGCTGGCCGCGGTTCTCGACCGTCACCTTCACGCCCTTGGCCGGATCGCCGTCGACATAGGCGAGGTTGGTGACAGCCTGGTCCAGGGTCCAGTTGTTGGCGTACCAACCGCGCCAGAACCAGGAGAGGTCCTCGCCGCCGGCGCTTTCCATCGCTCGGAAGAAGTCGCTGGGCTTGGGGTGCTTGAACGCCCAGTCGGCGATGAACTTGCGGAAGGCCGGATCGAACCGCTCGGGTCCGAGAATGTCTTCGCGCAGCAGGGTCAGGCCGAACGCCGATTTGAAGTAGGTGATCGGGTGGCGGTACTTTTCCCGGATGGTGTCGGCCCGCGACAGGATCGGCGGGGCGTCCTTGTCCTCAAGGATCGCGGCAATCTGGTCGGCCGGCGCCCCCTGCCCTGGCGCATATTCGCTGTCGCGCTTGGGACCGTAGACGCCGCCCCCAAAGTCGTCGGACTCGTAGACGTCGATGAAGGTGTTGAAGCCCTCGTCCATCCAGGCGTCGCGCCGCTCGTCGAAGCCGACGATCATCGGAAACCAGCTGTGGCCGATCTCATGGGCGCTGATCCAGAACAGGGTCTTGCCGGCGTCGTCGATCCCGTCGAACACGATGCCGGGATATTCCATGCCCGTGGCCGGACCGGCCACGTTGATGGCGTTCGGCCAGGGGTACGGGTACCAGCGCTTGGAGAACTGCTCGACCGCGTGCTTCAGGTACTCGGTCGATCGGCTCCAGGCGCCCTCGCCCACGCTTTCGGGCGGGTAGACCGACTGGGCCATCGCCGTCTTGCCGTTCGGCAGGTTGATGCGCGCGGCGTCCCAGACGAAACCGCGCGAGGCGGTGAAGGCGACGTCGCGCGTGTCGCTCATATGGAAGCGCCAGGTCTTGGTTCCCTTGGCCGGCAGCGCGGCGGCGACCTCCTCGGGCGTGCGGATCAGCACCGTCTTGTCGCTGCTCGCGGCTTGCGCCAGGCGCGCTTGCTGTTGGGGCGTCAGCACGTCCTTGGGATTGGTCAGAGCCCCCGATCCGGCGAGGATCATGTCGTCGGGCGCGGTCACGGCGTAGTCGATGTCGCCGTATTCCAGATAGAACTCATTGGCCAGGTACGGCAGCGTGTCCCAACCCCGGACGTCGTCATAGACGGCCATGCGCGGGTACCACTGGGCGATGTCGTAGATCTCGCCGGCCGTGGAGGTTCCCCATGCCGTCCGCCCGCCGAACAGGCCTGGCACGGCGTAGCGGTAGCGGACCCTCAGCTTCAGCTGCCCACCGGGTTTCAGTGGCTTGGCCAGGCTCACCCGCATGCGGGTGTCGTCGATCAGATGCGGCGCCGTCGCGCCATCGACCTCGACCGCCTCGATGACGTAGCCGTCGGTGAAGGCCTTGCGGGGCCGCCCGGCCTGCGCCGCCGCCCGTGAGTCCGGCCGATAGACGTTCTGGTCAAGCTGCAGCCACAGCATGTCCAGCGTGTCGGGGCTCTTGTTCGTATAGGTGATGGTCTCGTCGCCGGTCAGGACCTTCGACGCCGGGTCGAGCCGCGCGTCGATCCGGTAGTCGACGCGGTTCTGCCAATAGGCCGCGCCGGGCGCGCCCGAAGCCGAGCGCTGGGCGCTCGGCGGAGATGGCGGGGCGAAGGGCGCGAAGGTCTTCAGCGGCGCGTAGCCGCCTTCCTGGGCCTGGGCGGTCGAAGCGGTCAGGACGCCGATGGCGGCGGCGGCCAGGAGGGTTGAACGGCGCATCAGCGATTGCCCTTCTTGGCCGGCTTGCCCAGCAGTTCGTCGACCAGCGCCTGCTGGCCGTAGACTTTGACGAAGGCTTCGGTGGCGGCGGCCGTGGAGGCCACGACCGTGCGGTTGAGCGCCCCGTCATAGGCGAAGGCGCCGCCCAGCGAGTGGATGTTGCCGTCGAAGGCCGCGCCGATCACCTCGCCCTTGGCGTTCAACACCGGCGAGCCGGAATTGCCGCCGGTGATGTCGTTGGTGGTGACGAAGTCGAAGACGGTGTCGTCCGATAGCTTGCCGCGCGCGGCCTCCCAGCGGGGCGCCAGGGCGAACGGGTCCTGGCCGGTGGCGCGCTCCCAAAGCCCCTTGAAGGTCGTGGCGTAGGAAATGGTCTGGCCGCGATAGGTCCAGCCAGCCACCTTGCCGTAGCTCAGGCGCGGGCTGAACGTCGCGTCCGGATAGACCTTGTCGCCATAGACCGCGAAGCGCGCGGCCGCGATCTTCTGGGCGGCTTGGCCGCTGGGCCCCACGACCCGCTCCTCATAGGCCTTGCGCGCCGCGCGGGCCGCGCTGTCGGTGGCCAGCACGTACTGGATCAGCGGATCCTTGGACGCCTGGATCGCCGGCAGGCCGCCGTCCCACAGCGCCTTGCGCGCCGCCGGATCGGCCAGGCTCGAGGCCGAGAGCCGCGCGGCGATCGTCTCGGGGGAGTCCTTGCCCAGCAGCAGCTTGGTCTGCGGCGCGTCAGCGGTCAGCACCTCGCGCACCTTCAGTAGCCAGAACTCGATCTGCAGCTGGTTGAGATCCTTGTCGATCGGCTTGGCGTCGGTGATCTCCTTTTCCAGCAGCGGCAGGCGGGCGTCGGCGTATTCCGGCAGGCGCTCGGTGTTGGGCTTGGCGCGCTCCTGGGCCGCGCGGACCAACTCGACGGCGTAGCCATAGAGCGGCGAGAAGAAGCCCGCGCGTCCTTCCAGCAGGACGTAGGGCGCGTAGAGGCCAGCGCGCTCGGCCTGAACCTGCGCGATCCGCCCCCAGGGATCGCCCGTCGCGGCGGCCAGCTTGGGATCGGCGGCGACTTTGGCTTTCAGCTCGGCGTCGGCCTGGCGCTTGCTGTCCAGGAAGCCCGGACCCGAAAGGGCCTGCAGCTGGCCGACATAGACCTTGTAGCTGTTCTCGACGCCGAACAGCTCATGGCTGGCCACGCGTTGCTGTTCCGGGCCGCGCTTGCCAAACTCGATCAGGCGGCCGCGCAGCTCGGCCAGCTGGGTCAGGGTCATCGGGAAGCTGACGTCGCGGAGGAAGGCCAGTTGGTCGGCGGTCAGCAGGCGGCTGGTGGTGCCCGGATTGCCCGCGACGATGGTCAGTTCGCCGTCCTTGGGCGGCGCGGGATTCCAGACGAGATGGTTCGGCGTGGCGACGGGCTTGCCGTTCTCGTAGAGCCGCACGAACGACATATCGAGGTCGTAGCGCGGGAAGTTGAAGTTGTCGGGATCGCCGCCGAAGAAGGCCGTCGCCAGCTCGGGCGCGAAGACCAGCCGCACGTCGGCGTACTTCTTGAAGGTGTAGAGCTTGTATTGGCCATCCTGATACAGGTTGACCACCTGGCAGGTCTGCACCGCCTCCTTGCCCGCGCAGTTCGTGCGCTCGATATCGGCGATGGCGGCGTTGCGCGCCTTGACGAACTCGCCGCCCGCCTTGCCCGCAGCCGCGCTCTTCACCGCGTCGGTGACGTCCTTGATCGACAGCAGCACCTCGGCCTGCATTCCCGGGCAGGTGCGCTCTTCTTCCCGCGTGGCGATGACGTAGCCGTTCTTCAGATGATCGCTGGTCGCGGTCGACAGGTCCTGGGCGCAGTCGGAGACGCAGTGGTGGTTGGTCAGCACCAGGCCCTGGGCCGACACCACCGAGGCCGAGCAGCCGGTCGACAGGCGCACGGCGTTGGCCTGCACATGGTCCAGCCAGGCCTTGTCCACGGTCACGCCATAGGTCGCCTTGACCTGGGCGGCGGGGAAGTTGTCGTAGGTCCACATGCCCTCGTCGGCCAGGGCGGCGCTGGAGGCGAAGGCGGTCAGGCAGGCCGCGCTGGCGCCGAGGAACAGATTGCGCATACTCGAAGTCTCCATTCGGCGGCTTCAGCCGCCGTGGTCCAGGCGGAAGAACAGACCCTTCTCGCCATCATTGATCAGGGAAAGGCGGCCCGAAAGCGTGACCATGGCGCCCGTCAGCTTGACGCCGGGCTTGCTGATCACCTCGACCACCTCGTTGGGCTCGCCGGGCGGGCAGAAGAAGCAGACGGGCGTGTAGCGCGAAAGCAGGAAGTGCTTGGAGCGTTGCGTCGTATCCATGGGCAGCATGAAGCCCGACACCGTGATCTGCGCGCCGTTTAGCGCCTTGACCTCATCCGGGAAGCTAGCGGTAAAGACGCCCAGCTTGGCGTTCTCGCCGATCCTCGTCTTGCGCAGCGTCGTCCAGATCGGCGCTTGGGAGGTCGGCAGCTTCAACTGAGCGGCCCGCTCGCCGGGCGCCTGGCCATAGCTAGACTGAGCGAGCGCGGAGCTTGCCCCCGTCAACGCCACCGACAGGCCAAGGAGCGCGCCTTTGATCATTGGAGCTCTCCGCGCGTGAGGTGGAAGAACAGCCCCTGCCCCGCGTCGGCGCGCAGCGCGAAGCGGCCGCGCACCGTGACGGGCTCGGTGGTCGGCTTGACGAACTGGTCGAGATCAACCTCGACGACCTCGTTGGGCTGGCCGGGCGGACAGAACGGGCAGACCGGCGTGTTCCGGGTCAGCAGGAACCGGCTGACCATCGGCGACGGATCCAGCGGCAGCATGAAGCCCGAGAGGGTCAGCTCCCGGCCGTCCAGGGCTTTGACCTCCAGCGGCGGGGCGGCGGTGAACACCCCGCGCGTCAGATCGGCGGTCACCACGGTGCGGCCCAGCGTCGTCCAGATCGGATCGGCGGAATGGGGCATCAGCGCCTGACGGGCGCGTTCGGACGCCGGTTGGCTCGGCGGCGTGCTCGCCGCGGCCGCGCCGGCGATCGTCAGGGCCGCGAGCGTCAGGAGCGTCTTCCTCATGACCCGCTGGCGTCCTCGAGCCGGTAGAAGAGCCCGTCCGTGCTGGAGCTGACCAGCCGCAGGCGACCAACGAAGGTGACCTCCTCGGTCGAATAGGCGATCGGCTTGCGGCTGAAGACCTCCACAGCCTCGCCCATCTCGTTGGGCGGGCAGAACGGGCAGCCGGTGTTGCGCCGGGTGATCACGAAGTGGGTGAAGTTCCGGCTTGCATCGAGCGGCAGGATATAGCCGCTGATCGTGAAGCGCTGGCCCTCCGACGCCTTCATGGTCTTGTCGAAGCTGGCAACGTAGAGGCCCTTGGCCCGGTCGATCTGGAACCGCGTGCCGGCCTTCATGATCCCCCAGATCGGCGCGTCGTCGTGGTCGGGCGCCAAGCCGCTCGGCAACTGCTCGCGCGTCATGCCCATGGTGGCGAGCGCGATGGCGAGCCAGGCGAAGGGTTTGAGACGCATGACAATCATCCCTTCAGGGCGTCGAGGGGCCGCGTGCGGGCGGCCAGCAGCGCCGGCGCCAGACTGGCCAGGACGCTGAGCAGCAGCGCGCCCGCCAGTAAGCCAAGGTCGGACCATCCGGGCGCGGGCAGATGAACAGCCGGGCCGCCGCCCTCTCCGATCCGCAGGGCGGCGAAGCGCGCCGCCGCCCGACCGATCGCCCAACCAGCGCCGCCGCCGATCACGCCCAGCGCCATGGCCTCAAGGCAGACCAGGACGAAAAGCCGGGCGGGGCGGGCGCCAAGCACCCGCAGCAGCGCCAATTCGCGTCGACGCTGGCTGACGGCGGCGAACAAGGCCACGAAAAAGCCAAGCGCCGACAGCGCCAGGAGCCCGACGCCAAGCCCCCGCAGGACGTCCGCGCCCGTGCCGATCATCGTGTTCAGCCGCGCCATCTCGATGGCGGGAACAGCGGTCTGCAGATTAGCTTGGCTCTGCAGCATCCTGGGCAGCATCAGCGCCCCCATGGCCGAGCGGTAGGTGACCAGGACCGCGGTCACCTCGCGACCGTCGGGCGAATGGTCGATATCGCCGGGGTCGATCGCCTGGCCGGCCGCCAGCGCCTGGGCGTGCTCGGCCGCCTCATGCTCGTGGACCTTCCAGACGCTGGCGGTGTCGGTCAGCACAAGCCTGTCGATCACCGCGCCGGTCGGGGCCAGGATCCCCACCACGCGGTAGGGGTTGTTCTTGTGCGCCTCGCCGCCCGGCGCCAGGCCGTGATCGCCGACAAAGACGTCTCCGACACCAAGGCCAAGGCGGCGGGCGGCGTCCGCGCCCAGAACCGCCTGCATCGGCGCCGCCCACCATCCGCCCCGCGCGATGCGCGCGCCATAGATGTCGCCATATTGCGGACTGGTGCCGACGATGCGAAAGCCTGCGACATTGTCGCCCAGCGAGATCGGCACGGCCCGGCGCACCATCATGTTGCCGGCCAGCATGTTCGCGGTTTGCAGCGGGATGTTCCCGGTCGGCGCGTCGACCTGGTAGATCGACGACAGGATCAGCTGCATCGGCGAGCCCTTGGCGCCCACCACCAGATTGATGTCGGCGAGGTCCCTGCCGAAGCGATCATCAAGGCCTTGGCTGAGCGCCAGCACCGCCGAGACCACGGCCACGCCCAGCGCCAGGGTCAGGGCATGGAAGCTCCAGGTCAGCGGACGGCGCCGGACAAAGGCCGCCACGAGCTTTAGACTGTTCATGCCGCGCGGGCTCCCGCCTGGGGCGTCAGGGCCTCGATCTCGACGACCTGCCCGATCCGCGCCCGCAGCCGCTGGTCGTGGGTGGCGATCAGCAACGCCGCCCCGCTTTCACGCGCGCCCTCCAGCAGGAGGTCGGCCACGCGCTCGCAGGCGCCGTCATCCAGACTGGCTGTCGGCTCGTCGGCCAGGATCAGCCGCGGGGTTTGCAGCAGGGCGCGGGCGATGGCCACGCGTTGGGCCTGCCCCCGGCTGAGCGTCTCCGCCGGTCGCTTGGCCGCCTCGCCAAGACCAAGACGCTCTAGCAAAAACCGGGCGCGATCCCGATCCTGGACTCTACCGGACGCGAAGGGCGCCAGCAGCACATTGTCCAGCACCGACAGCCCCGTCACGAGGTGCAGGTCCTGGAACACAAAGCCGATATGGGCGGCGCGAAACCGCTCGATCCGGCGCCGATCCAGACGCGCGAGGTTCTGGTCGTCGATCTCCACGTCGCCCCCGAAGATGCGCGCCAGACCCGCGATGGCCAGGAGCAGGCTGGTCTTGCCGGCTCCCGAAGGCCCGAGAAGCAGCGCCGCCTGGCCGCTCTCCAGCGAAAGCCACGACAGGCGCGCCACCGGCGCCTGCCCATAGCCCGCGACGAGATCGCGGACCGTCAGCATGATCTCGCCCACGCCCTAACCCGATCGGTCCCCAGGAGCCCGACATGGCGCGCGCAGATCTCGCCCGTCCGCGCGATCGCCACCGCGAGCGGCAGACGCGGCGCGCCCTCTGAATAGGCCGCTAGGACCGCCTCGGGCGCATCCAACGTCGCCAGGGCCAAGCCTTGGTCGACACCCAGTGTCTCCAAACGCTGCTTCGCCACTGGCGGAGCATCCAGCGCGACGGTGTAGATCTTGACCGGCGCGGCGGCGGCTCGGAGCGCCGCGAGCCCTTTCAGTTCCAACAGGCACGGCCCGCAGTCAGCGCGCCAGAACAGCGCCACAGCCGGCCCATCCATCCGCGCCACGACTTCGGGATGCGCCAGGACACGCAGATTTGACGCCGGGGCGGCCATCACCGGCTCGCCGCCGAGAACGAAGAAGGCCGCGATCCCCGCCAGAAGCAGCATCAAGCGGGCCGGTCCAGGCGCCGGCGGCCCGGCCGCGTCGCGCTGGTCGATAAGCGCGCAGGTCAGTTGCGCGTCCATGGCGAGCATCAAACGGCTAGCGGCCTTCAGGGTCATATTGGCCGGATCGGAGAGCCATTCGTGGATCTGGGGCCGTGAGACGCCCAGCGCCCTGGCAAGGTCTGACTGACGCAGGCCCGCCTCGTCTCGCAAGACCTCGAACCGCGCCACCACCTGCAGCCAGACCTGGCGCTGCAAGGCGGCCACCGCCCGCCTCTGCTCCTCGTTGCCGAAATGTCGCAATCGCAACGCCAAGTCCGCTACTCCCGCCGCCATCGTGAAAAGGGGGCTAGACAACGTTACGATATAACATAATCAGGTCAAGCTAGGTTTTGCGGAGATTGGCCAATGCGGCTGCGTTCAATGTTGCTATCGGCGTCCGGCGCCGGTGTCTTGCTGGCTTGCGCCGGCGGCGTCCAGGCCCAGGATCTGGGCCATTCCACGGTCTCGGAAGTGATCATCACCGCCTCGCCGCTGCAGGGCGATCCGGACCGGTTCGCCACCATCGTCGAGCAGGTTCGCCGCGATCAGGTGCTGGCCAACGGCGGCGCCAGCCTCGGCGACGCCCTGCGTAATGTGCCTGGCGTGGCCGGTACGGGCTTCGCCGCCGGCGCCAGCCGCCCGGTGATCCGCGGCATGGACGCCCAACGCGTCAAGCTGGCCGAAAACGGTCTTTCGAGCTCGGACGTTTCGGACGTCGGTCCCGACCACGGCGTGCCGATCGATCCCCTCGCCGCCCAGAGCATCGAGGTCGTGCGCGGCGCGGCCACCCTGCGCTATGGCAGCCAGGCGATCGGTGGCGTGGTCAACGTCATCAACAACCGCATCCCCCTGAAGCCCATCCAAGGCATCGGCGGCGAAGCCACGGCCGCTTATGGCTCGAGCGCCGACACCGGCGAAGGTACGGTCAGCATCGACGCCGGGCAGGGTCCAGTCGCCTTCCACCTCGACGGCTTCGGCCGCCGCTCCAGCGACTACGACACGCCGGAAGGCAAGCAGTCCAACTCCTGGTTCCACGGCAACGGCTATTCGGGGGGCGCGTCGTACTTCTTCGGCGACGACAGCCGCGTCGGCGCCAGCGGCACGCACTACAAGGCCCGCTACGGTATCCCCGCCGAGGACACCTTCATCAACATGAAGCAGGACAAGGGCGCGTTCAGCGGCTCGTTCAAGTTCGGCGACGGGGTGCTTCAGCGCCTCAACGTCGACGCCGGCTACGCCGACTATACCCACAGCGAGATCGACCCGTCGACCGGCGAGGCGCTCTCGACCTTCAACAACAAGGAATGGGACGGCCGCGCCGAGGCGCTGTTTGGCCAGACCGGCTTCCTGTCGGCCTCGGCCTTGGGCGTCCAGCTCCAGGACCGCAAGTTCAGCGCCTTGGGCGAAGGCGCCGACTATCTGCTCCCGACCCACACCGTCAGCACCGCGGGCTTCGCCTTTGTCGAGGCGCCAGTCGGGCCGCTCGACTTCCAGGGCGCGGCGCGCATCGAGCATGTCCGCATCGACGGCACGCCGGCTTCGGGCGTCGAGACCCGCAAGACCTACACGCCGATCAGCGTGTCCGCCGGTTTCAGCTATCAGGCCACCGAGGCCCTGCGCCTGGGCCTGACCGCCGCCTCGGCCGCGCGGGCCCCGGCCCAGACCGAGCTCTTCGCCATCGGCCCGCACGACGGCCCGCTGACCTATGAGACGGGCGACCCGAACCTGAAGATCGAGCGGGCCAACTCGCTCGAGGCGACCGCCCGCTACAAGATCGGCTCGGAGGGCCGCATCGAAGCCTCGGTCTGGGGCGCGCGGTTCGACAACTACATCTACGGCGCCCTGACGGGTCGGATGTGCGACGAGGACGGCGTCTGCGAGATCGGCGGCGAGGGCGAACTCAAGGAGCTCAACTACGGCCAGCGCGACGCCAAGTTCTGGGGCGTCGAGGCCAAGGCCTTCTTCCCGCTGACCACGGTGGGCGGCGGCAAGCTGTCGGGCCAGGTGCTGGGCGACTATGTCCGCGCCAAGTTCACGGGCGGCGGCGGCAATGTTCCCCGCATCCAGCCGGGCCGCTTCGGCGGCGGTCTGGACTGGGACAATGGCGTGATCGACGCCAGCTTCCTGGTGCTGGCCGTCTCCAAGCAGGACCATGTCGGCGTCGCCGACGCGGAGACCGACGGCTACACCTCGGTCGACGCCCAGGTGCGGTGGAAGCCGTTCAAGGAAAAGCCGGGCCTCTCGCTGATGCTGGTCGGACACAACCTCGCCGACGAGACGATCCGCAACGCCACGGCCCTGAACAAGGACGAAGTGATCATGCCGGGCCGCGACGTGCGCCTGGTGCTGAGCGCCAAGTTCTAACTGCAAGCCTCCTCTCCAGCCGGCGTCCGCAACGCCGGCTGGAGTTTGGCCCAAGGCCGCCTTACGAGCGCCGCCAGGCTCGATAGTCGGCGCAGCGCCCGCGAAGCTCCAGCGTCACCTGAGACGCGGCGACGCCACTTTCGCTATTGGGCTGACAGACGCCGCGCAGTGAGCGCGGCGTTTCTTCGTGCGGATCGGCGGCGGTTTGCGATTGCCCCCACCTTCCCCCCCTCTCTTGAGGCACGCCTTTGAGCGTGACCGGAGGGCTCGCGTCCCGCCGCGCGCAAGTCCGCGCGACGCTCCGCAGGCGTCTCCCCGCTCACATAGCAACCCGCGCGATTAGAGCGAGCGCCAAGCCGAGGCCGCTTTGGATCGCAGCCAGCCAAAGCCGGCCACCAGGCTCGTCATCACAATCACGCCGGCAAGCAACAGCCCAGGCCAAGTTCCCGCGTCGAAGGCCGGCTGGAACGCCGGGGCGCGGTCGAAATCGGCGCGGTCGAACGGCTTGTCCCTGAAAAGATAGGGATAGTAGAAGCCGCCCAACTGGCCGTGGAACGCCCGAATTCTATCTTGATAGGCGATCTGGGCGGCCGGGTCGGTGGCGGCCAGACGGTGAAGCGCCAGTTGCGTGGCGACGCCGGGCGTGACCAGTCCGAGCCGCTCGCTCCAGGCGGCCCGCTCCAGAACGCCGTCATGGTAGCGGCGCGCCAGGTCGCCAGCGGTTTCGTCGCCGACCTGATGGAAGGCGAAGTACCACTTCCAATGGAAGGCCTCCGTCAGCGGCGCGGTGTCCTTCCACTCCGGATGGGTGCGGAAGAAGGCGTCCATGGTTTCCGACTTGGGAATGTCCCAGGCGCGGTGGACGGCGGTGCGCTGCTTGACGCCAAGCTCCATGCCTTGCTGCAGCGGTACGGCGCTGTTGATCGCGATATGGCCGATCGCGGGGATGATCAAGGTCAGGGTCATCCAGGCGGCCGCCAGCGTCATGGCGTTGGCAAGCGAACTGCGCGCCGCCCGCGCTACGACGAGACACAGCACGATCCAGAACGCCAGATAGGCGAGCACTACGGCCAAGACAGCGCCGATCTTCCAGGGCGCGGTTCCGGCCAAGGCGGCCCCCACGAGGAAGGGAATGGCCAGGGCGAGGAACAGGCCGGCCGCGCGCACCGCGACGCGGGCGCCCCAGAGTTCGAACGTCGATCCGACCGAGGCCTCCAAGGCGCGAAGGCGCCCGGCCTCGCGCTCGCCCGAGCGCAGATCATGGAAAAGCAGGATGACGAATAGCGGAGCCAGATAGACCAGCACGAAGGCGAAGTCGAAACGCCCAGGAAGGGCCGCTTCGGGATTGCCGATCTCGCCCTCGTAGAGCTGGGCCTCAAGGCCCAGGGCGCGCACCCGCAACACATACGGCGAGACATCCCGTGTGCCGATCGCCGCGAACGCCAGATCCGACGGCGGATCCCAGGTCGCATGGAAGGTGTAGTAGGCCGCGTCGCCTGGATCCCGTCCCTTCGACGCCCACGCCGCGACCGCCGCGACATCGGCCTTCTGTTGCGGCTCTATGCGGGCGATGGTCGCCCGCTGTCGCGCGATTTCGGCCAAACCCGCGCCGACCGACACGGCGGTCAGCAGGAAGAGGCAACAGATCGCCAGAACAACCGAGCGAAGGCTCAGCAGGAAACGGACTTCTCGAAGGAGACTGTTCATGCGGCGCTCCCGTTCAGGCGGCGACCCGCGCGCGTGACGAAAAAGGCCGCGGCCGCGAGCCAAGCCAGCAGGACGAGGAACGCCGGCGCGGCGCGGCTGACGACATCCGCCGCCGAGGGACGGACGGGATTGAAGTGCGGCATGGCCCGCCAATGGTCGGCCGAGATGCGGCTTCGGGCTTCGGCGGCCGCGCTCTTGCTCTTGTCGGCGTCATCGGCGGCCGTCACCGCTGTCGCCTGCAGACGGTTGAGCCGCTGGACGAGATCGTAACGATAGGCTTCGGCCTGCTCGAGGAACCGGCGATAGGCGAAGAGATCGGTCTCCGAAAGAGTCATGGAAAGACGCCGGATCGCCATCGTCGGGCTGATCACCGCCAGGGCGTCCATCAGGCGCCCCTGCGCCTCCATGGCCGCGAAGGCCTGGTTGGAATAGCGATTGAAGAGGCTCGAGGTCAGCTTCTCGCCCTCCACCGCCAGCAGGCCACGATAATTGACCGGCAGGTCCTCGACCCGGGCGACGCCGTAGGCCTTCAAGGTCTTTTGTTTGAAGGCCGCGAAATAGGGATCGTTCGGATTGTGGCTGTCGCCCATGGCGCGCAGGTCGCGCTGCACGGCGATATCGGTCTCGACGCGCGTCGGCAGCGGCGCCAGGCTGGCGGCGAGCTCCGGCGAGATGCGGGGCGTCAGCACCACGGCGAAGGTCCAGGCTCCGACCAAGGCGATCAGAGCCGAGCGGCTGCGACGCGCGGTGGCCGAGACCGCGATGATCACAAGCGTCCAGACCGCCAGATAGGCGAGATATCCGCCGGCGCTCAAAAGAACCGCGGACAGTCGAGCCCCGCCGGAAACGGCCAGCCACAGCAAGAGGGCGAAGGCCGGCGACGAAATGGCCAGGGCGGCCGCGCCCAGCGCCAGGCCCTTGCCGGCCAGCAACGCGCCGCCGGACACACCCGCCAGAAGCGACTGTCGCAAGGTTCCGCGTTCGCGCTCTCCGGCCACCATGCCCGCGCCGATGAAGACCAGCAGCAGCGGCGCGATCACCTGGAGGACCAAGGCGGGCGAAAGCTGGCCGAACCGCACCAGCAGCGAGGATTGCCGCGCGTCGCCGAAATTGGCGCTGTTCTGCCGGTGCCCTTCGAGGAAGATCATGTTCCCGGTGTAGGCCTCGACGCCCGGATCCATCGCGGCCAGGCCGCTGGCGGGCCTGATCGCGAAGTGGCCAAAGTGGACGACGCGATGAGGGTGTCGGTTAGGCTGGGCCGCGAAGTCCTGATCGGCCGCGTGCTGAAGGCGCTCGCGAAGCGCCGCCTGGTCGGCCTGGTAAGCTCTGGAGGTCAGGGCCGCGGCGAAGGTCAGCAAGGCGACCAGGATCAGGCCCGTGAGCGCCACGCGGCTGCGAACGAGGTGGCGCAGCTCATTATGCGCCACCGAAAGGATCACGCTCATGCCGCCCGCACCCTCGCGAAGCGGTCGTGCAGCGCGCGCAGGTCGAAACGGTCGGCCCCTTCGGCGACCATCTCATCGCTGATGCGCCCCTTTTCCAGGAAGCCGATACGGTCGGCGATGTCGGCGGCGCCGATCAGGTCGTGGGTGACGATCAGGATCGCCGCGCCCTCCCCGCGCAGGCGCGACACCAGAGCGTTGAAATCCGCGGTCGCCCCCGGATCAAGACCCGAGGTCGGCTCATCAAGCAACAGAACCGAGGCGCGGCGCAGAAGCGCCAGGGCGATGGCCGTCTTCTGCCGCATGCCTTTGGAGAAGCCCGAGACGGGGCGGCTCCAGGCCTCCTCGGCCAAGCCGACAGTCCGGAACGCCGTCTCCATCTCGCCCGGTTCGGGTCGAAGCCCCGCCAAGCGCAGGAAATAATCGACGTTCTCGCGGGCGCTCAGATGATCGTAGAGCGCGACGTTCTCGGGGATGTAGGCGATGGCGCGACGGACCAAGCCAGGCTCGGCCGCGGGATCGACGCCAACGACGCGAACGCGGCCGGAGGTCGGCGACACAAATCCCAGAATCGTCTGCAAGGTCGTGGACTTGCCCGCGCCATTGCCGCCCAGCAGGCCGTACACCTCTCCGGCTCCGACGTTCAGCGAGAGATGATCGATCACCTGGCGATCTCCATATCGGACCACGAGGTCCTCAATCTCGATCGCCTTGCCTTCACGCTTTGCCGCCACGCCAACCTCTTCAAGCCACTCGCGGCGCCTGGTCCGCAATCAGGTGATGTTATACCGTAACAATTACCTTGACCGCTGAGCAACCCCTCGCCTATCGACCGGCGCGTCAAAACCGCCGTTCTCCAGCGAGACCCCACAGCATGACGTCCAAGGCCCTTCTGTTCGCCCTCTGCGCCAGCGCCTCTCAGTTCGCCTTCGGTGACATGGCCGATGCGCAGACCAGAGACGACGAAGTCGAAGGCGTCGTGGTCACGGGGTCGCGGGCCGCCAGCGCCAGCATCAACGGCATCGTGGTCGATCCCCTGCGCTTGCCGCAAAGCGTGCGGGTTCTGGACGAGACCCTGATCGCCGACATCGGCATCACCAACCTCTCCGATATCTTCGATCTCGCGGGCGGCATGGCGCGCCAGAACAGCTTCGGCGGCGCCTGGGACGCCTATGCCATCCGCGGCTTCTCGGGCGACATCAACCAGGGGCCCGACCTGTTGGTGAACCGCTTCACCGCCAATCGCGGCTTCAACGCCCGCCGCGACGTCGCCACGGTCGAGCGCTTCCAGGTCCTCAAGGGGCCGGCCTCGGCGCTTTCTGGCAAGGGCGAGCCCGGCGGCTCGATCAACATCGTCACCAAGGCGCCTCAGGACAGCGCCCAAGCCTCGGGCGAGCTTTCCTACGGCAGTTTCGACACCAAGCGGGTGGTCGGCGACGCGGGCGGCCCGCTGGGACACGGCGTCTCGGCCCGAATGATCGCGGTCTATCAGGATACGGACGGTTGGCGCGACTATGTCGGCAGCGACCGCCTGCTGCTGGCCCCATCGCTGGCCTGGAAGCCGTCGGACGATCTGCGCTTCCTCTATCAGCTGGAGGCCAACACCGTGCACTTCGTGCATGACCGCGGCCTGGTCGCGGTCGGCGGGAACGGCAAGGCCCTGCCTCGGGAGCGTTTCCTGGGCGAGCCGAACGATGGCGACATCACCCAGAAGACGCTCCAGCACCAGCTGACCACCACCTACAACTTCAGCCCCAGCGTGGCGGTCGAGGCCGGCGTGCAGTACCGCGACGGCTCGTTCAGGGGCCAATCCACCCATAACAGCGCGCTGGTCGGAACCCAGCTGCGCCGTCAGCTCCGGATCCACGACTATACCTGGAACGACCTGTCGGGCCGGGTCGAGGTCAGTTTCGACGGCCGCCTTGGCGGGCTTGAGCACCAGCTCCGCGCCGGCGCGGACGCCTTCTCCTACGAGCAGCGCCGCATCTTCTACCGCTTCAGCCCGACGGCGGCGACGCCCTACGCGATCGACATCTTCAAGCCGGTCTACGGCCAGTCCAAGCCCGTGGCGCCGATCAACCAAAATCTCCTGGAAGAGCTGCGCGGCGAGAGCCTCTATCTGCAAGACCTCGTCACCCTGAACAGCCAGTTCACGCTGCTGGTCGGCCTGCGCCAGGACTGGATCCGCCAGACCAACACCAATTACCGCAACGGCGCGGTCACCCGACAATCGCCGTCGCAGGCCTCGCCGCGCGCGGCCCTGACGTGGGCGCCGAGCGAGGGCTTTTCGGCCTATGTCAGCTGGGGCCGGTCGTTCCGCTACAACCAAGGCGCGGACGCGACCGGCGGCGCCTTCCCGCCCGAGAAGGGCGAGGCCTGGGAAGCGGGCGTGAAGTGGGACGTTGCTGGCCGCCTGACAGGCACGGCCTCGCTGTTCCGCATCGACAAGGAGAACATCCTGGTCAACGACCCGGCCAACAGCGGCTTCTTCATCCCGGTCGGCGCCGCCCGGAGCCAGGGCGCGGAGGTCGAGGCCAACCTGCGGCTTCCGAAGGGGATCACGGCCACCGCCGTCTACGCCTATACCGACACCGAGGTCACCCGCGACACCCGCGCCAACATGGTGGGCAGCCACCTCAGCAACATCCCCCTGCACTCGGGCGCGCTCTACGCCAACTGGCGGTCGAACGGCGAAGAGCCGGGGTCGGTCACACTGGGCGGCGGCGTGGTCTATACCGGCGAGCGCGCGGGCGACGACGTCAATTCAGGCTTCAAGCTGCCCGACTACGTGACGGTGCGCGCCAATCTCGCCTACCGGCTTTCGAAGGCCGTCTCGCTGCATCTCGACGTCGAGAACCTGTTTGACACCTACTATCTCGAAAGCTCGTACAGCGACGTCTGGATCACCCCCGGCGCGCCCCGCACGGTCACGGCGAAGGTCCGCGTAAGCTTCTGATCCTCTTTCCCTCAAGGAGGATCCTTCACCCAGGCCGAGCGCGGCGACGGGAACGTCGTCCGCTCTCGGCGCGTCCCATCGGCGGTCGCCCCTCGGAACTTCTCAAAGTGGGAGAAGACCTCAAATCTCCTCCCTCGCGAAGGATCGTATAGGCGGGCCGGAGAGCAGCGCGTCTCAAGGTCCGACAAGAGCCAACTCCGCTCCCGCATAAAGGGCGGTGGCGGATCGGGCGTCCGCTCGCGGCGTGATGATCGATCATCTCATCCAGGGGGCGACGCCCACGGAAGAGGTCGCGATGTCGACTTCCAGCCTCGAACGGACGGCCACCTCCTTGGGGGCTCTCCTTTTCGCGTCAGGCGGCGGGCGCCTTGGCCGCTTCGGCCGCGCGCAATAGCCTCAGAACGTTGCCGCTCCAGATCTTGGCGAGATCGTCGCGCGTGTAGCCCTCGGCCAGCAGGCGCTCGCTGATCTTCCAATAGTCCGAGGCGTCGTTGAGGCCGATCACGCCGCCGCCACCATCGAAGTCTAGGCCGATTCCGACGTGATCGACGCCAGCCACCTTCAGGGCGTGGTTGAGGTGGTTCATGAAGTCCTCGAACGTCGCCTTCGGGACGGGGTATTTGGTCTCGATCGCCTTGAGTTCGGCCATGAACGAGGCCCGTTCGGCCTCGGTCATCTTGGCCCGAGCTCCGGCCTTGGCGCGCAGGGCCGACATCGCCGCGTCGCGCTCGGCGTTCTTGGGCGTCTCGATCAAATAGCTCGAATAGGCGTCGACCTGGATCACGCCGCCGCTCTGAGCCAACGCCTTGAGGCGGGCGTCGTCGATATTGCGCGGATGATCGAACACCGCCTTGCAGCCCGAGTGAGTGAGGATCACCGGCGTCTTCGAGAGCGCGATCAACTGGTCCAACACCTCATCCGAGGAGTGGGAGCCATCCAGGATCACGCCCAGGCGGTTGGCCTCGGCCACGAACTGTTTGCCGAGCGGCGAGAGGCCATGCCACTCGGGCGTGTCCGTCGAGCTGTCGGCCATGCCGTTATTCTTAAAGTGGGCCAAGCCCGAGATCCGTACGCCAAGGGCGTAGAAGGTCGACAGCAAGGTGACATCGCCATCCATCGGATAGCTGTTCTCGACACTGACGAAGACCACGCGCTTGCCCTGGGCGGCGATGCGCTCGGCGTCGTCGGCCTTGAGCGCCAGGACGAACTTGTCGCCGTGCTTGGCGATCATCTCGCGGATCTCGACGCTGCGGATGATCGCCGCGTCGCGAGCGGCGCGCGTGGCCTCGGGCGTGCGCGGCCCCTGGTTGGTGAAGATGGCGAAGAAGCCGCCGTCCAGCCCGCCCTCGACCATGCGAGGATAGTCGATCTGCGAGCCGTCCTTGTCGACGGAATGGCGATCGAGAATGTCCCAACCGGGCCGGCCGAAATGGGCCGGGGTGTCCAAATGGGTGTCGAGGGTCAGCAGGCCCTCGTGCAGTTTGCGCGCGGCGGCCGGGTCGGCGGCCTGAGCCGCGCTGGCGACCAGGGCCAGGGCCGCGGTCGTGGCGAGAAGAAAACGGATCATGGGTAAGCTCGAAAAGGGTCCGGCCGGCTTCCGAGGAAGCCAGCCGGAGGGATGAAAGCTAGAAGTCGGCGGAGATCGTGAACTGGATCGTGCGCGGCGGGGCCGGGCGGAAACTGGCCGGCGTGTTCACCGTGGTGTTGATCGTGCCCAGATAGTCCTTGTCGAACAGGTTATCGATGTTGACCCGCGCCTTGACCTGGCTGAACGGGCCGGCCGCGAAGCCGTCGCCGATGTCGATATAGGCGTTGACGATGGTGTAGCCGCCGACCTTCTCGCTGTTGACGAAGTTGGTGAAGCGGCTCTCCAGATGGCGGGCCGAGATGTTCATCAGCAGACCATCGAACGGCTCGAGGGTCACACCGCCCTGGAACACCCAGTCGGGGAAGTCCGGCACCTTCTTGCCGGCGACCGCGAGGGTGGTGGGCGCGGCCGTGGTGCTGGCGCGGTAGTTCAGCACGTCATCCTGGAACTTGGCGTCGTTGTACGAGACGTTGGCGTTGAAATAGGCCTTGCCGGCGAAGATCTCGGGCTTCCACTGGCCGCTGAACTCGACCCCCTTGGCCTTCACCGCCCCGACGTTCTGGTAGAAGGTCTCGGTCGTGCCGCCGCCGCCGGGCACCAGCGAGGCGAAGGCCTGCAGGCGGTTCTTGAACTCGGTCTGGTAGGCCACGATCGAGGCGTTGAACGTCTTGTGGTTGGCCCGGTAGCCCAGCTCCCAGTTGGTCGAGGTCTCGGGGTCGGGACCGGCGACGGTCGGACTGGCGGCCGAGAAGATGTCGTCCGCGCCGCGTGGCAGGGCCATGTTTTCCGAATACGAGGCGAAGACCTGATCGCGGCCGGTCAGGCTGTAGACGGCGCCCACCTGGGGCAGGAAGCTGTCCTTCCAGTTGTCCTTCAGGATCGGGCTGCGGCGGTTGATATAGTCGGCCGGATTGCGATAGCCGGCGATCTTGTAATCGATGTCGGTGGCCTTGAAGCCCAGCTCCAGCTTCAGCTTCGCGTCCAGCAGGGTGACGGTGTCCTTGACGAAGAACTGCTTGGTCTCGCGCAGGGACTTGTAGTCGCGCTGGGCGTGAACCCGCTCGTTGAGCAGGGGTTTGCCGTCAGGGTTGCCATTCTCGACATTGTAGCGGTTCTGGGTGCGGTGATAGTCGTCGTTCTCCAGCCAAAGGCCCGCCTCGATCTTGTTGAACGCCAGACGCCAGGCGAGCTTGGCGGTGAGGCCCTTGCGGATGCCGTCGACGCCCGACAGGCCGTACTGGATGCCACGCGGAGCGACGATGCCGGCCACCTTGCCGACCTCGGCGTCGTAGCTGGCCTTGGACGTGGCGTAGGCCTCGGGCGAGACGCCGTAGCCGCCCTTGTCCTCGTAGTAGGCCGTGGTCGTGAGGTCGAAATTGTCGGTGATCGGCGTGTTCAGCGTCAGGCCGTAGAGGTGGTCCTTCCGCTTGTTGACCGCGAACTTGTAGTATTGGGCGTAGTTGGCGTTGGAATACGGGACCCCCGCCACGGCCTCGGGCAAGCTGCCCGTCGGGATCGACAGCGGCGTGCCGAACGGAACCGAGGTCGGCACCGAGCCCAGATACGAGAAATAGCGTCCCTTGCGGCCAAAAACGTCGCCGGCCGTCCCGGCGTACTGCGCCAGGGTGATCGACGGGCTGTCATAGTCGAAATAGTCATTGTGGACGGTCTGGAAGCTGATGTCGCCGCCATTGGGCAGGTCGTACTTGAGCTTGCCCTCGTAGTGTTTGCGATCGATCGTACCTGGGCCGCGCCACAGGTCGCCCTTGATCCACGAGCCGCTGACATAGCCCGACAGCGGGCCAACCTTACCCGACTCCAGACGCAGGAAGGTGCGGCGCAGGTCGTCGCTGCCGAAGGTCTGACTGATCGCGCCGCCCGCCTCTTCAGCCGGGGCTTGGGTAAAGTAGTCGACGATGGGGCCGAGCGAGGCGTAGCTGGGCAGGGAGACATCGCCGGCCCCGGCCGACGCGGTGACCCTCAGCAGGTTCTCGTTGTCGACGTAGCGATAGATCGGGCTGCCGCCGAACTGGTCGCTGCGGCCCATCGGGATGCCGTCCAGCAGAAAGCCAATCTGTTGGAAGTTGAAGGCCCGCACCGACACCGAGTTGCCGAACTCGTACATGCCCAGGGCGTCGTTCGCCTGGACGTTGAAGCCCGGCAGGCTCTCCAGCATCTTCAGGCCGGTGATCCCGGCCGGCGCGGACAGCAGGGCCTCGCGGGTGATCGACACCGTCGCCGTCGCATGGTCGGTGCCGATGGCGACGCTGGCTTCCGACAGGCGCTTGCCCGTCACGACGATCGTTTCCAGTTCAGCGGCCTTGTCGGCTTCCTGGGCCAGGACCGGCGTCGCGACACCCAAAACCGAGGCGGCGAGAAGCAGAGCCCTTAGACGAGTAGCTGCGTGTCCAGGTATGCGAATGGTCATGACTATCCCCAATCATTTTGACTAGGGCCACCGTCACTAACACTTCATCATAGGTAAAACAGGAATTTCGCCAAACCCGACTACAAAAATACAAAGTTGAAACATTGCACACTCATGTTCGATTTGTGAACAAATTACTTCTCTGACATGTACAGATTCAACAGAATAATCGCGAAAGTCAAAATGACAGTCGCGCTCAATGAGCTTTTTCTAAATTCATATTTGAAAGTTGCTAGATTAACATTGGCGCACGGCGGGTCTGAGCGGGCCAGGACGGCTCGCCTTCACACCCCCGCTGTCCTTGGGCCTGAGAGATTCAGCGCCCCGCCTCCGACGGAGGGGCGCCTTGCTCCTTCGGCGAGGGCGCTAGCCCTGCTTTCCAGCGCTTAACGTCTCGCGCGGTCCTTCTGCTTGAGCGTTTCCGGGGCGGTTTCGCCTTCAGCGCCAGGCCAAGGCCTGATCTCTCCCGCGAGAGGCGTTCAGGGAATGCGCCCTGCCCCAGGCGGTCAATGATTGGAACCTTCGAGCGCGACCTTCGCCGATCAACGCCTGCCCACGTTGCACGAAACGCTGATTTCAGCGGCGCCGGCGCCTATCGCGGCTCCGCACGGACGCCGCGGACGCCGGGAGATCGCATCAATATCGTCAAACCGCGTCAGCCGTCCTCGCCCCCTATCGACACGGTTCGCGAAGGCGCTTTCCCCCCACCGTGTCTGTTCGCTAGCGGCGGCGCAGCGTGATGAGCGACCGTTGGGGCGCGCCCGCAGCCGCTCGTAGGTCCACTCCACAAAGACGGCGCCCCGGCACAAGGAAATGAGGCCGGGGCGTAGATTAAAGCGTGTTCTTTCGAGCTTAAGCCAAGTAGGCGGCGCGCAGCTTGGTGATCTTGGCGTCGCTCAGGCCAAAGCGCGCCTTGGTCAGCGCCACGGGCCCGCCGAACTTGGCGTCGATGGTCGCCAAGGCCCGGCGCATGACCTCGGGGTCCGAGCCCATGATCACCTGCAGCACCTCCGGCGGCAGCTTCGAGAGGGCCTGCATCTGCTGGGCCGTGACGCCGCCGCCGGTCGCCCCGCTCTGGGCCATCCGCGCGTAGTAGGACGGTGGTGTATAGACCTCGGTCAGGCCGTAGTCCTTGAGCACCGTCTCGCGCGGTACGCCCAGCACCGACAGGATCAGGGCCGAGGCCATGCCCGTTCGATCCTTGCCGGCGCTGCAGTTGAAGGCCAGCGGTCCCTCGTCGGCCACCAGCCGCGCGAACATGTCGGTGTAGTGAGGGGTCAGCATGTCCAGGAAGCCGACATAGGCTTCGGCGAAGCCTTGGAGGGCGTCCTCGCGGGTCTTCATCGTCATGAGCGCGGCCATCGAGGCGCTCATGTCGTAGTCGGTCGCCACGATCTTGGGCCCCGGCGCCTTCAGGAACGGGTTCGGCTCGCTGGTCCGCTCCTGGGGATTGCGCAGGTCGCAAATGGCCTGGATGCCCAACGCCTTGAGGTACTCCAGGTCGCCCATCGTCAGGTTGGCCATGACGCCCGAACGATAAATCTTGCCCCACCTGACCTGGCGGCCGTCGGCGGCGCGCCAGCCGCCGAGGTCGCGGAAGTTGCGACCGCCTTCCAGGGGCAGGAGACGCTCGGCCACGCGGGTTTGACGCCCGTCGGCGGCCTTCACCAGGAAGTACGGACGCGGCGAGACCGGGGCGTCGACGCTGGCCGAGGTCCCGGCCGCCGTCTTCAGGGGGCGCATGGCTCCCGCCCTAGCGGCGGGGTCGGCCGAGACCAGAACGGACACGGCCTGGGCGCCGGTCCAGTCCAGGCGGACCGATCCGGGCGCGGTGCGCTCGGCCTTGGCGTCCAGAGCGGTCGCGGCGCGGGCGGCGGGGGCCAGCGCCAGAGCGCCAGCCGCCGCGAGGAACAGACGACGATCCATGTGCTTAGGGTTCATTGCAGTTTCCTTCCCTAGAACTTCACATTGGCTTCGACGCCGAAGGTTCGCGGCTCGTTGTAGATCGCGTACGTGCCCAAGGCGGCGTTGGTGTTGCGCAGGAAGGCGTAGGACTCATTGGTCAGGTTGCGCGACCAGACCGACAGCTGCAGGGCCGGAGCGCCCTCGGCCAGTTTAATATCGGCCAAGGCCAGGCGCCCGTTCACCGTGAACGACTTGTCGCTCAGGGTCGGGTCCGTGGTGCTGGTCATCTGGGCGTCGGCGAAGTTGGCGTCCAGGTGAGCCTTGAACGTCGCGCCGAAGGCGGGGCGGACATAGTCCGCGGCCACGCTGCCGGCGTTCTTGGGGCTGTACAGCGGATAGATGGTCGACTGGGCGTTGGTGAACGGGTTGAACGCCTTGGACAGCTTGATGTCGGTATAGGCGTAGGCGCCCGACAAGGTCAGGCCCTCGACCGGGACCAGGGCGAAGTCTAGTTCGAAGCCCTTGGTCTTGCCCGTGGCGGCGTTGGTGGTTTCCAGCGTGCCGCGGTTGTTGCCGACGATGATGACGTTGAAGTCCACCTGGGCGTCCTTGATGTCGCCGGTGAAGGCCGCGACGTTCAGGCGGGCGCGGCGGTCCCAGAACTCGGCCTTAGCCCCGACCTCGAACATCTCGACCTTTTCCGGATCATAGGCTCGGTAGGTCAGCGAGCGTGAGTTGGCGCCGCCGGCCTTGTAGCCCGTGGCCCAGCGGCCATAGAAATTGATGTCGTTGGTCAGTTCGTAAGCCACGCTGACCATCGGGTCGAAGTGGCTCCAGGACTCGTCGAGCGGGACCTTGCCGATGACCGTGTTCTTGTTGCCGTCGACATAGCTGGGCAAAGCGCCGTTGACGACGTCCAGCGAGCCCCTCTTGGCGTCCTTGGTGTAGCGGCCGCCGGCGGTGACGTGCAGCTTGTCGTTCAGGATCGCCGGGGTCCAGGCGGCCTGGCCGAAGGCGCCGTAGCTGGTGGTCTTCACGTGGCTGGCGCGGTCCAGCGGCACGGTGCGGAAGTCGATCGACAGCTGGGTATAGGCCGTGCCCGTCGCGTTCCACTGCAGCGAGTTGGGCGTCTGGGCGTTGTCGCTGACCTTTTCGCGGAAATAGAAGACGCCGCCGACGTATTCGATGCGGTCGGTCTTGCCGACCAGCTGGAGCTCCTGGCTCACCTGATCTTGCCAGACGCGGGCGACGCTGTAGCGGGCGAAGCCGCCGTTTGGCGCGAAGACCGACAGGGCCACCGCGCCGTTGTCGAACTGGGTCTGGGTCAGCTTGCGGTACGAGCTGATCGACTTCAGGTCCAGGTTGTCAGCCAGCTTCCAGGTCAGGTTCAGGCGATGGCCCCAGGTATCGCCCTCGCTCATCTGCAGCGGCACGCCGATATTGGCGCTCTTGGCGCGGTCGGGTTGGGCCGGGCTGAGCGGCGCGAGGGCCAGCGCTCCCTTCTTCTCCAACTGCACGTAGTAGGGGGTCGAGCCATCATACGAGACGTCGAAGGCGTAGTCGGCGCTGAACGTGTCGGACGGCCGCCAGGCGGCTTCCAGGTTCAGCCCGCGCTTGTCGTAGCTGTTGAAATCCGGCTGCCCCGAGGTGGTGGGGTTGGTGGTCGTGCCGCCGCGCTTGCTGAGCAGGGCGTCGAGCTTGACGCTGACCCCGCGGACCTCGGGCAGGTCGATGTGAGTCTCGGCCTTGTAGGCGTTGTAGTTTCCATAGCCGAGCGTAGTGTTCATGCCGAACACGCCCGTCGGGGCCTTGGTGACGATGCTGACCGCGCCGCCCTCGGTATTGCGGCCGAACAGCGTGCCTTGCGGCCCTTTGAGCACCTCGATGCGCTCGACGTCGTACAGCGCCGAGCCCAGGCCCTGAGCGCGGCCCAGATAGACGCCATTGACATAGACGCCGACGGCCTGGTCACGGGCGGGCTGGTTCGCGTCGCCCAGCGCGCCGATGCCGCGCATGCCGATCGTCAGGGCCGACTTGCGGGCGAAGAACGGCGCGACCCGCAGCGAGGGGATCGAGCCGTCGCCCAGGTCCTCGACCGACTGGACGTGACGCGCCTTCAGGGCCTCGCTGTCCATGGCCGAGATGGCGATCGGGGTGTCCTGCAGGTTGGTCTTGCGCTTCTGGGCCGTGACCACGACCTCCTCGAGGCTGATCTGGCCCTCGCCCGAAGCCGGACCGGCCGCATCGACCGCCGCCGTCGGGGTATCGGCCGCGTTCGCCGCGCCGCCCAAGGCCAAAACCGCAGCCCCCGCCAGCAGGCCAGCGCGCAGCGCCGACGTCTCAAAACACCGTTTCATGTGAATCCCCTTTGTTCCCCGACCGACCGCCAGGCTCGGGGCGCATCTAGGCGTGGAGCGTGAACCTAGTACGAATGTTATGTTTCAGTTCCACGAAGGTCGCCGTTCGGCGAGGCGTGGACTTGCGCGGCTCATCCGGGCAGGGAATATGACCCATGGTCGCCCGCCCGCCCCCTGCCGCAACCTCCGCGCCACCAACCTCGGCAAAAGCCCCGCTAGCCAAGGACAATACGCGCCAAAGGCTGATCGCGGCCGGCGCGAGCCTGATCGCGAGCGGCGGAATCGCCGCCGCCTCGGCCCGCGCGATCGCCGCCAAGGCGGCGACCGCGGCCAGCGCCATCAATTACAACTTCGGCAATTTAGAACGATTGTTACTGACAGTCTTCGAGCAAGGCGTCGAAGAGACCCGCGCCTGGCAGCAGGACCGCGCGCGCGAGATCGCCGCCCTGCCCCGCTCGCCCGACGGCGCGGCTCTGGCCCTGCTGCACGTCATCCAGGCCTGGGCCGGCGGCGGGCGTCGTTTGGCGCTGACCTACCAGGAGGCCGCGGCGGCCGCGCCAGGCGAAGGCCCGGCGGCGGCCTGGACGCGGCTGTGGCGCGACTTCTGGCTGCAGACGGCAGCGGGGTTTGGCCTGCCCGCCATCGATGGCCGCATGCTGCACGCGTTCTTCGAGTACGAGGCGCTGTACAGTCTTTCGGCCTGGTCGCCCGCCCTGGAGACCGCCGCGCTGATCGAAATGGTCGAGCACTTCGCAGCCACTTGGCTGGGCGCGCCGGACCGCGCCGCGCGGGGGGCAACGCCGCTGGCTGAACGCACGGCCGGGACCCGCCCCTACGGCTCGGTGCCGCCGGCCGCCATGCGCATCGCCAAGGCCGCCGCCGAGGTCGTCGAAGACACAGGCCTCGTCGGCCTGACCCACCGCGCCGTCGCCGCGCGCGCCGGCGTCACGACAGGCTCGGTGACCCACCACTTCCGCTCCGTCGAGGATCTCGTGGCCGGCGCCATCCGCGGCCAGGTCCAGGCCATGACAGACGAGGCGGCCGCCCAAGCCGACGCGCCGCCGTCGATAGAGGCCATACTGGCCCCCGACGCCTGGATCGCGGCGCTTCGACCGCACGTGACCTCGGAACTGCCATCCCCTCCCGTCATCCGCCGCCGACGCCTCTTCCTGGCGTCGATCCGGCGACAGGAATTGGCCGCCGCCGGCGCCGTCATCCGATTTTCTTATGGCGGCACCCTGCGCGACAGCATGGGCCGGGTGTTCGCGCTCTCGGCCGACGACCTGCCGCTGCACGCCAGCGTGTTGGCCCGCCTGTTGTCGGCGATCTGGTTTGCCTGCGCCGGTGACGAGGATCCCGCCGCCGGCCGCGCGGCCTTGTTCGAGCGTATCGCGGCGGGCGTGCTAGGACGCCTATCGCCGCGCCACGCTCAAGGCTTGGCCATCAGCTAGATGGGTTACGGATCTTCGTCCGCTTAAAAACGAGCGGTGCGGATGCGCCGTGAGGCGGTGTCGACGCGACTCCAGAAACGCGGCCTTCGCTTCTAGCGGCGACCTGGAAGCTGCGGGTCGATCCTATGGGGCGCATCAGCCGCACTCAGCCGCAGTTCTGGATGTCGCGGACGCGCATGACCAGGCGGAAGCGGAACCTGGCCGCCCGGAGGGTCTCGCCCAGCGCCCCCGGAGGCGCTTGAACGGTATCGGCTTCACTCGCCCCTCGCCCCCACAAGCGGCAGACGCCCCGGAACCCAAAAGCCGGAATGTGGATCTCCCCACCGTCAACAAGGCGTCATACTTCAATCGTATAGAACATCAGGTCTCATTTGTATTTCTGATATTCCGTTCGTAAGGGGGCTTCACGAACGGCGCATCGCGGACGGGACCCAGCCTCGCACATCTCTCCCTGAACGGCCTCCTTACCGGGCCTTCAGGTCGTTACCCCGTAGGCGCTCGCCGGCGGGAGGGGACGGCGCGCGCCTGGGCGAGCGTCGGGACACATCAAACGGAGTTACTCATGTTCAGCCCGCCATCGCGCTTCAAGCTCGCGGCCCTGACCGGAGCAAGCCTATTCGCGCTCGCCTTCGTTTCAGCCGCTCACGCTCAGTCGGCGAATAATCAGAACCAGGCCAAGCCAGCGACCGACGACGCCGTCAGCGAAGTCGTTATCACCGGTCAGCGTCTGTCGACCGCAAACTCGATCGAGGAACAGAAAAAGGCCACCGGCGTCGTCAACGTCATTTCCGCCGACGATCTGGGCAAGCTGCCCGACGCGAACGTGGCCGACGCCCTGGCCCGTATTCCCGGCGTCAATGTCGTCGTCAACCAGGAGACCGGCGAAGGCGAATACGTCTCCATCCGCGGCCTAGCCAGCACCTATAACGCCTATTCGATCAACGGCGTCCGCGTGGCGCTGACGGACTCCGGCTCGCGCAAGATGTCGATGACGGTCCTGCCGCCCAACGGCCTGAAGGCGATCTCGGTCAACAAGACCCTGACGCCGGATCTCGACGGCGACGCGATCGGCGGTTCGGTCAACTTCGTCACCCCGACCGCCTTCGACTTCCGCAAGCCCACCCTGCGCGTCTTCGCCTCGTACGGCCTCAATGACCGCGCCCAGAAGCAGGACGAGCCGGCTGGCAGCGGCCAGATTCAGATCGACGCGGCGCGCAAGTTCGGCGACGGTCGCTTTGGCCTGTTCGGCTCGGTCTATTACGGCAAGAGCCACTACACCAACGAAGAGTCCGAGAACGACGGTGAGTGGGAGCCCTACCGCTGGCGGAAGGACTCGATCGAGCCGATCGACAGCCGCTCGATGTATCTGCCGGGCATCGACCTGGATTTCCGTCGCGGCGAACAGGAGCGTTTTGGCGGCAACTTCTCGGTCGACTATCAGACCGATCAGCACAACTTCTATGTGCGCGGTCAGTACGCCAAGCTGAACCGCACCGGCACCAACGACTACACCGACTTCCGCAGCCGTCCGACCAAGCGCCTGACGCAGGTCAATCCGGAAGACACCACTCTACGCCAGCCGGAGCAGATGATCACCGGCCGCGATCCGGTGAAGGGCAATATCTATGGCTACACCGTCGGCCAGATCGTCGACACGGACAAGGATGGCCTGATCACCGACGCCGACCGCAAGTCGGGCAACTCCTACTGGTCGCTGTTCGGCCGTTCGGGCGTTTGGAACCCCCAAGCGTTCCAGTTCGCCCGCACCCACGAGTCCCAGGACCAGGAGTCGTCGCTCTACACGATCAACGCCGGCGGCCAGAGCCGCTTCGATCGGCTGACTCTGGACTACGACCTGAGCTACTCCTACGGCGAGAAGGGAACGCCGCTGTACTACGGCATTGGCTACAACTGCGATAAGTGCTCGACCGATCCGATGTTCACCTCGACCGGCATCCTGTGGTCGTCGGCCGATCCGCGCTTCCCCATGGCGCAGCTTCCGGCCTACGCGGCCAATGTCGATCATCGCGACGACCTGCTGCCGTTCGACGGCGCGTCGATGAACAAGGACAAGCAGTCGGACGCCCGCACCGCGCTGAAGTTCGACGCGCGTTATGAGGTCAGCGGCCTGTTCGACTACGTCAAGGGCGGCTTCAAGTATCTGAAGTCGGAGCGCGAGTACGACGCCACCCCGATCTGGGAAGGCGACCTTTCGGGCACGCCGCTGGCCGGCAAGTCGCTGGCGGCCTCCGGCCTGGTCGAGCGTCAGGTCGATGGCTTCTTCAAGGACCGCTACTATTACGGCTCGATCCTGAGCCGTGATCGGGTGATCGCCGCGGTCAACGCCGCCCGCGCCGCCAACCCGGTGACCTACTCGACCGCGGACCTGAACAAGGACGACAAGAAAGGCTCGGAGACCATCTACGCCGGCTACGCCCTGGCCCACCTCCGGTCGGGGAGCCTCGAGGTCGTCGGGGGCGCCCGCGTCGAACACACCAAGGTGGAGACCACCACATGGATCAGCGACGCGACGACGTCGGGCTTCGGCAAGACGAACCGGGACTACACCAACGTCCTGCCCAGCATCACCGCCGTCTACCGCCAGGGTGAAACCCTGGTCTATCGCGGCGCGATCTGGACCAGCTTCTCGCGTCCGGAATATTCGAACATCTCGCGAGGCGAAAGCGTGACCCGCGATCCGGCGACCAAGGAGATCATCGCCATCAGCCGCGGCAATCCGGACCTCAAGCCCGGCGAGTCGGTCAATTTCGACGTGTCGGCCGAATGGTATCCGGATCGTTCCAGCGTGGTGTCGATCGGCGTCTTCCACAAGAAAATGAAGAACTTCATCTTCACCAACGGGCGGTCGGTCAACGCCGACACCAAGGAAGGCTCCATCACCATCACCCAACCGCAGAACGGCGAGAAGGCGACCCTTACCGGCGTGGAGCTGAACCTGATCAAGTCGTTCCAGGGGCTCTCGGCGCCGTTCGACGGCTTCGGCGTCGAAGCCAACATCACCTCCCAGACGTCCGAGGCTGAAACGGGCCTGGCCTATCGTCGCGGCCACCCGATCTCGTTCCTGCAGGCGCCGGACCTGATCTACAACACCGCGTTGACCTATCAGAAGTACGGCATCGAGGCCAAACTCAGCTATCAGTACCAAGGCGCCTATATCGAAGACACGCGCGACAACGCGGTCGACAAATGGGTGCAACCCAACAAGTCCCTTGACCTGCATACCCGCTACAACATTCGTCACGGCCTGACGGTGGATTTCGACGTGCAGAACATCCTGGACGGCCACCGTTACTACACGACCAAGGGCAAGAACCCGACCTATCAGAAGGACTATATGGAGCCGGGCCGCAATTTCATCCTGCGGGTCGCCTATTCTTACTAATCCGGCCCGATCTTCTTCATTGCCCTTCCGGCTCGCGCCGGAAGGGCTTTTCTTTGGCCGCGAGGCCGGTGACTGCCGCTCGCGGCGAGGTCTGTTTGAGTTTCCGGTCCCGATTTGTATGGTCCGGACCTGTCACCTATCGAAGAGAGAATCATGGCCGTTTCGCCCGAGGATGGCGTCGAGCGTAGCCGTCGCCGTGAGACCGGCAGCCTGTCGATCGGGGCCCTGAAGGCCTTCGTCACCGTCGTCGATCAAGGCTCCTTCTCGCGCGCGGCCGCGGTGCTGGGCGTTTCTCAGCCCAACATCTCCAATCAGATCAACGCGCTGGAGCAGATCTGCGGCGTTCGGCTGCTGAACCGGCGCACCCAGAACCAGAACCTGACCGACGCTGGGCGCGAGCTCTACACGCGGGCGCGGCTGGTCATCAGTCGCGTCGATGACTTCGAGATGACCGCCAACCTCTTCAGCGGGTTGAAGCGGGGACGCATGTCGATCGGCTTCTCAACGCCGCCGGCGACCATGCAACTGATCAGTCAGTTTCGGCGCACCTATCCCGATATCGAGATCTCCACCCGGCTGGGCAATACGCGCTCCCTGACGCAGGACGTGATGGAATGCCGCGCCGACGTGGCGATCATCTCGCTTCTGGAGCCCGATCCGGTTCTGGCCTGCCATCTGGTGTTCGAACAGTCCCTGAACCTGATGGTCCCGATCGACCACCCCTTCGCCCAGCGCGACCACATCGACGCCCGCGAGCTGGGCGGCCTGCCCCTGGTCCTGCGGGAGGAGGGTTCGGTAACGCGCGCCCTGACCGAAATCGCGCTGGGCCGAAGCGCCAACAGCGTGGAACGAGGCTTCATCGTCGAGAGCCGCGAAGCGGTCAAGGAAGCGACCGCCCACGGCATCGGGTTCGGCTGCATTCTGGACGGCGAGACAGGCCATGACGCTCGGCTCAAGGCCCTGCCCGTTCACGGTCTCCCGCGCACCGGCGGCGTCTACATCGTCACCCTGCGCGAAAACATGGAAATCCCAGCTGTCTCGGCCTTTATTCGCCTTGCTGGCCTAAGGAAGGATACAGTATAAAAATATTGAATGTCATCACATGATGGATTTGATATTTTTATGACAACGCCGCCCCTCGCTGAAGTCCTTCGCAACGAAATTCAGGACATCTATCTGGGCAACGCCCGGCGCCCCTACGGCCTGTACGGCATCAACCAACTTCAGCACGCCCTTCAGTCGGCCGCCCATGCCGAGGCGCAGGCGTTGTCGTCGCCCCTCGTGATCGCCTGCCTGCTGCATGACGTCGGGCACATGATCCACGATCTGGGCGAAGCCCCCGCCGAAGAGGGCGTCGACGATCTGCACGAAGCTCTAGGGGCGGACTGGGCGGCGGCGCGCTTCCCCAAGGCCGTCAGCGAACCCATCCGCCTGCATGTCGCCGCCAAGCGCTACCTCTGCAGCGTGGAGCCAGGCTATCAAGAGTCCCTTTCGAAGGACTCGCGCATCTCTCTCGCGCTGCAAGGCGGCGCGATGAGCAGCGCCGAACAGCTGGCCTTCTTGCAAAATCCCTTCGCCGATCAAGCCATCGCCCTGCGCCGGATCGATGAACTCGCCAAGGACAAGGACGCGGTCACTGACAGCCTCGAAAAATTCCTTGAGCGCCACCTCGTGACGGCGCTGAGCGCTTAAGCCGCCAAGCGTCACAAGATCATGATGATCTAGAATTATGATCCAAGCATCATAAACCAACATTATGAACATCGGAGCGGGCATGACCTCCAGGCGCCTGCGATCAGGGCCAGGATGGCTGGTCGTCGGCGCCTTGAGTTCAGTGACTGACTCGTAGCTGAGGGAGGTCGCCATGACCGCTGACCGCCGCCATGTCCTCAAGGCGCTGGGCGCCGTTGGCCTGAGCGCCGCCACGCTGGCGACGCTGGAAAAGGCCATGGCCACTCCAGCCAACAACCGCACCGGCACGATCATGGACGTCGAGCACGTGGTGATCCTGATGCAGGAGAACCGCGCCTTCGACCACTATTTCGGCAGCTTCCCCGGCGTGCGCGGTCTGGGCGACCCGCGCCCCTTGCGCCTGCGCAACGGACACACGGTCTGGCGCCAGCCAAGCGATCAGCACCCGGACGGCTATGTGCAACCTTACTGGGCGGATTCAAAGACCGCCAACGCCTATGTGGTCGACGGCGCCGATCAGGGACACACCGCCGCGACGATCATCGTCAATGGCGGGCGGTTCGATCAGTGGGGCGTTTCACGCCAGCTGCAGCACCGGATGACCTACTACAAGGCCACGGACCTACCCTTCTATCACGCCCTGGCCTCGACCTTCACGATCCTCGACGCCTATCACTGCTCGACCCTGACCCAGACCTATCCCAACCGCCTGCATCTGTGGACAGGCTGTAATGGCGGCGGTCACGTGGGCGGCGACCCGGTGATGAGCAACTACGGCGAGGACGAAACCCCGTCGGCCGACATGGCCACGGATAAGCCGATCAAGGCCTACGAGTGGACGACCTACGCCGAGCGTCTGGAGGCGGCGGGGATAAGCTGGAAGGTCTATCAGGAATACGACAATTTCGGCGACAACATCCTGTCGGTGTTCAAGCCCTTCCGCCCCTGCGACAAGACCTCCAACCTCTACCGGCGCGGGCGCTCGTGGGTGTCCGAGCATAAGGAGGGGCCGGACCGCACCCGGTCCGACGGCAAGCAGCTCGTCGAGGCGTTCCGCGCCGATATCGCCGCCGGACGGCTGCCGCAGGTGTCGTGGATCGTCACCGCCGCGGCGCTGTCCGAGCACCCGCAATGGACGCCGGCGGACGGCGAGAACTTAACCGCCAAGCTGATCGAAGCCCTGGTCGATCATCCAGACGTCTTCTCCAAGACCGTCTTCATCCTCAACTACGACGAAGCGGGCGGCCTGTTCGACCATATGCTGCCGCCGATGCCCGCCGCCGACGCGACGCGCGGCCATAGCGGCGTCAGCGTGGCCGGCGAGTTCAAAGACTACGACAAGCATCCCCACCCCGGCGTCCGAGGCCTTCAGCCCTTGGGCCTTGGCATCCGCGTTCCCGCCATCGTCGTCTCGCCCTGGAGCCGCGGCGGCTATGTCTGCTCTCAGGTGTTCGACCACACCTCGACCTTGAAGTTCCTGGAAAAGCGCTTCGGCGTGAAGGAGCCGAATATCTCCGACTGGCGACGGGCCGTGTCGGGCGATCTGACCTCATGCTTCGATTTCAAGACGCCGAACGCGGACACGCGGGGCCTCGATCTGCCGTCCACCGACGACTACACGCAACGCTTGGCCCACGCGGCGCAGCAGCCCGCCCTGAAAATCCCCGCCGTCCAGACCCCCGCCGAGCAGCCTCGCGCGCAAAGACTGGCGCGACCTCTGCCCTATCGTCTGGGGGCGGACCTGCGGCCGGACGGGGAAGATTTGCTGATCGATCTCGCCAACACCGGTGGTCACGCCGCGGTCTTCACCATCCACGACTATGCCCCCTACGGTCTGAGCCCGCCCTGGCACTACACGCTGGTCGCCGGCGAAAGCCACACGGCGGCGCATTGGAACCACAAGGACAAGGAAGCCTACGATCTGGTCGTTCACGGCCCCGACGGCTTCTATCGCCATTTCCGCGGCCGTCCGTCCAAAACGGGCTATGTCCGGGTCGCCCTGCGCGAAGACCCGGCCGCCGCAAAGGTCTTTCTGAACCTGCGCAATGACGGCTCGGCCGAGGCGGTGCTCAGCCTTGGCGTGGACCCACGTTATCCTGTCGCTTCGGGCGCCCCGCGTCAGCAGACGATCGCCTTGAAGCCCGGCGAACAGCGTGAAATCGGCCTCCATCTCGCCGCCAGCGACCTGTGGTACGATTTCACTCTGACCGACACGAAGGACGCCGACAGCTTGTGGCGCTATGCGGGGCGTGTCGAAACGGGCAGACCGGGCCGCACCGACCCAGGCATCGG